>NZ_JABFFQ010000002.1:0-201851 GCF_032944295.1 Methanoculleus nereidis
ATATACTCCAGTCGCGATTGTCAGGGTACGGGCGTCCCCAACGTTCGGTTCTTGGCATGGAGGGACGGAAGGGACGTCCGGCATCTTTTCTGTGTGGGTCGAAGAACCAGAGTTATGCAACACAGCAGTTGGGGATACAGCGCGAGAGGGGATTCGCTCCCCCGGCGCTCAATAGAGTGAACGGCGCATCACTTCTTCTTCTTGGCCATGGAGAGTATATCTACTACGTATTTTCCTTCCTTTTCCAGTCCCACGACGACCTCGTCCGATCGGGCCAACTTCTCGATATTCAGCTCGTACGAACCGGGACTGAGGATACGTATGCTCTCAATCCGCTCGAAGACCTCGATCTCCTCATTTCGTCGATCCGGCTTGACCTCAAGCACATCTTCGCCCGTATCCCGGGCAATCTCGTCGATGGTCTTCTCCTTCAGCACGTCGTCGTGCCGTTCGGCCTCACGGATGTAGAGAAACTTCTTCCCACCGCAGCTCGGGCATCCTTTCAGTATTACTGTCGAACCGTCCTCGAACTCCCTGCCACATTGCGTACACTTGTGAGGCATGTATCACCCGTAATATCCGTTCATCTCGACGAGGAGACCCATGCGCTGATAAGATCTTTCTCCTTCTTGAGCGTCTTGAGCTGGTTTGCAGGCCCGATCACGGTCAGGCGGGTCTCGGTGCGCTTCCCCCCGAAGAGTCTCCCCAGAAACCCGCTCTGAGAATCTTTGACGGGGTAGGTCTCCATCTCGATCCCGGAAAATCCATCCGGCGCGATCTCCCGCATCGTGATCTCAATGAGTTTGCTCTGCTCGTCCGGCGCGAGACCCTTCTCCAGGACAACGATATTTCCTTCCATGACGTCGTCGAGGATCAGGCGGATCTTCTCCATTGCAGTGAGCCGATCCAGGCGTTCCGCCGAGATAAGGTCTATCTGTACACCCTGTATCATCTCAATCACTCGAAATATGACGTCATATTCTCGTACAGTTCTTCCACGTTGATCCCTTCAAGGCTGGATATGGCAATCACAGGGTGTTGAGGAAACGCGCTCTTGATCCGCGCAGGAGACGCATCGGGAAGATCGTTCTTGTTTGCGACGATAAGAACCGGAAGCTTCCGGCTCTCGATGATCCCGACCAGCATGATATTCACCTGCTGGAACGGGTCCTGCGTGGCATCAAGCATGTAGATGACGCCGTCGATGTCCTCACGGAGCCAGTGCATCGCCTCGGCCACGCCCTCGGTCGCCTCCCGTGCCCGCTTGACGGCTTCCTCCTTCTCGATGCCGTACTCGACGAACTCATTATAGTCAATCTTTGTCGTCACACCCGGCGTATCGACGATGTCGATGGTTATTGAGTTGCCGTTCTGGCCCGTGATGGTGATGTCCTCCTTGCGCCGCACCCGGCGGGTTTCATGGGGCACCTCGCTGACCGGCCCGACCGCATCACCAACCCAATCACGCACAATCCTGTTTGCAAGCGTCGTCTTGCCGGCATTGGGAGGGCCGTATATCCCGATACGGCAGGTCCGCTTCTTAAAGAGTGCCCTCAAGAACCCCGAGATCTTTTTTTTCGTACGAACTAAGAACGTCATTAAGTTCCCTCAGGTAGGTCTATTTTCCCTATACTTAAGTGAGTTGTGGCACTCACAAATAAATATAATTATATGTTCCGTCCGGCGCATTCTCTCTATTTTGGGGACAAACCGCAATCCCGAGGTGAGAGAATTCTTTTATACTGTTAAAACCTAGATAGACTTGCACCTGGAGAATTGGCTCAAATAGCGCCCAGATCAGGAGAATCCCATGATGAATAATAGCGATGCCATCCGTTTTGAGACACGCATACCAGTCCGGGAGGTCATGCAGAGCCATCCAACGACCATCGATGTAGGGGAGACCGTCGCCCGAGCGGCGCAGACCATGTGCCGCGACGGAGTCGGCAGTTGCATTGTGCTGCAAAATAACCTGCCCACCGGGATCGTCACGGAGGAGGATATCAACTGCAAGGTTGTGGCAAAGGACTCAAAACCAAGCAGCGTTGCCGTCAGTGAGATCATGAGCACACCGCTGATCACGATCAGTGCCGAAAAACTGGTCGGGGATGCCGCAGCAATGATGGTAAAGCACCGTGTCCGCAGGCTTCCCGTCGTCGAGGATCAGATGGTCATTGGTATCGTGACGGTCAGGGATATCCTCACCGTCGCGGCCGAAGTGAATGAGCTGCTGGCGGACCTTATCGAGATTAACCGCGAGGAAGAGTACGCTCTAGGGGTCTGTGACCGGTGCGGGAATATGTCCGATGACCTCTCGCGGGTCGACAACCTTATGCTCTGCCCCGCCTGTCGGGAGGAGGAACAGTTGCTATGAAGGTGGCCTCAAACCTGATGGTGGAAATTCCCACCCTGCGCTACGACGAGTACGTCACGAAAGCACGGAGCGTGCTTCGGGAAGACGTCTTTCGTGAACTCTACGTTGTGGACGAAAAAAATCGCCTGATGGGCTATCTCGACATATCCGACGTTCTGCGGGTTATGGATACCAAGTCAAACGTCACCATCAAAGGATTTATCAGGGAGGCTGCCCAGGTCGCCCCGAGTACGCCCCTTGCTGAGGTCGGCCTCGCTATAATGAACGCCCGTACCAACAGCGCTGCGGTTGTCAATGAAGACGGCACCTACCAGGGAGGGGTGCTCTTCTCCGAACTCTTCCCCGTCCTGATCTCCCGTCGTAACATCCCCGGCAGAGTCGATGACGCCATGTCGCGGGAACCCGTCACCTGCGCACCGGATGACCCCATACACCGCATCTACAGCCTGATCGTTGCGAGCGGCTTTACCGCGTTCCCTGTGGTGCAGAAGAAGGAGACCATCGGCATCGTCTCCCGCCGGGATCTCCTGCGCGCCGGAAATTTCCGCATATCGGTAAAGAATCAGGCAGATACTACCGTAGAGCGGGTGATGACGACACCCGTAATCTCGGTGACGCCTGATGACTCTCTGGCAACGGCGAGTCGGCTGATGGTCGACCATGACATCAGCATCCTTCCGGTCATCGACGAGAGAAAGAGGCTCGTCGGCGTTATCGACCGCCATGACGCCCTCGCTGGCCGCACGCCGTGAGGATGTCTTCGGATACTATTTCAGAGGAGTGAGACCATGCAACCAAATTCCAATAACTCAGATAAGAAACCGGCCGACAGACTCCTGAAGATGCCGGGCAAACGTGATCGCGGACCGATCGACTTCAAGACGAGAATCGCAGAATATGAAGGCGAGATAATGGCGATCGCCACGAGGGACGTTGTCACGGCACAGCGGACCACGACGATCATGCAGGCGGTCGAGATCATGACCCGGGCAGGGTTCCGCAGGCTGCCGATCGTCGACGCGGGAACGCACCACCTCCGGGGGATCGTGACCGTCAGCGATATCATCAACTTCATGGGCGGCGGCGACAAGTTCAACCTCGTGCAGGTGAAACACGGGGGGAACTTCCTCGCGGCCATCAACGAGGAACTCCGCGAGATCATGACCCCTCACCTGGTTACCATGCCCATCACCGGGAGCATCGGCGATGCGATCGATATCATCATCAACAAAAATGTTGGTGGGATTCCCATCACCGACGCCGAAGGAGGGCTGAAGGGTATTGTGACCGAGCGCGACGTAATGAAGGTGCTCACCACCGAGCACTCGGGCCGCAGGGCAGAGGATATCATGAAATCGTCAGTGCGCGTCACCAGTCCCGACACACCGATCGGCAACGTCTGTCGGGAGATGGTGAAGTGCAGGTTCAGGCGGCTTCCAGTGGTTGTCGACGATGTACTCTGCGGCATCGTTACCGCAACCGACATCATGAGTTATCTTGGGAAAGGCAAAGCCTTCGAGCAACTGACGACCGGAGACTCCGCTGAGGTTATGGGAGCGCCGGTACGGTCACTCCTCTCCGGGGAACTGCACACCACCACGCCAGACCGGAACATCCACGACGTCGCCCTCGAGATGATCCGGCGGCGTGTCGGGGCGTTCCCTGTTATAGAGGATTCACGCCTTGTTGGACTGGTAACAGAATACGATCTTGTAAAGGCATTTGCTGAGGAGTGAAGGAGCATGCGTGCGATTGATGTGATGTCCGCGCCGGTGTACGTCGTTGCACCGGCCGACAACGTCGCTTATGCGCGAAACCTGATGCTCAAACATCGTGTGTCGAGACTCCCGGTCATGGAAGGCGATGATCTTCGGGGCATCCTTACCAAGAAGGATATCGCCTACCGGCTCAGGCAGACGGAACCGATCTGGCGGCGG
This sequence comes from Methanoculleus nereidis, assembly GCF_032944295.1. Taxonomy (NCBI): domain Archaea; kingdom Methanobacteriati; phylum Methanobacteriota; class Methanomicrobia; order Methanomicrobiales; family Methanomicrobiaceae; genus Methanoculleus; species Methanoculleus nereidis. The sequence goes on from NZ_JABFFQ010000002.1 coordinate 4,312, forward strand.
CGCCCAATCGACCGGATCCCGGTCAGTATCCTGATGGCGCCGGACCCGATCACCGTAAAACCGGAGACCAACATCCGCGATATTGCAGCCATAATGCTTGATCGGGATATCTCCGGGCTGCCCGTGATCAATGACGGGAAGATGACCGGCATCGTCACCAAACTGGATGTTATGCGTTCGACCCGCGTACGGGGGCTTTCTGCCCGGGTCGGCGATATTATGGAAGATGCGGCTACGGTCAACCGGTACCACTCGCTGGACCACGTCATCGACACAATAAAAGGAAAAAACGATAAACTTATTGTCGTTAACGACAATGGAAGCCTTGCCGGCATCATTACGGAGAGTAACCTCGCATTTTATGAGTATCAGGACGAGCGGATGAACCTGCCCAGGAAAGACGTTACCCACCTTCGGAAAGAGGAGCCGGCAGGGCAGAAACGCTTCAGATACGTTGTCGAGGTATCGGCAGTTGCAGAGGACATCATGAGCCGCCCGGTCATCACCGTCACCCCCGATGCATCCCTCCAGGATGCCGTCGGGCTGATGCTGGAGCACCAGATCAACAGCCTCGTGGTCGTGGAGGATGGAGATATCCGGGGTATGCTCAAGAGAGATGATATTATCAAGGAAGTGGCAAAATGAGCGACAGATTTCAGGTACTCGTCAAAGATGTGATGGCAAAACCGATCACTATCGCGAAGTCCGCCTTTGTCAGCGAAGCGCTCGAAAAGATGCTCGGTGAGGGCGTCGATCCCCTTATCGTGACCAACAACGGCACGGTCATCGGCACGACATCCCGGGCGGCGATCGCCGAGACGCTCGGGAGCAGAAAGACCCAGGCGCTGAAGGCCACATCCATCCATGTCGCGAACACGGTCGAGGAGAACTTCACCTCCGCGTACCCGGACCAGAGCATCGACATCCTGGTGCCGCTGCTCCAGCACTACAAGCTGGTCGTGGTCTTCGATGCCGAGCACCGCCTCATCGGGCAGGTGACGGCAGGGGATCTCCTGAAGGTGCTCCGGCCGGCAGGCGGCATCCTGGAGGTCATGGAACCGGCACACACCATCCAGGGCGAGGAGCGGGCCGTCCATCTCCGCCGCAGAATGCTTGACGGCGAAATCGACCGGTTCATCGTCGAGGACGGCGATAGGATCCTCGGTATCGTCACGGAGACCGACGTCGCAAAGGCGCTCCATGCGTTCAAGGATCTCGTGGAAGAAACTCACCAGGACTACCGGATCAGGAACCTCCTCGTGCGCGACATCATGACCGCGCCCCTGATCTCGATGGACGCGGATACGGATGTCTCCGACGTCATCGACCTGATGCTCAAAAAGAACATCAGCTCCGTCCCGGTCAGGCAGAGCGGCAAGATAGCGGGCGTCGTGACCCGGAACTCACTCGTCCAGGCCCTGTGAAAGGGCCGGATAATACTAACTCTTTTTGCGGGCGGCGGGGGCTGGCGCTCCGGAGCTTAAATCTCAGAGTGTAGACTTGCGGGAACTCATTGAGGGGCGACTCATTGGATGTCCTTCAGACCATCGCTCGCAGGAGCATGGGTGCTCAAGATCTAGATCTGAGAATTGTTGCCCCCACCCCGCCCGGCCTTCGGCCTCCTCCTCCGCACCTTCGGTGCTCATGCTCCGGCTCTACGACCCGCCGCACCCCGCCCCATGGGGCGGGGGCAGTCACGGCGATATTCCCACGGTCCACTGCACCGGGACTTTTCCCTCGCTTTTTTCGCGCTTTCTTTGTCGCCACTCGCATCTGGCAGTCTTTGTGCTCCTGCCTTTCGACCCGTCATATCCCCCGTGCCATTCTTCGGAGCATCACTTACCCAATGCACGGATTTCAAGGGGGTATCGCCATTGGGGGAGGGGCTGACGGGGAGTGCGATGCTCCGAAGGAGCGGAGCTCGAGCACCCAAAGGGTGCGGAGTGCGAGCGTAGCGAGCTTGAGCACCGTTAGGTGCGAGGGGGGCTTGCCCCCCTCTCCTGTCTCCAAAGGGTACCGTTGCTGCTCCAGCGAACTGTGCTTACTTTTTCGCTGAGCACCTACCCCTCCGCATCCCCACAATATGATAACACCAAAGCCTCCATCCGCCCCGCTCGCAGCCTCTCGTTGCTCAAACTTCCACCCCTCAGGGAAGGTCGTCCCCCCGGTGCCAATTATTAATACGCCATAGCCAGAAACGGATACCAGGATTTTCCATGAAACCTACGCAGCCAGTCAAACCAAACAGCGATATAACGGCCCTCTTAGAGTCCATGAGCAAGACCGGCTTTCAGGGGCGAAAGCTCGGGGAGTCGCTTGGGGTCTGGACCAGGATGGTCAACGATCCCGACTGCACGATATTCATGGGACTGTCGGGCGCGATGATCCCGGCAGGCATGCAGAACGTGCTCATCGAACTCGTCAGGCACCGTTACGTCGACGTCATCGTCTCGACGGGCGCGAACATCTTCCACGACACCTGCGAACACCTCGGCGTCCGGCACTACCTCGGCCACCACCACGCAGACGACGAGGCGCTCTTTGCGGAGGGGATCGACCGCATCTACGACGTCTTCGCCTACGAAGAGGAATTCCGGAGCATAGATGCGGAGATTGCTCGGTTCGCCGACGAGATAGCACCGTTTCGGGGTTCGTCGCGGGAGTTCATCCGGCGTCTCGGAGAGTGGCTCCGCGAGCAGAAGCCGGAAGGGCGGTCGCTCGTCGCCACCTGCGCCGAGTATGGTGTCCCGATCTTCATCCCCGCTCTCTGCGATTCGTCCATCGGGATTGGCCTCGTCATGGCCCGTCGCCGCGGGGTCAAGGTCGACATCGACCAGCTCGCCGATACCGACGAGATCACCCGTATGGTCGAGAACGCGAAGAAGACCGGCGTCATCTACGTCGGTGGCGGCGTGCCGAAGAACTTTATCCAGCAAACACAGGTCATCGCGTCGATCCACGACCAGAACCTCGGCGGGCACGCCTACGCCATCCAGTACACCACCGACGCCCCCCACTGGGGGGGGCTTTCCGGGTGCACGTTTGAAGAAGCGATCAGCTGGGGCAAGGAGGCGCTCGAGTCGCCGCGGGTCCAGTGCTTCTGCGACGCCACGATCGCACTCCCCATCATCGCCTCAGGGCTGATCGGGAGCGGAGTCGAGCGGGCTCGCAGGTCTCCCTGATCACCACAATTATTATTAATCAACGGAGCCAAAATAAATAGGCACAAGTCATAGAATGCTGTGTCTGGAGCAACACATCGCGTGTTGCGAGTGTCGAAAGATGCGAAGTTCTATGTTGAGGTAGCCAAGCCTGGTATGGCGCAGGTTTGCTAAACCTGTGTCCCCCTGGGACTCGAGGGTTCAAATCCCTCCCTCAGCGCTTTCACCGACAACGTCGATGATGAGGCGATCACATGGATGAAGAAGAGATAAAGTACTTTGTTCGAATCAGGAACACTGATCTCGACGGCACCAAGGCAGTGCACATCGCACTGACGGGGATCAAGGGCATTGGTCCGCACACGTCGCGCACCATCACCGCCCTTGCCGCCGTGGATCCGCATGCCGTGCTCGGCAAGCTGGACGACGAATCCGTCGGGCGGATCGCAAACGCCGTCGACACCTACACCGAACAGGTGCCCGACTGGATGGTAAACCGCCCAAAAGACGTCTACACCGGAGAGATCCGCCACCTCCTCGGCAACGATCTTACCATGATGAATGATGACGACGTCAACCGCATGAGAAAGATGCGCAGCTACCGCGGCATCAGGCACGAGACCGGACAGAAGGTCCGCGGTCAGCGCACCAAGTCTACCGGAAGAACGGGCACGACTGTCGGTGTCAAGAGAAAGAAGAACTGAGCGGTGATTGAATGGTATATCCTGGAAAAAACCACAAGCAATACGCGACACCCAAGCGCCGGTTCGAGAAGACCAGACTTGAGGACGAAAAGCGGCTCATCATCGATTACGGGCTCCGAAACAAGCGTGAACTCTGGAAAGCCCAGAGCGTGCTGCGGAAATACCGCGCTGCCGCCCGTGAACTGGTAGCACTCCGCTCAGGTGGACTCAGCACCGAGGACTACCAGAAGAAGAGAGACCAACTTATCAACCACCTGCACCGCTACGGTCTCGTCGGCGAGAACGCCGACGTCGGTGATGTTCTTGCGCTGAAAGTCGAGCAGCAACTCGACCGCCGCCTCCAGACACTGGTCCTCAGGAAGGGGTTCGCACGCTCCCCAAAACAGGCTCGCCAGTTCATCACCCACGGCCACATCGCGATCTCCAGTCGCCGCGTGACCGTGCCGAGCTACCGGGTCGCGAGAGCCGAAGAGCAGGAGATCTCCTACTACGGCCCATCCCCGTTCACGAACGACGTTCACCCTGAGAGAAGCCGCATCGCCCGCACAGGAATGAGGTAATATTATGGCAGAAGAGAAATGGGGCATTGCACACATCTTTGCCTCCTTTAACAACACCATTATCACCGTCACCGATCTCTCCGGAGCGGAGACAGTCACCAAGAGCAGCGGCGGCATGGTCGTGAAGCAGGACAGGAACGAGAGCTCTCCCTACGCAGCCATGCAGATGGCAATCCAGGTCGCACAGAACGCACGCGACAAGGGAATCACCGGCGTCCACGTGAAGGTCCGTGCACCCGGCCGCGGCAAACAGCGGAGCCCGGGGCCCGGCGCTCAGGCAGCGATCCGTGCCCTCGCCCGTGCGGGGATGAGGATCGGCCGCATCGAAGATGTCACCCCGGTGCCCCATGACGGCATCCGCGGTAAAGGCGGCCGGAGAGGAAGGAGAGTGTAATGGAGATAGCGTTTTCTCGACTGGATGAGAGAGTCGCCAAATTCACCCTTAGCGGCGTTTCCACATCGTTCGCCAACACGTTCCGGCGGGCGATGATCAGCGAAGTGCCGACGCTCGCCATCGAAGATATCCGTATCTACGATAACACAAGTGTTCTCTTCGATGAGATGCTGGCACACCGGCTGGGGCTCATACCTCTCCGGACCGACCTGAAGCGTTACAAGCCGCGCAGCGAGTGCTCCTGCGAAGGCGTCGGATGCCCTATCTGCACCGCCACCTATACGCTCTCCGTTGAGGGGCCCAGGACCGTCTACTCGAACGATCTGATCCCTCAGGATCCCGACGCTGCACCGGCGGAGGAGAAAATCCCCATCATCGATCTTGCGCGGGACCAGAAGGTCGTACTCGAAGCATACGCCATCGTCGGCACCGGAAAAGAGCATGCCAAGTGGCAGGCGACGACCGCCTGCGGCTATAAGAATTACCCCGAGATTATCATCGATGAGCGGTGCGATGGGTGCGGCATGTGCGTCGACGAATGTCCAAGGGGCGTGCTCGAAGCAGAACAGGGGAAAGTTCGGGTCATCGAGGGACGGCAGGAATTCTGTTCTCTCTGCAGGCTCTGCGAACGGGCATGCCTTGCCGGCGGCATCGGAGCCGAAGCAGCCATCCATATTGATGCCGCTCCGAACAGGTTCATCTTCGTGGTGGAAGGCGACGGCTCAATGCCCGTCCGGGAGATCATCGAGAGAGCGCTACAGTATATCCAGAAATCATCAGACGACCTGGCAGACGTGATGAACGAGATAACGGGAGAGGGGACTGAATGAAGAAGACAACCGAGACTAAATCGAACCCCCGGCTGACCGCCCTCATCGTGACGCTCAAAGACGCGTCACGCTTACATGAGGCGAACATCTGGCGCGAGATTGCAAAGAGGCTGGATGCACCCCGGAAGAATTACGCTGAGGTGAATCTCAGCAAGATCGACCGGTACGCGAACGAAGGCGAGACAATCCTGGTGCCGGGCAAGGTGCTCGGCAGCGGCGCGCTCCGCCTGCCGGTGAAGATTGCCGCCCTGGACTTCTCCGAGGCAGCAGTGAGCAAGATCACCGGTGCCAACGGAACGTGCATGACCATCGAGGACCTCGTTCGGGACAACCCGAAGGGGAGCAGGGTACGGATCCTCAGGTGAGACGAATGGTTACAGTTATCGACGCAGACGGACTACGGCTCGGAAGAATGGCTAGCATCGTCGCGCAGCGTGCGCTTGCCGGCGAGGAGATCGCCATCGTGAACGCGGAAAAAGCAATCGTCTCCGGAAACCGGGCGCACGTGCTCGCGAACTACACCACAAAGCGCGAGCGGGGGTCTCGTGAGGGAGGTCCGTTCTTCCCGCGCAGGCCCGATCATATCGTCAAGCGCACCATACGGGGCATGCTGCCATACAAGCGCGAGCGCGGTATCGCCGCATTCAAGCGGATCAAGACCTATGTCGGCGTTCCAGTAGAGCTCGCCGGGATGGAAACCGAAACGCTGGAGAGCGCTCACATCGACCGGCTGAGCAGCCCAAGGTATATAACGATCGGGGCGATAAGCACCAACCTCGGAGCAAAATATTAAAGTAGGGTGATGGAATGGCAAAGATCATCAATACAAGCGGTAAGAGAAAGACGGCAATCGCCCGGGCGACCCTGAAACCCGGCAACGGCCGGGTTCGCATCAACTCCGTACCCCTGGAGATCTACGGGAACGAGTTGACTCGTATGAAGATCGCCGAGCCGCTGCTGCTGGCTCCGAACGCGCTCGACGGTGTCGATGCGGCGATCGATGTTTCCGGCGGCGGTACGATGGGGCAGGCCGAGGCAGTCCGGACGGCGCTTGCACGCGGCATCGTGGAGTGGCACAACGACCCGCAGATTAAGGACGCTTTCCTCGCGTATGACCGTACTCTGCTCGTAAATGACTCGCGGCAGAAAGAAGCCAAGAAACCGCACGGCTCCGGCGCACGGGCAAAGTTCCAGAAGTCCTACCGGTGAGGAAAGAGATATAAGGGATGCAGGACCATTATTATGATACCCGTACGATGTTTTACATGCGGTAAAGTCATCTCTACAGCCTGGAAGGAGTTCGAGGAGCGGCGGGATGCGGGCGAGGATCCAAAACGGATCCTCGACGATCTCGGCCTGGAGCGATATTGCTGCAGGCGGATGCTGTTGACGCACAAGGTAGTAGTGGAGGACCTGAATCCGTACCAATGAGGGGTCGTGGGGTAGCCTGGCCATCCTATGGCGTTCGGGATGCTGTGACCTGAGTTCAAATCTCAGCGACCCCATTTTATCACTAATGATTTTGAGGCTACACGATGGAATCGTATACCCGATATGAACGAGCGCGGATTATAGGGGCTCGTGCTCTTCAGATATCGATGGGTGCACCGGTTTTGGTCAAAACGCCAAAAACAGAGCCGCTCGAGATCGCACTTGAAGAGTACGATCGAGACGTGATCCCTATAACGGTGAAGAGAAAGTAGTGATCTGATGACGACCATCGAACAGATTACCTTAAGAACAATCCTCGATAGCCGTGGAAACGAGACCGTCGAGGCCGAAATCCACACGAGTTGCGGCTTTGGGCGGGCTTGCGCCCCGAGCGGTGCCAGCACCGGAACCTATGAAGCGAAGGTACGGCCGCCGCGTGAAGCTGTCGAGGACGCGCAGAAAAACCTGATTCCATCGCTTATCGGTGAAGACACCCGCGATCAGATCACATTCGACGCATTACTCAGAGAGAACGACGGAACACCCGACTTCAGTTCAATCGGCGCAAACGTCGCCGTAGCACTCTCGCTTGCGTGTGCAAAGGCGGCTGCATCGTCTCTTGACCTTGAACTCTTCCGCTACCTTGGCGGTGCATTTGCCAGCGAGACGCCCCTGCCGCTCGGCAACGTCATCGGCGGAGGCGCGCATGCCCCGAATGCCACATCCATTCAGGAGTTCCTGGTGGTCCCCACCGGGGCCTCCGGCGCAACGGAGGGTGTCTTCGTCAATGCTGCCGTTCACGGCGCGGTGAAGAAGATCCTGCAGAAGCAGGGCAGACTCTCCGGAAAGGGGGATGAAGGCGCGTGGGCTCCTGCCATAACCGACATCGAAGCGTTCGAGATCATCACTGAGGCAATCAACACTGTCTCCGATGAGATGAACGTCGAGGTCCGGATGGGCATCGACGTGGCGGCAAGCGAACTCTGGGACGGCGAGCGTTACCGCTACAAGGATGCGGCGCGGACCAGGGAAGAGCAGATCGCCTACATGGCGGATCTCGTCGACCGCTACAACCTCATCTACATCGAGGACCCTCTCTTCGAGGAAGACTTCGATGCATTCGCCGACCTGACCGAACAGGTCGGGGACCGCTGCCTGATCTGCGGAGACGACCTCTTTGTGACCAACGTCGAACGTATCACGAAAGGCACCGAGACATGCGCAGCAAACTGCGTCCTGATCAAACCGAACCAGATCGGAACGCTCACCGACACCTTCGAGGCGATACACCTCGCCCAGGAGAGCGGAATGGAGACCGTCATGAGCCACCGGTCCGGAGAGACCACCGACGCGACGATCGCGCACCTTGCAACCGCATTCGGGTGCATCTTCCTCAAGACCGGCGTGGTCGGCGGAGAACGGATAGCCAAACTGAACGAACTGATTCGCATAGAGGAGCTGATCTAACTTGACAGGAAACGAACTTGGAATAGAATTGAAAGAGCCACTAATACCCGTTGAGGAGTATCTCGCGGCAGGTGTGCACATCGGCACCCAGCAGAAGAGCAAGGACATGATGAAGTTCATCTACCGCGTCCGCGGGGATGGGCTGTATATCCTGGACATTCAGGCAACCGACGAGCGGGTTAAGGTCGCTGCGCAGTTCCTTTCGCAGTTTGAACCCGCGAAGATCCTGGTTGTCACCTCCCGGCAGTATGGTCAGTACCCGGCGAAGAAGTTCGCCGACGCTATCGGCGGCATGGCCGTCATCGGCCGGTTCATCCCCGGGATGCTCACCAACCAGCGCCTGAACAAGTACATCGAGCCCGACGTGATCGTGGTGACCGACCCCATCGGTGACTCCCAGGCGATCACCGAGGCAGTCCAGGCCGGTATCCCGATCGTCGCACTCTGCGACACCAACAACATGACGAAGTACGTCGATGTGGTCATCCCAACGAACAACAAGGGCAGAAAAGCACTCTCGGTGATCTACTACCTCCTGACAAAGGAACTGCTCCGCCTGCGCGGTGTGGCCACATCACTCACTCCCGAAGACTTTGAGACAGAGTTATAAGATCCAAAGCACAAGAGCTCAACCTTGATGGATATGCGCCCATGCAGTGTAGCGGGAATGTTCTATCCTGCCGAGCCCAGGCATCTGGAGCAACTGCTGGAAACATTCTTCCGAAACAAGGCTCCGGGCATCACAGCCCGGGGTGTCGTCTCTCCCCATGCAGGCTACGTCTACTCGGGGGAGACCGGAGCCTGTGCTTTCTCTACCATACCACCTGATTTTGACGGCACATTCGTCGTCATCGGTCCGAGCCACCGGGGATACATGACCAGTGCCTCTGCCGTCCCGTGGGCGACGCCTCTTGGAATCGTAGACGTCGATACAGGATTTGTCGACGCACTGGATATCGAGGTCGATGAGGTATCGCACCGGAGCGAGCACTCGATCGAGGTGCAGATGCCGTTCATCAAATACCGGTTCCCGAGAGCACGGGTTGCGCCCGTTCTTATGGGAGACCAGAGTTATGAGGCGGCAGTGAGCCTCGCAGAGCACCTGCTTCAGGCGATCGAGCACACGGGACGAAACGTGCGGATTGTCGCCTCGAGCGATTTCTCTCACTACGTCCCGGACGAGGTGGCCCGCCGGCATGACCTCACTGTAATCGATGCACTCAAAACCCTGGACGTGCCGGAGTTTTATCACCGACTCCGGGAGACCGGCGCCACGGTCTGTGGCTACGGCCCAATCGCCGCCATGTGCATCACATGCCAATCGCTCGGTGCAGAGAGAGGGGAACTCCTGCGGTATACGACCAGCGGCGACGTGACGGAGGATTACAATCAGGTTGTGGGGTATGCGGCGATAGCGGTGGTGTAATTTGGCAACGTGGAGCGCGCCGGGCAAGATATTCCTGTTCGGCGAGCATGCAGTGGTCTATGGTAAGCCGGGAGTCGCGATGGCGATCAAACCTCGCGTCTTTGTCACGGTGAGGAAATCCCGCAACCCGACACGTCCTAAATCACCCTACATCGACGAGTGTTTCAAATTGATGGGGGTCCGGGGCAGCGTATACGTCCACTCACAATTGCAGAGTTCATCCGGGCTCGGATCGTCAGCCGCGGTGACGGTGGCCACGCTTTCTGCAATCAACGACGAGTTCCGTCTCGGGCACACCCGCGAGTATATCGCCGAAGCTGCGTTTGCCATCGAAAAGAAGGTCCAGAAAGGGAGGGCAAGCCCCACCGACACCTACGTCTCGGCAAACGGGGGGATGGTGCTCATCACAGGGGGCTCCAAGCGGAGACTTCCTCCCGAGAACCTGCAGATCGTGGTGGGGAATACCCTGGTGCCGCACAGCACCGCGAAGATGGTGGAACTGGTCGGGAATCTGCGACGAAAGCAGCCGGGTGTCGCAAACCCGATACTCGACGCTATCGGGGCGGTGACGCTTGCCGCCCTCCATAACATCAGCAACCCGAAGGAACTCGGGCAGTATATGGACATAAACCACGCCCTCCTGGAGGCGCTCGGCGTGGGGCATCCGGTCAGCAGCAAACTCGTCCTCGCGGCGAGGGCGAGCGGCGCATACGGCGCGAAGATCACGGGAGCAGGAGGCGGCGGGTGCATCATTGCCCTCTGCCCCCGCCGTGCAAAGAGCCGGGTTGCCGGGGCCATTGAGGCCTGCGAGGGAAAAGCAATTATCACAACGATCGATACAGACGGCGCGAGAAAAGAGAAGCATGACTGAGACCGTGGTACTGAAACTGGGAGGGAGCGTGATCACCGACAAGTCGGGAGAATGCGCTATCGATCACGCTCGCCTGCACGAGGTTGCGGAAGAGCTTGGCGCACACCGAGAGACCGCGCTCGTGCTTGTCCACGGTGCAGGGTCATGCGGGCACCCGGAGGCCCGGCGCTACCGCATCAACGACGGTCTCACCAGGGAGAATGTTCCCGGCGTTTATGAGACACACGCGGCCGTCTCAAGCCTGAACACCGCGGTCGTCGATGCCCTGCGGGACGCGGGGGTCGAGGCGATCGGCATCCACCCGCTCGATCTCGCGCTCGCACAAGACGGACGTCTGGTCTCGTTCGAGACCCGCCACATCGCCGAAATGACAGAACACAGGATCGTCCCCGTGCTGCACGGCGACGTGGTGATGGACCGTCTCCGGGGCTCCTGCATAGTCTCGGGCGACCAGCTCGTGACCCGTCTTGCCGCCGCTCTCGCGAGCCGGCGCGTGGGCCTTGCAACCGACGTGCCCGGGGTGCTGCAGAACGGCCAGGTCATCCCGCGTATCGACCGGAGCACGGCAGAATCACTCGATGTTGGCGGATCGGGAAACACCGATGTGACCGGAGGCATGCAGGGCAAGATTGCAGAACTCCTGGCGCTGGCCGATGGAGGCATCGATTCGCACATCTTCCATGTCTCAAAGATTGGCCGGTTCCTGGACGGCACCGGGCATGGCGGAACGATAATCGGAAGGGGTATGCCATGACGAACGAGACCGCCACATCCTCACGGAAACGGGATCATCTGGTCATCTGTTGTGAGCAGCCTGTCGAGGCCGGCGATGCCGGGTTTAACGATGTGCGGCTGGTCCATAACGCTCTTCCCGAGTGCAACATGGATGCAATCGAGACGAAAACACGGTTCCTCGGTAGAGCACTCGGCTCCCCTCTCTTCATTGCAGCGATGACCGGAGGACACCCGGACACCCTCGAGGTGAACCGGCGGCTGGCACGTGCCGCCGAACGGTATAACCTCGGCATGGGTGTCGGTTCTCAGCGAGCGGCATTGGAAAAGCCCGAACTGGAGGAGAGTTTCACCGTCGTGCGGGAGGAAGCGCCGCGTGCCTTCCTCTGTGCAAACCTCGGAATCATCCAGCTCCGCGACCACGGCATCGAGTGGGCGGAACGGGCTGTCGAGATGATCGATGCACAGGCGATCGCCATCCACATCAATTCGCTCCAGGAAGCGATTCAGCCGGAGGGCGATCATAACACAGAGGGGTGCCTCGAAGCGCTCAGGTACCTCTGTGAAGAGTTCTCCTACCCGGTCATCGTGAAGGAGACAGGTTCCGGCATATCCGCCGGGACGGCAAGGGTTATCCGGGGAGCAGGAGCGAGCGCTATCGATATCGGCGGCTACGGGGGCACATCATGGGCAAAGATCGAACGCCTGCGGGCGAACGACTCCAGGCTCGCCGATCTCGGGGAAGCGTTCCTCTCCTGGGGCATACCGACGGTGGTAAGCCTCTGTGAGGTCCGGACGGCGGGAGGCCCGATCATCGCGACGGGCGGACTCCGAACGGGTGTCGATATCGCGAAATCAATTGCCCTCGGGGCGGACCTCGGGGGCATGGCGCTCCCTCTCTTAAAACCGGCCATGGAGAGCGATGATGCTCTCTCTGCGGCCATCGAGGCGATGCACCGCGAACTTCGCGTGGCGATGTTCCTGACGGGATCCCGGTCGACACGGGATCTCCGGCACGCACGGACGTATATAACCGGCCTGACCCGGCAAATGCTTAGAAACAGCGACTAATCACGAAACAAACATCCCAACAAGGAGGCTACATGGATATTGAGATCATAGCAGTGGGCGGATATAACGAAGTCGGCAGAAATATGACTGCCGTCCGCTGCGGAAAGGAAATCGTCATCTTTGATATGGGCCTACGCCTCGACCAGGTGATGATCCATGAGGATGCTGATATCGAGAATATGCATTCTCTGGACCTGATCGAGATGAAGGCCATTCCTGATGACACCATCATGAATGCGGTAGAAGGGAGTGTCAAGGCGATCGTCTGTTCGCACGGGCACCTGGACCACATCGGTGCGATACCGAAACTGGCGCACCGCTACAACGCCCCGATCATCAGCACGCCCTATACCTCAGAACTGATCAGGCAACAGATTGCAGGCGAACAGAAGTTCGGGGTGAACAATAAACTCTTCGCCCTGAAAGCCGGACAGCGCTACACCATCTCCCCGCACCTCACGCTCGAGTTCGTGCGTGCCCAGCACTCGATCATCGACACGGTCTTTCCGGTCCTGCACACACCGCGGGGCGCGGTCGTTTATGCGAACGACTTCAAACTGGACCGGACGCCGGTGCTCGGGGAGCCGCCGGACTTCGCCCGGTTGCGCCAGATCGGGAAGGAGGGCGTCATCGCTCTCATCACGGAGAGCGTCAACATTGCCGATAAGGGACGCTGCCCGAGCGAGAAGATCGCACGGGACCTGGTTCGGGACACCATCACGAGTTACGAGGACGACAAAAGCGCTCTCTTCGTCTCGACGTTCTCGTCGCACATCTCCCGCGTCAAGACCATCGCCGAATGCGCCCACGAGATCGGCAGGAAACCGGTCCTGCTCGGGCGGTCGATGGAGCGCTACAGTTCGGCGGCAGAACAGCTGAAACTGGTCGGGTTCCCCGAATCGCTCTCGATGTTCGGCAACCGCCGGACCGTTGATAGGACGCTCAGGCGGATCATGAAGACCGGGAAGGACAAGTTCCTCCCGATCGTCACCGGCCACCAGGGGGAGACGGGCGCCATCCTGACGAGGATCGTGATGGGAGATACCCCCTACAAACTGGAGAAGGGCGACAAGATCCTCTTCTCGGCAAAGGTGATCCCGAACCCGATGAACTACGGGCAGCGCTACCTGGTCGAAGCTCGCGCCAAAATGGCGGGCGTGCGGATCTTCGACGAGCTGCACGTCTCGGGTCACGCCTACCGGGAGGACCACTACGAGTTCCTCCATCTCTTAAACCCCCAGCACGTCATCCCGTCGCACGGCGATATCGGGATGACCGGAGGCTATGCGAAGTTCGCGGAGGAGATCGGGTATACGCTTGGAAACGACCTCCACGTCATGAGGAACGGCAAGAGCCTCCTGATAAAGTAGGAGATAGTGCATGACGACGCTAGAAGACTACCTGGAGAAGAATGCTGACCGGATCGACAAAGTTATTCACCGCTACTTCGGAGACGTCCACGGCGACCTTTTCCGGGCGAGCGCCCACCTGCTGCTTGCGGGCGGCAAACGCCTCCGCCCGGCGGTCGTCATACTCGCTGCAGATGCGGTGAGGAAAGGAAGCTCGGACGACCTGATCCCGGCGGCGCTCTCGCTTGAACTGACCCACAACTTCACCCTCATCCACGACGATATCATGGACGGCGACGCCGCCCGGCGCGGTGTCCCAACGGTGCATACGGTCTGGGATGAGCCGACGGCGATCCTTGCAGGGGACGTCCTGTACGCGAAGGCGTTCGAGTTCATCTGCCTCTCGGATGCCTCCGAAACCGCCAAGATCCGCGCGGTGAAGATGCTCGCCCGGACATGCACCGAGATCTGCGAGGGGCAGAGCATGGATATGGCGTTCGAGAAGCGCCACGACGTCCTGGAGATGGAATACCTGGAGATGGTCAGCAAGAAGACCGGGGTGCTCTACGGCGCGTCTGCCGCCATCGGCGGGATCCTTGCGGGTGCGAACCCGGTCCAGGCCGATGCCCTCTACCAGTTCGGGGTGAACAGCGGTGTTGCCTTCCAGATTCAGGACGATCTCATCGATCTCCTTGCAAGTTCTGAGGCGAGCGGCAAGGACCGCGCTTCGGACATCCGGGAAGGGAAGCAGACCCTGATCGCCATCCGGGCACGCGAGAGGGGGATCGATCTCGCTCCGTACCGGAGGGCACTTACCGGTGCCGAGATCGACGATCTCATCGCCCGGCTGCAGGACGAGGGCATCGTCGAAGAGGTGCGTGCCGTTGCCGTCGAGCGGGCCACCATCGCAAAGCAGGCGCTTTCGGTCCTCCCCGACTCGGAGGAGAAGCGGCTTCTTGCGGAGATCGCCGATTTCTTCATCGCCCGAGGCAACTGATACCATGGAGACCGATATTGAGCACCTGCTCTTTATCTACGCTCTGCAGAACGCAGTGAAGCACGATAGCGCCCCGAAGAGCGGGACAGTCATCGGCACGGTGCTTGGCAAGCACCCCGAGTTCCGGAGCCGTGCACGGGAGATCGGGCCGCTCGCGGGAAAAGTGGTCGCAGAGGTGGCGAAGATGACCGCGGCGGAGAGGAAGAGCCGCCTTCTGGAACTCGCCCCCGTACTCCTCGCCGAACCTTCCGAGACGCACGAACACGTCCGGGAACTTCCCGCCCTTGAGGGCGCGGAGAACGGCGTGGTGATGCGGTTTGCACCGAATCCGAGCGGGCCGCTGCACCTCGGGCATGCCCGGGCCTCCATCTTAAACGACTACTATGTCCGGCGCTATGGAGGGCGGTACGTCCTCCGTATCGAGGACACCGACCCGCGGAGGGTCGATCCCGAAGCATATGACATGGTCCGGGAAGACATCGCGTGGCTGGGGCTCGGGATCACCGATATCGTCTACCAGAGTGACAGGCTCGATATCTATTACGACTGGTGCAGGAAACTTATCGAACTCGGCGGCGCCTACGTCTGCGTCTGCGATTCTGAGCGTTTCCGGGAACTCAAACTCAAGGGCAGGGCGTGCCCCTGCCGGGAACGTACGGTGGAGGAGAACCTGGAACTCTGGCAGCAGATGCTTGATGGGGAGTTCTACGAGGGCGATGCGACCGTCCGGGTGAAGACGGAACTCGCCCACCCCGACCCGGCGATGCGCGACTACTCCGCGATGCGGATCGTGAATACGCCCCTCCACCCGCGGGTGGACGCTACGGTCTTTCCGTTGATGAACTTCTCGGTCGCGGTGGACGACCACCTGCTCGGGATCACCCACGTGATCCGCGGGAAGGACCATATCGCAAACACGCGGAGACAGCGCTACATCTTCGACTACTTCGGCTGGAAGCCGCCGGTCTACCGACACTATGGCCGGATGGGGATATCGGGCGTCGTCCTCTCGACGTCGGGGATGCGCGAGGGGATAGTGAGCGGTCTCTACACGGGCTGGGACGACATCCATCTCGGGACGCTCCGGGCGATCGCGCGCCGGGGTATCCAGCCCGAGGCGGTCCGAAACGCCATGGTCGATATCGGTATCGGCGAGACCGACATATCGTTCTCGTGGGAGAACCTCTACTCCCGGAACAAGGAACTCGTCGACCCGAAGGCGAACCGCTACTTCTTCGTGCCGGATCCAATCGAGGTGACCGTCGAGGGGGCTCCGCGTCACGAGGCCCACGCGGCACTGCACCCGAACGACCCATCCCGGGGGGTCCGCACCCTCGTCGCCGCCGGAACGATCCTCCTCCCGCGGGCGGATATCGCGGGCAAGAGCATGGTCCGGCTAAAGGACCTCTACAACGTGAAGATCGAGTGGGACGGCGAGGAGCCGCGCGTATCTTACGCGGGCGACTCGCTCGAGGAGGCCCGGCGCGAGAAGGCGCCGATCATCCAGTGGCTGCCGGCGGACGCGAAACTCCCCTGCACTCTCCTGCGGCAGGACGGGAGCCTCGAGGGGTTCTGCGAGCCGCCGGTCGCCGGGGAGGCGGACCACGTCATCCAGTTCGAGCGGATCGGGTTCGCCCGGATCGACTCGGTGGAAGGCGGCCGGGTGAGCGCGTACTTCGCGCACCGGTGAAGCGGGTTCGCCGGACGGGGTAGGCCCCTTCTCCATACAACTTTTTTTGAAACGACCGGCCGAGCGAGGGCGACCCACAGTCTCCGGCTCTGACAGATGTTGGCACGGATTTCAAGGGGATATCGCCATTGGGGGAACGACGCTCCGGAGAACGACGTCCTGAAAGGACGGAGCTCGAGAAACCCGCAGGGTTTCGAGGCGTGTGCGAAAGCGAACGTGAGCACCGAAGGTGCGAGGCGCGATGTTCCGACAGGAACGGACCACGAGAAGAACGAAGTTCTTCGAGGGGAGTGCAGCCCCCTCCCCGGTCTCCATCTCGTAAATTGCTACCTCTAACCCCCATTCGAAGACCTTCGGTCTTCTCAAGATCCGGACGTCCCATTCGTCGCACCCCGCCCGCGCTTCGCGCTCCTCCTCCGCGGTCCACAGCACCGGGCTCTTGCCTTATTTCGACTAAATTATGGGCAGTACGAAGAAGAGGTCGTAGGAACGGTGTTCGAACAGCGTTAAAGTACGAAGTGCGAGCACAAGCGGAGCTTGAGCGGCGTTAAGGTGCAGCGGTAGGTACTCCACCCACTACCACTCTTCGCGTTCCCCGCAAGTCGCACCATCTGTGCTCCAACTCCGCTTCATAAGAGCCTTGTGCCTCACGCAAGAGGGATAAAAGATGGATTTCCGGTGAACACGGTCAGCTTCACCGGCGCTGGATCGCCGGCCTCTCCGCCCTCCGGGCGAGTTCCTGGAGCACCGCCCGGGCGAGCCCGACGTTCCTGTAGTCCCGCTCGCGGGCGACGTCGCGGATGCAGGCCGGCACCTCGATGGTGCGCTCGACCTCCCGAATCTCGGACGCAAGAGCCGCAAGATCCCTCTTCTGCCGCATGAAGTCCCGGTGCCAGGCCGCGGAGCCCCGCTCCGGATCGATCGAGAGGACCGTCTCGTAGCAGGTTGCCGCCTCGTCGTAGCAGCACATGGCCCCGAGCACCCAGCCCCTGCACTGCCAGGTGAGGAGATGCTCCGGATCCAGCGTGAGCGCCTTATCGCAGCAGGCGATGGCGCTGTTGTGCTCCCCGAGGTGCGCGAGAACGTATCCCTTCCTCTGCCAGGCTGTCGCGTCTTCGGGATCGAGGGCGAGTGCCCGGTCAAAGCAGGCGAGCGCCTCATTGCAACGGCCGGCTTTGATGAGAGCAAACCCTTTCCGCCTCCAGAGAACCGGGTCGTCAGGGGTGAGTTCAAGGGCTTTATCGTAACACGTGACCGCTTTATTGTAGTCTCTGGCGTTGCAAAGAGCCTGGCCTCTGTGGTACCATCTTTTAGCACCCTCTTCTCGTGTCGCCATCGAACCTACAGGGGAACCAACCCATAAGAACCTAACGCGGTACCTTCCGCAATGAATAAAACCAATCGAACGAGAGATACCTGTATTATGGCAGACAGGATTCTTGTTGCCTATGCCACCCGCTACGGTTCGACCGCAGAGGTGGCGGAGGCGATCGGCGAAGAACTCCGGAAAGCGGGCATTACGGTCGACGTGCAGCCGGTGGGCGAAGTCCAGGACCTCTCCCCGTATCGGGCGGCCGTCATCGGGAGTCCGATCTACATGGGGAAATGGCTCCCGGAATCGCAGGTCTTCATCGAGAAAAACCAGCAGTATCTGCGCACCATCCCGGTCGCCTACTTTGCCGTGGGGCTCACGGTCGCAGACGGCGGGCCCGATATCCTCCGAAAGGCGGAGGCGTCGATGGACCAGGTCAGGATGCTCGTAAACCCGGTGGAGATCGGTATCTTTCCGGGAAAACTGGAGAGCAGTCGCCTGTCCTTCACCGACCGTGCCATCGTTACGATGATCCGGGCAAAAACGGGAGACTTCCGTGACTGGGAAGCCATCCGCTCCTGGGTGGAGGCGGTGCGCTCAAAGATCGCGCCGGCGTGACCTGTCACGGGGAAGCGGCGTACGGGCACCGGAATGCTCTTTTCCCGTTCTCGTTCGCCGTTACACACAAAAAAGTGCTTATAGGACGGCCACTCACCTATAAAAATCACAAGGTGAACCGGGTGAATAAGTATTCTTTTGTCGCCAGAATGCCCGACAAACCGGGCGCGCTGCATCGCGCGGCCGAAATCGTCAAGTCTTACTCGGGCAACATCATCCGCATCCAGTACGATCGCAGGATCGATCCCGCCACGGTCTTTTTTGAGGTGACCACCACGCCGGAGAGTTACTCCCGGATGAAGCAAGACCTCCACGCGATCGGCTATCTCCAGGAATCGCTGCCCACGCTCGGATTCCTCAGATTTTCCGTATACGTCCCCCATGAACCCGGCTCCCTCTTCGAACTCCTCACCTACATCACCGGAGCGGGGGCGAACATCGCCTACATCGACTTCGACGACCGAAGGGGTTCCTCCGGCAGGGTCACCATCAGTTTAAACGTCGAAGAGACCGCTATTGTGGAGAGCCTGCTCGACCGGTTAAAGTCACGCTACCGCCTTGAGATCCTCGAGTACGACACGACCGGCGAGCAGCTTGACGACACTGTCTTCTACGTCAGGTTCGCCCAGGCGGTCCGGGGGCTGATCGGGACGGCCGAGGACGAGTTCCTGCTCTCCCTTCTGCAGGACGTCAACCACATAGTCCAGGAACTCAACAGCCTCGGCCAGGATCCAAAAGAAGTTTTTGAGAGCATCCTGCTCACGGGACGGACACTCAAGAACACCACGGGAGACCAATTTTACGCGGACGTCCAGCATATCCGCTTGAGCGACGCCGTCGAGGTCTTCTGCTTCCAGATGCCGGGTGGCGGGAACATCTTCCTGCTCCGCGCCCCGGACGAGACCGTCATGATCGATACCGGATACGGCATCTACCATGAGGACGCCATGCGGATGTTCCGGCATTACGGTCTCGGGGACCCTGGAAAGATCCACAGGATCTACATCACCCACGCCGACGCGGACCATTGCGGGGCGGGCGGCCTTTTTGACGCGAAAGCGTACACACACACCGGGTCGCTCGAGATCATCCGACGGGCGAACCGGGCATACGGCTCACGCAGCGAGTCCTCGATCCTCGAGGAGGTCTACACGACCGTCATCAACCTCTTTTCGTACTTCAATCCGCCGAAGAACCCCGAGGTCTTCCCGGCGGAGAGGATCGGCACACGGTCGATCTTTCCTATCCTTGCGCGGTTCCGGGTCCACGACCTCGAGTTCGAGGTCCTTGAGTCTCTTGGGGGACACATGCACGGCCAGGTCTATTTCTTCTGTCCGGGGCACGGGATCATCTTTACCGCTGACACCCTGATCAACTTCGGGAGCCTCAATGAGGACCGGAAACGCTACAATTCGCTCGCCGACTTCCTGGTGACGTCGGTCAACGTCGACAGCGACTGCGCACGCCAGGAGAGGAAGGCGCTACTCAAACTGATCCAGGACCTTGACGAAGAACTTGCCCCGACCGGCCGCCGGTGCCTTGTCGCATGCGGCCATGGCGCCATCTCGATTCTCGAAGACGGAAGGCTGGAAGCCTTCGGGCCGGTCGAGCGTTACCGGGCAAAAGGGCCAGAGAGGTAGGCAGCGGGTGGCCGCCCACCCAGAAGTGCGACGGACCGAAGGGCGCGACTGCCGAAACGGCAGGAGCATGAGAAAACGCAAAGCGTTTTCGGGGCCGGAGCGAGAGCAATTGCGATGCTCAAACTTCTTTCCCGCGTGACCCCTGCTCCCCCACCAATGCGATCCCTGCACCGAGGACAACCAGGAACCCGCCGACCAGCAGCACCAGGGGGTCCAGCTGGACAAGGAGGAAGAGGCTGGAGATGATGCCGATGACCGGGATGAGCGGCAGGAACCCAATACTCCCCGGTATCCGGAAGGGCCGCACCGTATCCGGCGCACGGTAGCGGAGCAGGATCACGGACGCGTTGATGACAACAAATGTCACAAAGAGCGTGAAGTTCGTGACGTTCGCGACGAAGCCGATCTCGCCGGCAAAGAGGAATGCCATGGAGGCGAGTGCAACGGCGACGATGGCCGTCCAGGGGGTCCGCGTCCGGTGGTGCACCCGGCCGAGGAACGCCGGAAGCGAGAAGGATGAGGCCATGCCGTAGATGATCCTGGACGATGCCATCATCATCAGGAGGGCGGTGTTTGCGGTGGCGAAGAGAGCGATGACGGAGATGAGAGTGAACGCCACGGGGCCGAGAGCGACGGACGCGACGTCGGCAAAGGGCGCCCGGGACGCGGCGAGCTGCTCGGAACTGACGACCGATACAGCGGCGAGGGAGACCAGGATGTAGAGGAGGACAGAGATGGCAAGCGCGATGATCAGGGCGATGGGAATGGTCCGCTCCGGGTTTTTGGTCTCTTCGGAGAGTTTCACCATCTCTTCGAATCCCATATAGGCAAAGAAGACGAGCGCGGACGCCTGCAGGAGGCCGGGGACCCCAAGGGGCATCTCAAGGTAGTCCACCCGCCCGAGGTGCGGGAGGCCGATCAGGATGACCATGACAATTCCCCCGACCTCGATGAGGGTCAGGACGATGGCGACCCGGGCCGTCTCCTTGATGCCATAGAACAGGATTCCCGCAAGGACGAGAATAATCAGGATCGCGGAGGGGATGACCGGAAAGCCGACGAGATCTGAGAAGTAGCCGGCAAACCCGAGCGAGACGGTTGCGGCCCCAAGGATGCCGGAGAAGATGATCAACCACCCGATGACGAACGCAAGTTTCCTCCCGAAGGCGTTCGAGACATACTCGAACTCGGCACTCGCACGAGGGAACATCGACGAGAGTTCGGCATAGCTCAGGGCACTGAACGCGGCGATGGCGGCGGCGATGGCGAACGTCAGCCAGACAGCGTTGCCGGCCATGCCGGCCGCTTCCCCGAGCAGGGCATAGATGCCTGCCCCGAGGATGATCCCCACACCCGAGAGGGTGACCGCAGGCAGCCCGAGCTCGCGCCGGAGTTTTGTATCGGGGTTCGATGCGTCCGGCTCCTCTTTTTGCATACACAGTCCTATGTTTCTGCACCATTTATGGATATCCGGCATTCCACCGTACTCCGACAACGGTCGCCGGATCTGTACCGGAAACGAGACTCGCCGAGGTCGGGAAGCCCGTCTTCCCGGAAGGGCGGACAGTAAGTGGACGATGTCCTTCCCCTGCACCGGCGATCAGTTCGAGGGGTAACGTGGAAAGCCCACCTGTGACCATCCGGTTGATCCTTGTGATCCTCCGGGCGGGTGAAGAAATTGGGGAATTATAGTCCAGATTCCAGATCCGGACACAACCCATATATATTGGACACACCCATGCAGGCCTCCCTGCAGGGTAGGGAGAAGTGATCAAATGGCCCAGAATGTTGTTGATATCCTGAAACAGGAGCACGAAATGGTGCTCTCGCAACTCTCGGAACTCTCGAGCAAGGGCACGAGCAACCGGGAGCAAAAGTACAATACCTTAAAGGAGAACCTCATGCCGCACATGGTCGGGGAGGAGCAGGCCGTATACCCGAAACTCATGGAGTCAGGGATGCAGGAGATGGCCCTTGAGTCGATCGAGGAGCACAACGCAGTCAAGACGCTGCTGTCCCAGCTCGACAGCGCATCCACATCCGAGGAGGATGTCTGGGTGGCGAAGATAACGGTGATCAAGGAGAACGTGAAGCACCATATCAGCGAGGAGGAGGAACATATCTTCCCCGAGATGCAGCAGAAGATGGGCAGCGACGAGCTCACGAACCTTGGCAGCCGATACGAAGAGGCAAAGAAGAGCGCGATGCCGGTTGCGGCACGCTGAACGATCGGGCGCTATTGATGCGGGCGGATGCGCACGCATCGACGTCCCCAGTTTTTTGGCCGGAACAGGAAGAATCCGGCGAAATGGTTAAGTACAGCACCTCCTATTGTTCAACCGGACGGAGGACACATATGCCACAGATTCTTGAACTGATCAGGCAGGATCACGACCTCATCAGGGGTCTCTTTGACGAACTCGAGAGCAATCCCGAGACGAGGGATATCCGGTGCATCACGCTCCGCCGCGAATTGCCGGGGCACATGGATGCAGAAGAGGCCACACTGTATGCATGGCTCCGGGACGTGGTACCGGAAGAGATCCGGCAATCGCTTGACGAACACACCGAAGTCCGCGGGACGCTTGCCCGGTTCGAGAGGATCCCCCTCAGGGACGACGCATGGATGCCGGCGCTCGTCGACCTGAGAGGAAGGGTCGAAGCGCATTTCGCCTCGGAAGAGGAGGATATCTTCGCCCTGGCGGAGCGCCATCTCAGCAGGGCCGACCTGTTTGCGCTCAGCGAGATGTTTGAGCGGGAGAAGGTGGCAGCGGCGCAGTACGCGACGGTGTAATGGCTACGTGAGCGTAACAGTGCACCGGAATGCCCGGCAGGCCGGCGCCCCCCTTTGTACTCATAACATGCCGGCCACAGAGCAAACATATAATTACTAATTTTAGTTGAAAGTAAACATCATTCCGTGAAAGTTATCGCTACGGGGTTAGAGTGCACTCCAATGAACGTCCTCATCACGAGCGGAAGGACGATTGCGCAGGGCAGAAAACTCTACTACAAAGACATGCCCGCATATTCCGATGATAAAGAGCGTGGTGCCACCTACGGTACCATGCCCCCGACTTCAGTCGGGGGTAGTTGACTGCCGCAACAGGAGATCCCCTCCTCCTCTCGAACAGGACGGGAGAGGAAATCTTCATCGCCACTCCATCCGAAGACATCGTTTCCGGAACCGTATTTGTCCCTTGCGGCCCGCATGCAAATGCTATCCTGCACGCGACCCCGGACTACAAATGGCTGGAGGGGATGCTGGCACCACCAGTATTATAGCCGGTGCACCAGGTCTCCCGGGACAGGTAAAGGTAATTTATTCAACACTCGCCAAAAGTTAAATAAGCATTAACATCCACAGATATGATGGTGCCACCGCAGCGGCGGCACATACTTGAGATCTATTATCACTTGAAACTCTCATCCATGTAAAACCCCGAAGCACCCGCGACTCCGAGGACGGAGAGGAGTCGCACCGGGCATCGTGCCGGATACCCCAGAGGGTGCTGCAGGAGAGTTTCAGCGGGGATGGGGAGGCTGTTCCCCCCTTTCTCCGATCAGGTTTCGCTTTTGAGGATATCTTCCGGCTCGCTATCGCTCATGCTGAAGAACAATCCATAGAAAAAGGTAGGAATAACTCCAGCGGAGCAAAGCGATAACGGAACGTGAGTGATGTAAAAGACGTGCGTTACGCAAAAAGGAACGGTCGAGAACAAACTACTGGCGTTCGCACAGTAATACACAAGAACAGTGTTCGTAGTAAAGGGAGGTAATAGCAGCGAGCTGGGCTTCCCGAGGGCTCGCGCACCTCAGTACAACACAGCACGTGAGAGGGCTTAACTGCTGGGTTCGGAATGGGTCCAGGTGTTTCCCCTCTGCTATGGCCGCTATTACCAGTTACATCCAGGAATGAAGTGCCGGTCGAGTCGAAAACCCCTGCAGGGTTTTCTCCCCAATCGGCTGTTTCGCGCCCGAATGGAAGCCAAGGCCCGGACTTGAACCGGGGTGTAGTTGATCTGCAGTCAACCGCGTGGCCGCTCCGCCACCTTGGCAAGCTGTGTTGCCTCACTCTATTGTCGCCCAACCTATTTAAGGGTTACACCCTTACTAGATTCGGCTGTGAGGCGTCATTGGTGCGTACTCCGGATTTCGTCTGAGTTCAGCGGACGGCATCGGACGTTAGTATCCGCGGACTGAACACGTCGTTGCCTTCGTGCTTACATCCCGGACCTATCAAACGGGTCTTTTACCCGTGTCCTCAACGGAGTCTCTTTTTAGGTCAGGTTTCAAGCTTAGATGCTTTCAGCTTTTATCCCTTATCGCGTAGCTGCTCGGCACTGCCCTGTCGGACAACCGATCGACCAGAGGCGACGACGGAAAGTTCCTCTCGTACTATTTCCATCTTACCTTCAGACTCCTTACACTCCAGATAGATAGTAACCGACCTGTCTCACGACGGTCTAAACCCAGCTCACGATCCCCTTTAATAGGCGAACAACCTCACCCTTGGCCGATGCTGCACGGCCAGGATGGAAAGAACCGACATCGAGGTAGCAAGCCGCCGGGTCGATATGTGCTCTTGCCGGCGACGACTCTGTTATCCCCGGGGTAGCTTTTCTGTCGTCAATGGCCCTCATCAATAAGGCTCATTGGTTCGTTAGACCCGAGTTTCCTCTCGCGATTTCTTGCTATGCGAAATCGCGTCAGGCCAACTTATGCTCTTGACACTCTCCTGTGAGTTTCTGACTCACATGAGTTGACCATAGGGCACCCTTGATATTTTTTCGAGGGTGTGGCGCCCCACCCAAACTGCCTACCTACCGTTGTCCTCTCCAAAGAGAGTTAGTGTTACAGTAAACCTAGGATGGTGTCTCATTGTTGGCTCCCCACCCCCCGGAAGGGGTGGTTCGACGCCTCCCATCTACGCTGCGCAAGGAATACCGTAACACAGCGACAGGCTGCAGTAAAGCTCCACGGGGTCTTCACTTCCCATCTGGAGTCCCTAGTCTCTGCACTAGGATAAAATGTTCAACGGCTTCGTGTTAGGGACAGTAGGGCTCTCGTTAATCCATTCATGCAAGTCGCCAATTAAGCGACAAGGTACTACGCTACCTTAAGAGGGTCATAGTTACCCCCGCCGTTTACGAGTCCTTCGTCCGGTTGAACCCGGTATTCAGATACTCGCACTGGGCAGGAATCAGTGACTATACTAGTCGTTTCCGAGTTGCAGTCACCTATGTTGTTATTAGACAGTCAGAGCCCCCTGGTCACTGCGACCTGCCTGATCGCCAGGCAGGCACCCCTTCTCCCAAAGTTACGGGGCCAATTTGCCGAGTTCCCTTAACACGATTAAACCGACACGCCTTAGCCTTTTCAGCTAGGGGCACCTGTGTCAGATCTCGGTACGGACATTCATCCCCCTTTTCACGGGCTCCAGGAATTTGCCGAATTACTCCATCACGCTTTCACTCGCTTCTCACCATGGCGGTACTCCACGAGCTTGAACGCTTGGACAGGGCGACGACCCTGCCCGGCATATCCCGAAGCGTCAGGGCAGTAAACTGCTACGGATGAATGGTACAGGAATATTAACCTGTTTCCCTTTTGACGTGCTCGAATTACGACACATCTTAGGACCGACTAACCCTCGGCTGACGAACATTGCCGAGGAAACCTAGCCCCTCCGGCGGTTGGGATTCTCACCCAACTTTGCTTCTACTAATGCCAGAATTCTCATTGCTACCCGGTCCACAGGACCTTACGCCCCTGCTTCAGCCCAGGCAGCACGCCTCTCTACGCCATCACACAAACGTGTGGTCCGTGGTATCTGTAGTAGGCTTTAGCCCCGTCCATTTTCAGTGCCCCAAACCTCGACTGGTAAGCTGTTACGCACTTTTTAAAGGATAGCTGCTTCTGAGCTCACCTTCCAGTTGTCTTTGGCCTGGGACGCCTTTCAGTGTTGACACTTAGCCTACATTGAGGGACATTAACCACGGTCTGGGTTGTCTCCCTTACGGACTACAAGCTTACCCCGTAGTCCGGACTGCCAGCCTTCTTCGACGACGGGGAATTTGGAGTTTGACAGGAGGGTGAGGGATTTCTCCCCCAGCTCCCCCAATCAGTGCTCTACCTCACCGTCTATCTCCAGCCAGGTCATGCTACGGCATGTTTCGAGAGGAACCAGCGGATGCCCAGCTCGATTAATCTTTCACCCCTATACGCAGGTCACGCGAATGATTTGCATATCAAAACCGCCTGCGGTCCTCCACGCAGCTTTCGCCACGCTTCAACCTGCCCACGCATAGATCGCTAGGCTTCGGGTCTTATCCTACAGACTCCACGCACTTTTAATACGCCGTCCCATGCCCGAAGGCTACGGACCTGTTGGTTTCCCTTCGGCTCCCCTTTTGGGTTAACCTTCGCCTGCAGAATAAACTCTCTGGCCCGTTCTTCAAAACGTACGTTACGACACCGGCAACCACGCCCGTACTACCGCCTCGCGACGGGTTCCTTCACGTGGAAGATCCTTTCGCGCCGCAACTCACTATCACCTATCAGTTTCAGGCGCTTTTAACCACCTTTCAAGGGTTACTTTTCAGCCTTCGCTCACGCTACTAATACGCTATCGGTTTCGAGTAGTATTTAGTTTTGGAGGTTGATGACCCCCAGATTCCCGCGAGAATTCCGACCCGCGGTACTCAAGACACTACCAGGATACCTTGGCTTACATGTACGGGACTATCACCCTCTTTGGTACCCCATTCCAGAGGATTTCCATTTAACCTTGGTATCCAGACGGTAGGCTTACTACACCACATCTCCCTTGCGGGATTCAGTTTGAACTCTGTCGCGTTCGATCGCCTCTACTGACGACATCTCGGTTGATTTCTTTTCCTCCCCCTACTAAGATGTTTCAATTCGGGGGGTTCCCGATCCTTACGGATCAACACCGAAGTGTTGGGATGTCCCATTAGGGAATCTCCGGATCGTAGACTCCATGCGTCTTCCCGGAGCTTATCGCAGCTTGGCGCGCCCTTCTTCGGCACTCGAACCGAGCCATCCACTGATAGGCATATCGCCATTCCGTTGAACTCATTTAACGTCCAGAGTACGCACCTATACACAGCTTCCTCAGGTCAAAGACCTTCAGCCCTTCCCCGGTGATTCACATCTCCGGGTGCATTTTCGGCAGGACTGTTTAGTCCTGTCGAGTGGACTCAGGGGGATTTGAACCCCCGGCCTCCGCCTCGCAAAGGCGGCGCTCTTCCAACTGAGCTATGAGCCCGAATCTCCCGTTGACATCGGCAATTTTACGTTTTGTTCAGCAACCGCTGACCCAAGTAATTTCTTTAGGAGGTGATCCAGCCGCAGATTCCCCTACGGCTACCTTGTTACGACTTAACCCCCCTTGCGGAACCTAGATTCGACTGCGGCAACGACCGCAGCCTCATCCAAACCCCACTCGGGTGGTTTGACGGGCGGTGTGTGCAAGGAGCAGGGACACATTCACCGCGTTATTTTGAAACGCGATTACTACAGATTCCAGCTTCATGTGGGCGAGTTACAGCCCACAATCCGAACTACGGACAGGTTTAAGAGATTGCCTTCACCTTTCGGTGTCGATACCCATTGTCCTGCCCATTGTAGCCCGCGTGTAGCCCGGATAATTCGGGGCATGCTGACCTACCGTTGCCCATTCCTTCCTCCTCTTTAGCAGAGGCGGTCCCAACAGTGTCCCCATCAGCCCGGAGGCCATGCTGGCAACTGTTGGCGTGGGTCTCGCTCGTTGCCTGACTTAACAGGATGCTTCACAGTACGAACTGACGACGGCCATGCACCTCCTCTCAGCTAGTCATGCAGAGTCTTCAGCCCGGCAATCATTCCGCTGTCTTATCCGGTGAGATTTCCGGCGTTGAGTCCAATTAAACCGCAGGCTCCACCTGTTGTGGTGCTCCCCCGCCAATTCCTTTAAGTTTCAGCCTTGCGACCGTACTTCCCAGGCGGTACGTTTCACGGTTTCCCTTCGGCACCTCGGTGACTCGTGGTCACCGATACACCTAACGCACATCGTTTACGGCTGGGACTACCCGGGTATCTAATCCGGTTTGCTCCCCCAGCTTTCGTCCCTCACTGTCGAAGCCGTTCTGGTGAGGCGCCTTCGCCACAGGTGGTCCCTCGAGGATTACAGGATTTCACTCCTACCCCCGAAGTACCCCTCACCTCTCCCGGTTCCAAGATTGCCAGTATCTCTTAGACGCCTGACGGTTAAGCCGTCAGATTTCCCAAGAGACTTAACAACCCAGCTACGAACGCTTTAAGCCCAATAAAAGTGGCCACCACTCGAGCCGCCGGTATTACCGCGGCGGCTGGCACCGGTCTTGCCCGGCCCTTTCTTCAGGTGTGTTTTAGACACCTGGACAGCCTGCATATACAGGCACTCGAGGTTCCCTTATCACGGTTGCCCGCATTGTAAAGTTTTCGCGCCTGCTGCGCCCCGTAGGGCCTGGATTCGTGTCTCAGAATCCAACTCCGGGCTCTTGCTCCCACAACCCGTACCGATTACTGGCTTGTTGGGCCGTTACCCCGACAACAACCTAATCGGCCGCAGATCCATCCTAAGGCGTCGGAACTTTGGGTTACAAAGCATTCCAGCATCTGTAACCTATAGGGTATTATCCCCAGTTTCCCGGGGTTATCCCCTTCCTTAGGGCAGGTTATCCACGTGTTACTGAGCAGTACGCCGAGGGCCGAACCCTCTCGACTCGCATGGCTTAATCGAACCCCGATAGCAGTGACCTCTGGCAGGATCAACCAGAGTTTGGAAGTAATGCACACTACTAAACTTGGGAGGAATTAGCGGTTACTGAACAAATTTCCGCATTGCCAATGCCAACGTCAGAATCAACCCGCACAATGGCGGTCACGTTGATTCTCCATCAACAGGAAAACAATGTTTATTTCCTAACTATTTAAACATTTGTTTCCTGCATCAGATTCAAGGCGAAACCCTTGAACCCTCATATCCTTTGAATACAGGGAAACTTGGCCCGAATCAGACCGGACCACTCCACCTGCGCAGGAACTAATGTTTGTGATTCATCACATATAAACATTATGTCCCCGCTTCAGGCCCGTTCCGGAAATTCACTCGGAATTCCCGGCCCAGAACACAGCGCCCGGTCAGAACGTCGAGTCCTGGCCACCCTGTTTCACCCGTGCGGGGATTAATGTTTGTGATTCCTCACATATAAACATTGTGTTCCCGCTCCAGGTTCCAGGCCGGGAATCCATCATATATTCCCGGCCCGATCGTATCAGAACGCCCGCATTACACGAGCACAGATACATCGCGTGAGAACATATGTTGAACTTCCAGACATATAAACATTGTCACCCGCATCAGACCCGGGCCAACACCCGGGTCCTCACAACGGTTGAAGGGGCGCAAGACCAGACCACCCGTTCCGGGCTGCACGGCCTGGCGCCCTGACAACACAGCCTTACAATGTTGTCATCAATGCCATATAAACATTTCCCTGCATCGTCGGATCCAAGCACAGAGCTTGGACCCCCATATTCGTTGGAAATGTCGGCCATCCCGCATCGGAATGCGAGATTGTGCACGAAATTTGCTTCCAACTTGACTATTACATGTTGACGCCAGGGGTATTTATACATTTACCTCACTTCCATACAAAAAACAGCACCACATCCAGAAAAGGCCGGGATTTTCCACTCTTCAAGCGACAACGGGTGCCGGAAGCGCAAGGATATTGCCATGCGCGCAATGCCGTTAACTCCAGATTCAGCGGGGTTTTCAATAAAACAGCAAAATCTACGAGATAAAAGTCCCCTGCGCTCACCGGCCGGCGACGGCGCGTCATTGGGAGGATTTTTCCATGTCACACTCGGGTATCCGGTCGCTGATATAGATCTCGCCGAAGAACTCATCCTGCCAGAGCGCGAGTTTGCCCTCAAGCATCAGGAACAGGAGCGGGATGTAGACCTCGCGGCGGCTCCGCCCCATAGCCCCGGACAGGTCCCCGAGCGTCAGGACATCCCCGTTCCGAGTGGCCTGCCGGAATGCGTCCATCACGACCGAGACTGCCTTCTGGTATCCCTCATCGTGCGCGACCGCCACCACATCTTCGGCGTTGAGATCGAGATCCGGCTCGCGCGGCACAGACACCCTTCTGCGCTGCTTGCGGCGCTGCTCCTTCTCCGCCGTCTTCAACTGCTTGATGAGCTCGTAGAGCGTGACCGGCGGGCGTTTCCGCAGGCTCTTCCTTCCTAAGCGGCGCTGGATCTCCCGCTCCAGGCGGCCCATCGGCTCAAGATCGCCGGCCGACTCGAAGTCGAACCCGAGATCCGCGAACGGCTCGTCTTCGTCGTCCGCGAACGACTCCTCATCCTCATCGCCATCCCAGCCATCGAGATAATCCGATTTCAGGCGCAGCAAGCACGCAGCATAAAAGAGCGTCCTCCCCGAGACCCGCAGGTCCAGTTCCTTCCTCCGGTCGAGTTCGGCAAGGAACCGGTCCGTCACATCCACGATATCGATGTTCCAGGGATCGACCTCTCCCCGCTCGGCCATGCCGGCCAGGATCTCGACAGGCTCTTCATCCATTGTTCTGCACACCGGTCACATAGGTGCTCTTGTCAGGACGGATGGTCACGCCCACGATGCGGTCGGCGCGCTCGATCATGGGTTTTCGGAGCGAGACGATGATCGATTGCGCGTTCCCCGAGAGTTCGTTCATCATGCCGGCAATCCGGCCGACGTTGCTCCCATCGAGAAACATATCCACTTCGTCGAGGGCGTAGAACGGCGCGGGCATATACTGCTGGATGGAGAAGATGAACGCCAGCGTGGTAAGCGACTTCTCGCCTCCAGAGAGCGAAGAGAGGAGATGGACCTTCTTGTCGCGCGGCTGAACCGCAAACGTCATGCCACCGGAGAACGGGTTATCCTCGTTATCGAGGATCAGCTTCCCGCTCCCGTCGGTCAGGCGCGCGAAGATGTCGCGGAAATTCTCATCGATCGCGGTAAAAGCGGTCATGAAGGCATCATACTTCATCTTCTCGTACTTCTCGATCCGCTCAAGGAGCATCATCCGCTCCCGCGAGAGCACCTCCTTCTTCTCGGTCCTCTCCTCGACGCGTGCCGCGACCCGGTCACACTCCTCGATCGCGAGCATGTTCACCGCGCCGATCTTTTTCAACGCCCGCTCGGCCTCCGCTATCCCGACATCGATAACATCGAGATCGAGATCCGTCTCCACGTCACCGGCCTGCTCCCGGAGCACCGCGAGTTCCGCTAAGAGCGAGCGTTCCCGCTCATCGAGGGCATCGATCTGCATCCGGATGCGCTCCGTCACAGCCGAGAGTTCGAGAGAGCGCTGGTCCAGCACCCGGATCTCCTCAAGGATCCGGTCGCGCTCTTCGTGCAGACCAGTAAGTTCGTTGGAGAACTCCTTCTGGCGCGCTTCAAGCTCGCCGATCAGGCGGCGCTGGCCCTCGATCTGTTCCCCTGTAGCCGTGATCTCACCGTCGATCTCCCAGTTCTTCGTCTCCAGGCGGCTCCGTTCGAGAGCGAGTTCCTCGATACGGTTCGCAAAGTGCTGCCGCTCGCGTTTGGCGTCGGTTATGTCGGCGTCCTTATTCCGGAGCCGGCGCTCGATATCCTCGACCGCCTTACGGAGTTGCTCGTACTGCTCGGTGAGTGCAGGGACCTCGGTATCGTCGAGTTTCTTCTTGAGACCGTCGACCTCCGCCGAGAGTCGCGTGATCTCGCCGGCGGTCCGCTCCAGGTCGGCCTCAAGCCGCGCAAGTTCCTCGCCGCCCGTCTGCGCGCTCTCGAGCAGGGCCTGTAGGGCCTCTCCCAGGGTCTGTCGTTCCCCCGCGAGCACTTCGGTGCGCTTCTGGAACTCATCAACCAGCATGCGGTAGCGCGCAACCTGTTCGTCGACCGCGCTCCGCTCCGCCCGTTTTGCCTCCGCAGCCACGGCAAGGCGGCCGATGGATGCTTCGATCTCCCCCGCCTCCGCCTCGAGGCCGGCAAGCGTCGCACGGACCCGCATGATCTCGTCATCGACCGCCACCCCGAACCCGCGGATCTTCTTTCCCTGAGAGCCGCCGGTCATGGCGCCGCTCCTCTCGACGAAGTCCCCGTCCAGGGTGACCATCTTGTAGCGGCCCATCAGCCGCCGCGCCCGCTCGAGGGTATCCACCACCACCGCCGCGCCGAAGACGACCCGGAACGCGCGGTCGAACGCCGGGTCGAACTCCAGGAGGTCGACCGCGTAGCCGACGATGCCCGGGTCCGCCTCGAGCGGCGAGAGGATCGGCGGCCGGAGTTTGTTGAGCGGCAGGAAGGTGACCCGCCCGAGTCGGTTCTCTTTTAAGTAGCGAATCGCATCGGATGCAACCGCATCGGTATCGACGATCACCCACCTGAGCCGGCCCATCGCCGCCACGTCGAGCGCGGTGGCATACTCCGGCGGCGCCCGCCCGAGCTGCGCGACGGTGCCGTGGACACCCTCCATGCCGAGGACGACATCCATCGCCTTCCCGCCGGCATCGCCGTGCGCCTGCTGCTGCGCCTCAAGGCGCATCAGGCTCTGCTCGTTCTCCCGGATCTCCTTCTTCAGCCGGTCAAGAGCCGACCGCCGCGCAAAGAGCGTGCTTTCGGCCTCAGAAAGGCCGCGCTCGATCTGGCGCTTCTGCGCCTCGCAGTCGGCCATGCAGGATGAGTAGTCCGCAACCTGCGCTTGCTTGTTCGCGAGCTCCTCCTCGACCTGCTGGATGCGCGCATCCAGGCGTTCCCGTTCCGACGTCCGCATCCGGCTCTTCTCGATGAAGATGTCCTGTTCACGGAGGATCTTCGCCCGGAGCTCTTTTTTGCTCTCGAGGTCCTGCAGCCTCTCGAAGAGCTGGTCCTTTATCCCCTCGACCTCTTTGCTCTCGCTTGCGATACGCGCCTCGACCGCCGCGAGTTGATCGCGCTGCGCCGAGAGTTCCATCGCGAGGTTCGCGCGGTCGATCGAGAGGTTGCGGATCTGCCCCGCGCACTCCTCAACCTTCGCTTCGGCGCGTTTGCTGTCCATATAGACACGATGGACCGCCTCGAGGTTCTCATCACGGCTGACCTTCAGCCGCTCAATGGTCTTCTCACCGAGTTTGATCGCGCCCCGCGCCTCTTCGAGCCTCCCGACGAGTTCGAGATACTCGGGACCGCTCTTGCGGTTTATCTCCTCGTCGACGGCTTGCTGGCGTCCGCGCGCCTCCTCGATGCTTGCTGCGAGAGCTTCAACCTCGCCGGCGTTGCGCTCGAGCGCTGCCTGCTGGTCGTGCGCGAGATCATGGAGGGTGCCGATCTCCTGTTCCTTCTTCCGAACGAGCGCCGCCCCCCGGCATTGCCCGAGGTGCTCCAGCTTGTCCTGCCACCGCCGGTACTCCACCGCCTGCTCGCGCTCGTGCTGGAGCGCATCTAGCCGCGCAACGAGTTCGTTTAAGAGAATCTCCTCACGTTCGAGCCGTTCCCGAACCACCTCAAGCTCCGAGAACGCCTGTTCGCGCTTGTGGTCGAACTCGGCGACACCTGCTATCTCGTCGATGATCTTCCGCCGTTCGGTATCGCTCATCTCCATGATGCGGGTAATATCACCCTGCATCACAACATTGTAGCCTTCCGGCTTGATCCCAATCTTTGCAAGGAACCCGATAACGTCGCTCTGCTTGCAGAGGCGGTTGTTGAGATAGTTGTAACTATAGTAGCCCGTCGCCGTCCGCTTGATCCGGCGCCGGATCGTCGTACCGTCCGAGAACGTGACCGTCACCTCGGCGGTGTTCTTCCCGGAGTTGACGTTGATCAGATCAGTCAGCTTCTCAGCCCGCAGCCCCCGCGCACCCGAGAGGGCCAGGACAAAGAGAATGCTGTCGATGATGTTGCTCTTACCGGATCCGTTCGGGCCTGAGACGACAGTGAATCCTTCAAAAAAAGGAATTTTCGTCTTTCTCGCGAAAGACTTGAAGTTGTCGATCTCAAGCTGCGTAATGTACAAGGACGAGACTCCCTTTACTATCGATCAAGGTCGACCGTATCGTCCTCATCAGCATGTATGACATCGTCGACCGAACGCTTCTTCTGCTCGACGAAGAGTTTCCGTTCAGACGGCTTGCCGCCTTTCCCCCGCCCCTTTGCCGGGGCGCTCCGGGTTCCGGTGCTGGCGACGATGTACTCCGAGGGTCTCCTCGGTTCCGGCTTCAGCGTTCCGTCGTTCTGCATAATGAGCTCGAGTTCCGCATCTTCCGGCGCGTCCGGCTGCTTTTCTGCCGGACGCGGGGAACTCCCGGGCTCGGCGGCGCGGGGCTCTGCCTGGAGCGTGGTCTCGATCTTCTTCTCAGCGGCCACCACCGGCTTCTTCCGGCGCTCCTCCGCGTCCCGAGAGAGTTTCATCGCTATGGACTTGATATCCAGGACCTCTTCCGTCAGGCCCTTCACCAGGGCCTCAAGCTCCCGCACCTTCCGCTCAAGGTCCCTCAGGCGCTCGTCTCCCGCCCCTGACGCGGGCGGCTGTACATACTCTTTCATCGTCTCCACCTCTTTCTCGCGCTCCGCAAGTTCTCGCTCAAGAAACCGTATCCTCGCATCTTTTTGCGCCATTATCTCCCTCAAGGTAATCCTTGATAATAATTACGTAATAATATTACTATAGATTGCCCAAAATGAAGAAATATTACATTGTATCCGGAGTGCAGTTGAGAGAAAACGCGATAGTACTGTATCCGCAGCTGCCATACACGAACACGTATAAAAGAAAGCATATTACCTCACCAGAGTAACCTTTTTCTGCAT
Source organism: Methanoculleus nereidis (assembly GCF_032944295.1). Classification (NCBI taxonomy): domain Archaea; kingdom Methanobacteriati; phylum Methanobacteriota; class Methanomicrobia; order Methanomicrobiales; family Methanomicrobiaceae; genus Methanoculleus; species Methanoculleus nereidis. Next base: position 39,428 of record NZ_JABFFQ010000002.1, read on the forward strand.
GTCTAGTCTGGCAAACTTCGATCCAGAAGTCGCGGGCCTCATCGAGAAAGAGCGCCTGCGTCAGATCAATGGGTTGGAATTGATCGCCTCCGAGAACGTCGTGAGCACTGCGGTCCTCGAGGCGATGGGTTCTATCATGACCAATAAATACGCCGAGGGCTACCCCGGTAAACGCTACTACGGAGGTTGCGAGTTCCATGATGTCGTGGAGAACCTGGCACGCGACCGGATGTGTGAACTCTTCGGCGCCGAACACGCGAACGTCCAGCCGCATTCGGGGAGCCAGGCAAACCAGGCAGTCTACTTCGCCTACCTCGGCTACAAGGACAAGATCATGAGCCAGAGCCTCACCCAGGGCGGCCACCTCTCCCACGGTTCGCCGGTCAACATCACCGGACGCTGGTATTCCATCTTCCACTACGGCGTCGATCACGAGTCCGAGACGCTCGACTACGCGGCAATCGAGGAGATGGCACGGGTCGTGAAACCGCAGATGATCGTCTGCGGTGCGAGCGCCTACCCGCGTGAGATCGATTTCAAGGCGTTCCAGGAAGTCGCCGATACCGTCGGTGCGCGGTGCATGGCCGACATCGCCCATATCGCCGGACTCTGCGCGACCGGGTACCACAACTCCCCGGTCGGGGTCGTCGATATCGTGACGACGACGACGCACAAGACCCTGCGCGGCCCCCGCGGCGGTGCCATCATGTGCAGCAAGGAGGACGCGGCCGCCATCGACAAGTCCATCTTCCCGGGCATGCAGGGCGGTCCGCTTATGCACACCATCGCCGCAAAGGCGGTCTGCTTCAAGGAAGCCCTGACCCCCGCGTATAAGGACTACTGCGGGCAGGTCGTCAGGAACGCACAGACGATGGCCGAAGTCCTCAGCCAGGAAGGGCTCGACCTCGTCTCCGGCGGCACCGATAACCACCTTATCCTGCTCGACCTGACCGGGGTCTCGGCAAACCACGAGCACCTCACAGGCCTTGCGGCCGAGGTCGCGCTTGGTGAGGCGGGGATCACCGTGAACAAGAACACCATCCCCCGCGAACAGCTCAGCCCCTTCGTGACGAGCGGGCTACGCATCGGCACGCCTGCCGTCACCTCGCGCGGCATGAAAGAGGAAGAGATGAAGCAGATCGCTTACTGGATCGCCCGGGTCATCAAGGATATTGCAAAGGATAAGACCTCGAAGAAGGCGATCACCGAAGTGAGAGAAGAGGTTATTGCCCTCGCGAGCAAGTACCCCCTCTACCCTGAAGTCGCATGATACTCGACGGCAAAGCGGTCTCTGAGAAGAGGCTTGAGCTCCTCAAGGAGAGAATAGACGAGTCCGGGCTCTACCCACGCCTTGCAACCGTCATCGTGGGCGAGGACCCGGCATCGCAGATGTACGTCCGCATGAAGCACCGGGCATGTGAGCGAGTCGGGATCGGATCGGTCGGGATCGAACTCCCGGCGGACGCCTCCACCGAGCGGGTACTCGAAGCGGTCGCGCGCCTCAATAACGACCCGGACATCAACGGCATCCTGGTCCAGCTGCCGCTTCCTTCCGGGGTCGATACCACCCGTGTCATCGACGCGGTCGCGCCGGATAAGGACGTGGACGGGTTCCACCCCTACAACCTCGGCAGGCTGCTTGCCGGAACCCCGGTCTTTGCCCCCTGCACCCCGCAGGGGATCATGACGATCCTCGAGGAATACAAAATCCCGACCGAAGGGCAGCGGGCGGTCGTCGTCGGTCGGAGCATCGATGTGGGCAGGCCCATGGCCGCCCTGCTCCTGAACGCCGACGCAACCGTCACCATATGCCACTCGAAGACGAAGAACCTCGAGGCTGAGATGCGAGACGCCGACATCCTGGTCAGCGCCATCGGAAGAGCGAAGTTTGTCGGACCGGAGATGGTGAAGGAGGGCGCGACGGTCATCGATGTCGGGATCAACTACGATGACCAGGGCAAACTCTGCGGTGATGTCGATTTCGAGGCGGTGAAAGACCGTGCCGGAGCAATAACCCCGGTCCCCGGAGGCGTCGGCCCCATGACCATCGCGACGCTGATGGAGAACACCTTCAGGGCGGCCAAGTTGAGGACATGCTGAAACACTGTACAGTAAACCATCTCCAGATAGGCGGCGGCGCTCCGGCTCGCCTGATGGGTGTCATCAACTGCAGTCCCGAGTCGTTTTACCGGGACTCCTACATCCCGGCCGGTCGGGTCCATGACCGGGCTCTTGCGATGCGCGATGCGGGCGCCGATATGATCGACCTCGGGGCACGGAGCACAGCCCCGGGCTCTCCTCCCATTTCTGTCGACGAAGAAGCGGCACGGGTGGATGCAGCGCTCTCGGAACTCGACGGGACCGGGATCACGGTCTCGGTGGATACCCGGCACCCGGAGGTGCTCGCGGTCTGTCTCCGTCACGATATTCATGCAGTGAACGATATCTCGGGGCTTGCCGACGAGCGCTACGCGCGGGCGGTCGCTGATTCCGGTCTCCCGGTCTTCGCGATGGCGAGTTTTAAGGAACCCGGCGACGCCGTCGGCCTTGCCGCAACCCAAAAAGCCCTCGGGATGGTCGTGAGCCGGTGCGCACGTCTGGGGATCGACGAGTATGTCCTCGACCCTGCGATCGGACGATGGGGGCCGGGGTGGGCGAGCGAGGACGACTGGGAACTCTGCAGGAACTTTAGCTCGTTCCTGGACTTCGGCCGCCCGGTGCTCGTCGCGGTCTCAAGGAAGACGTTCCTCGGCGACCTGCTCGGCCGCCAGCCCGAAGACCGGCTCGCGGGCACGCTCGCGCTCACGACGATGCTTGTTGCAGCGGGGGCAGCCATCGTGCGGAGCCACGACGTCGCTGAGACCGCCGACCTCCTGCGGGTGTATGCAAAGATGGGGGAAGCATGACGACACCATCGTTCTCGGTATACGGCCTTGCAACCCCCCTGCTCCGGGCCGGCGACGACATCGCGGCGCACCTTCTTGCGTCCGTCAAACGCTCGGCCGTCCGGGGGTTCGAGACAGGCGACGTCGTAGTCGTTGCGGAATCAGCCCTTGCCACCACCGAAGGGCAGATCGTGAGACTTGCCGATGTCGAGCCGTCGGCAGAAGCCCTCCGGCTCGCTGAAGAATACCAGATGGACCCCCGCCACGTCGAGGTGGTGCTCCGGGAGAGCGACCGGGTCGTCGGGGGCATCCCGGGGTTCCTGCTCTGCATGAAGAATGGGACCCTCCTCCCGAACGCGGGTATCGACGCCTCGAACGCCCCGGAGGGGTCGCTCGTCCTCCTGCCCCTCGACCCGGACGCGTCCGCCGGGCGGATACGCGTCGCGATCGCGGAGCGGTCGGGGGCCGATGTCGGCGTCATCGTCATCGATTCCCGGACACATGCGATGCGCCTCGGGTGCTCCGGGGTCGCGATCGGGTGTTCGGGCATCCCCTCGGTGGTCGACGAGCGCGGGAAAAGAGATCTCTTCGGCCGGGAACTCGAGGTCACAAAGCGGGCGGTTGCGGACTGCATCGCGTCCGCCGCCGAACTGGTGATGGGGGAGGCGGGCGAGTGCGTTCCCGCGGCCGTGGTGCGGGGAATCGGGCTTCCCGTCGGCGATTACGCCGGGGTCGCCACGATCGACGCTTCAGAGTGTCTCTTTATGGGGGTCGCGCTGCACGCGGACCCGTCCCTTCTCGTCAAGGGCGATAGAAAATCCTGAGTTCTCCAGGTATTCCCTGCTCTTCCTCCCTTTTCCGTGGATAAGAATCTCGACCAGGTCTTCCTTCTCGTCGACGTCGGTCGACATTCGAAACGAGTCGATCACCTCAACAGAGAAGCCGCATTCTTCTGCAACCCGCAGGTGGTCAAGGAAACTCGCGCCGTAGTAGTCGGCGTGGAAGCACCGCGGCTTTTTGAGGAATATGATGTTTGTTCCGCCACCCCGGCCCGGTACGATGGCCATATCCTTCTCGGTGCGGATCAGCCGCTGGATATCCCCGGCAGTCACCAGGGGGAGGTCGGCCATGATGATGAGCGCCGGACAGTGGAACTGCCCGAGCGCCCAGTTGATGGCATCGTTCAATGGCTCCGTCCGGACGGCGATGAGGGCGTTCTCGTGTTTGAAGGGGTGGGTGCAGAGCAGGGTGGCGCTGCACCCGGACTTCTGCACGGCGGCGATCACGTCTTCAAGCATCACCCGGGCGAACGCCTCCCGCTCTTCCTGGTTGAGGATGCAGGAGAGACGCGTCTTGGGGTTCACCGGCTTAAAGGGAATGAGCGCGTGGAAGTACATTGTGAGATCGTTGTCAGGGTAGTATCAAAAAGGCATCGTTTCCAGTATGCCGCGGATAGACCGGCCCGGATTAAATTAAAAGTTACTCACCCGGCCATATCGCATCTCTCCGCCGGGAACCAGGCATTTACGCAGGTGCTGTGGAACACCCCTGGAGAGGGACGCACCGCTGCACTGTTCACACGAGGTTCCGTTCGTTCTCGACCCTGTTGACTCACGCGAAAGGGAGTTCTTACCGTCTGTGCGCCGGTCGTCGCGTGAGACCCCATCGCTGCCCTAAGGTTCATGTGCGGGGATGCCGACATATACCCATGCACCGCCGCGTGATCACCTTTTCGAGGAACGCATTCCTCCCCTTAACAACGGTCTGCCAGAACCGTTGCGGCTACTGCTGTTTCCGCACCCCGGTGCGGGAGGGTTGCATCATGCCTCCCGGCGAGGTTATCCGGACGCTGGAGTCGAGTGCAGCCCTCGGCTGCACGGAAGCGCTCTTCACCTTCGGAGAGCGGCCCGGCGCGGTCCCGGGTTTTAGCGAAATACTCGGGCGGCTCGGCTACGCGGATTTCCTCGACTACCTCTACGACCTCTCTCTTGCGGCTATCGACCGGGATCTGCTGCCGCACACCAACGCCGGCATCCTCTCCTACGAGGAACTCGACCGGTTCCGTGAGGTGAACGCGAGCATGGGGCTGATGCTCGAGACAACCGCGGACGTCATCGCGCACCGGGATTCTCCGGGAAAGGACCCTGTGGTCCGGATAGAGATGATCGAGAACGCCGGAAAACTTTCCATCCCGTTCACGACCGGCATCCTGGTCGGTATCGGGGAGACGATAGAGGACCGCGAGGAGTCGTTTGAGGTCATCCGAAACCTCCATGCACGGTATGGCCACATCCAGGAGGTGATCGTGCAGAACTTCTGCCCGAAGCCCGGGACCCCGATGGAGGACTTCCCGGTACCCGGCACCGAAGAACTATGTGCGACGATCTCCCTCGCCCGGGAAATCCTTCCCTCGGACGTGGCGGTGCAGATTCCCCCAAACCTCGCGGATGCGGCCCACCTGGTCGGGTGTGGCGTGAACGACCTCGGCGGGGTCTCCCCGCTCACCATCGACTACGTCAACCCGGAGCACCCCTGGCCGCAGATCGAGGAACTCAAGAGGGTGGCCGGGGATGCGGAACTCCGCGAGCGGCTCTGCATCTACCCGCAGTACATCGAGAAGGGCTGGTATTCCCCCCTGCTCGAACCCCTGATCCAGCAGCTCACGGAGAAGATTGCGGCACCGGCCGGGGGTTCAGGTGCATAACCTCATCATTTATCCCGACAACACCTATCAGGAGATTTGGCCATGAAACAGGTTGACCTCCTCTACACAGGGAAGGCTAAGTCCGTCTACCGCACCGAAGACCCGGAAGTATACATCATGAAGTTCCGGGACGACATCACGGCGTTCGACGGCGAGAAGAAAGATACCCTGGGCGGCAAGGGGAGATATAACGCAGAGGTTTCGTCGTTCCTCTTCAAGTACCTGGAAGACCACGGGATCCGGACCCACTTCCTTGGAGAGATCGAACCCGGCACCATTGCCGTGCGGAGTCTTACGATGATCCCGCTTGAGGTGATCGTGAGAAACGTCGCGGCCGGATCCATCGTGCGCAACTACCCGTTCAGGGAGGGGGAGCCACTCGACCCGCCGGTTATCATCATCGACTACAAGAGCGACGCTCACCATGACCCGATGCTCAACGACGACCTGATCTACGCGCTGCACCTTGCCACGCCCGAAGAACTCGACCAGATCAAGGCCATGGCACTCGCGGTGAACGAGGTGCTCTCGGACTACCTCAACCTGCGGGGCATCACCCTGGTCGATTTCAAACTCGAGTTCGGCCGCTATGATGGAGAGATCGTCGTCGGCGACGAGATCAGCATGGACTCGATGCGTCTCTGGGACAAAGAGACCGGGGTGTCTCTCGACAAAGACGTGTACCGTTTCGGCAAGGGCGATGTCATGGAGACCTACGCCGCCGTCGCGAAGCGCATACTCTCCCCGCCCTGGGGGTGAGCCGGTGTGAAGCATGACGTAACCATCACCATCGGACTCAAAGAAGGAATGCTGGACCCCGAAGCGTGTGCCATCCAGCACGCCCTCGCGAACCTGAGGATCCCGACTAAGAGCCGCCGCACCGCGCGGCTTTTCCGTATCACACTTGATACGGCGGAGCAGGAGGCGGCACAGATGTGCGAGCGGCTCCTCGCAAACCCGGGGTCATCCACGACTACACGATTGAGGGCGAGTGAGGCATGAGATTTGCGGTGGTGCAGTTCGGCGGCAGCAACTGTGACCGGGACGCCTACCACGTCCTCGCGGATGTCTGCGGGGTGGATACGGATCGGGTCTGGTACAAGAACGGTTCGGCGGAGAACATCACCGGCGTCCTCTCGGAAGGCGGAAACGTGCTTGCGATGATGCCGCATCCCGAGCGGGCGAGCGAATCCGTGCTCTGCTCGGAGGACGGTGTCAAAATCTTTAACTCGATGATAGCCCATATCGAAGAGCACGGACATCAGAGACACACGCAATAGGAGTTTTATCATGACCGAAGAAGGGATCGAAGAGGCGCGCGCCGAAGCAAAGGAGTACGCGAAGGAGAAAGGCTACATACTGAACGTCGACGAGAAACAACTCTCGGCCGTCCTTCGCGGGCTGGCACGGAACAAGGAGCGGTTCGGGGCGGCATACTGCCCCTGCAGGCTCCGGAGCGGCGACCCCGAGAAGGACCGGATCATCATCTGCCCCTGCATCTATCATGAGAAAGAGATCGAGGAGCAGGGAGCCTGCCACTGCCGGCTGTTCTTCAAGAAGGGCGAATAACTTTTTTTACGTCCCGGCAGCCGTACTGCGCAACTTGCATCTCCGGCCAGTCGCTCACGAAGCCACAGGAACAGATTTCGAGGGGGTATCGCCATGGGGGGAACGACTGTCCGAAGGACAGGAGTTTGAGCACCGAAGGTGCGAATTGGGGGCAGGGGAGGGGGTCTCCCCCTCCCCCACGGCGATACTCCCACGGTCCAGTGCATCAGGCTTTTTCCTCGTACATACCGCTCGCTTCGCTCTCGCCAGTCAGCAATCGCACCTGGCGGCTTCTCAAGCTCCGAACGTGCCGTCCGTCGCACCTTACGGCCCGTCGCTTACCTCCTCAGCCCACGGCTGTACCTGAGGACGCGGTAGACCGCGTAGAACCCGACGATCACCGCAACCACGTAGCCCAGTGTTGCGAGGATCGAGACGTACCCCGGGACGGGGATATCGGCAATCCGGAGCACCAGCGACGAACCCACGACGATCGCGGCGATCACCAGCGCGACGATGACCTTGTCGCTCGTCCGGTCGATGACACTGACGATCTCGGTAAGATCACGGTTCTCGAGCTCGATCGTGACGGTGCCCTCCGAGAGCGTCTTTAAGGTCTCGTTCACGTTTCCGGGGATGGCAAGCAGGCCTTCCGCGGCGTCAACCAGGGACCGCACCGCGCCCGTCACGTTATCCGGGGAGAGTCGCTGCTGCGCGGCGATCTCCAGCAGGTACGGCCGGATCCTCTGGTCGAAGTTAAACGTCGGGTCAAGCCGGGTGCCGATGTCCATCACCATGACGATCACCTTCATCATCAGCATCAGTGTTGACGGCACCCGGATGTGGTACCGGCGAAGGGTGTCGGTCAGGCCCCGGATCGCGATTGCAAAGTTCACCCGCTCGAGTTTCATCTCCCGGTAGTCCAGCAGGACCAGGTAGAGGTCGTCTTTTACGTCGTCGAGGTCCGCCGGGCTGATACGCACGTCGAGTTTCCCGAGCGCCGTGATCACCCCGGCCACGTTCGTCCGGGTCATGGCAAGGAGGAGATCGACGAAGATGCGCCTTCGCTCCGGGCGGAGGACGCCGACGATGCCGTAATCGAGGAAGACGATCTCGCCCCGGTCGGTCACCAGGAGGTTGCCCGGGTGAGGGTCCCCGTGGAAGAACCCGTCGATGAAGATCTGTTTGACGTAGGCGGAGAAGCCGATATCCGCAACCTCTTCGGGGAAGAGGCCAAGGCTCCGAATGGCCTCCACGTCGTCGATCCGCACCCCCTCGACGTAGTCCATCGCGAGCAGGCAGGGGCCGGAGAAATTCCAGTGGATGGCGGGAATCTTCACACACGGGACGTCCCCGAGGTTCCGCCTGAGGCGCTCCGCGTTCATCCCGTCCTGGGTAAAATCCAGTTCGCGCCGGATCTGGGCCGAGAACTCGTCCACCATACCCTGCAGGTTGTAGACCCGCAGGTCGGGGAAGATCGACTCCGCCCGCACGACAAGCGACTGCAGGATCAGGAGATCGGTCTCGATCAGGTCGACGATCCCCGGCCGCTGCACCTTGAGGGCGACGGTGCGGCCGTCTTTCGTTACGGCCCGGTGCACCTGCGAGAGCGAGGCCGCCGCGACCGGCTCCTCCTCGATGATGACGAAACAGTCCTCGAGGTTTTTGCAGTAGCGCATGATCACCGGCCGGATCTCCTCAAACGGGACCGGGGCAACCCGGTCCTGCAGCCTCTGCAGTTCCTCGATGAGTGGGGGCGGGAGGAGCTCCCGGCGGGTGCTCATGATCTGGCCGAACTTGATGTAGGTGGGCCCCAGTTCCTCGATGGCAAGCCGGATGCGCTCGTATACCGATCGCTTCTCTTCGGGAGGCCTGCGGAATATCCGCAGCCGTTCGGCCCCGGGAATGACCTCTTCGACGAGGATACCAAAACCATACTTGACCAGCACGTCCGCGATCTGGCGGTAGCGCTGGAGCCGGGTGACCATCGGGGATGAATCAGCACTTCCGGTACTTAAGGGATGGGGCGGGTCATCCCCGGGAGGGGAGCCGGCCCCGGACAAGAGACTTCCAGGGATAGGGCACGGCCAGGAAGAGCGGCACGGCCAGGACGATCGCGAGCGGGATCGTTGTGAGGCCAAGCGTCAGCGTGGTCATATCAGCGATCCAGCCGGTGACCGAAACCCCCAGCCCGCCTACCCCGACCGCGAGCCCGAGCATCAGGCCGGAGACCACCCCGACGTTGCCCGGGGCAATCTCGTGGGCCATGGCGACGGTGACGGCGAAGGTCGACCAGAGGATGAACCCGAAGATCATCAGCGCAACGAGCGAGAGAATACCGCCGGTCGTGAGGAATACGACGAACGGCGGGATGGCGGTAACGAGCCCGATGATCGTGTACTCTTTGCGGCCGTAGCGGTCGGAGAGCACGCCGCCGACGACCTGCCCCACGACCCCGGCGATGAGCGTGCCCGAGACCAGGATGTTCGCGGTCACGAGATCGAACCCCCGCATGGTGAGGATGGTGGGGAGGAAGGCGACCGAGCCGAAGATCGCCCAGGCCCGCAGGCCCGATGCCGCGACCAGGAGAGCGACCGCCCGGTAGGAGGGTTTGGCGGCAGGGATGCGTGTCTCCGGGACGGCATCGCGGTCGGGGGCGGGCAGGATACGCCTGAGCACCACCGCCATCACAAGGCCGGGGACGGCGAGGATGACGAGGCCCGGAAGACCCATGAGGCCGACGGCGACGCCCGCGCAGATGGGGCCGACCGCGTAGCCCAGGTTGCCGCCGATGACGAAGTAGGAGGTGATCCGGCCCCGGTTTGCGTCACCGGTCAGGCGACTGACGGTGCCGAGCGCGCTCGGGTGGAAGAAGGCGTGTCCGAGCGCCGCGACGGCTACGGACGCGAGTACGATGTAGTAGTTGTCGAGCAACCCGACGATGGAGATGAATATTGCGCTTATGGCGACGCTCGTGCCGACGTGGACGGCAAACCCCCGGGTATCGAAGACCCAGCCGACGAGCGGCTGCACGAACGACGACGTGAGGTTGTAGACCGTGACGATCAGCCCGGCGAGGAAGAACGAATAGCCCTGCTCTGCGATGAGGAGCGGGAGGATTGCAGGGAGAACGGGTGAGTAGAGGTCGGTCACCAGGTGGGCGGCGGAGAGCCCCCAGACCGGTTTGGTATCAACTGTCACGATTGTCAGATCCCGCTCAAGCGTATGACCTCAACCGTGATATCTACTCGGTCTTTGCGGTGATGCGCAAACGTCCGCCGCATGGGAAACGCGCACCGGATCACCTCCTCAATCGTTGCCCGGCCTTCCGTGTAGGCGGCGACGAACGGGGCCGAGCCCTCGTTGAAAATGCCGTAGATAACGCTCGCGAGTTCGAGCGCGAGATCGATGAATGGCCGGTCGGCGTGCGCTTTCTGCGCCCCGAACGGCGGGTTCATCACGACGGTGTCGCAGGCAAGACCTGCCTGGTCGAGATCGGGGTCCCGGACGTCGGTGACCAGGAACTCGACGGTGACGCCGAGCAGTTCCGCGTTTCTCCGGGCGACGGCTATCGCGGCCGGATCGATGTCTATCCCGGTCACGGCCGACGCCCCGAGGAGGGCGGCGCCGCAGGCGAGGATGCCGGTCCCGCACCCGAGGTCGCAAACCCGTCGTCCCTCGATCGCGCCCTGCATCGCGGCATGGTGGAGGAGCCGGGCCGCCACCGGCGCCGGGGTCTGGTACTGTTCGAGCCGGGCCGTCGGCCGCTCGAATCCCTCCAGGCGTTCGAGCCGCATCTCAAGCTGCCGCAGGTTCATGGCGCGAGGTACTCGTCGATGGTGTAGTCGTCCCAGTCCCGGGCCCCGCAGAGGATCTCGAACTCCGGCGGGGTCAGAACCGGGACGGGGAACCGGATCTGGTCATCGTAGGCGAGCCGGGGGCAGGCGGTGTTCACGTAGGCAGCAAACCCGAGGTCGAGCATCTCAGCAGGCGAGACTTCGCGCATCGCGACAAGGAACGCCCGGTCGGAGAGGGCGGCGAGCCGCCGGGCGAGGTCCATCCGCTGCTGCCCGCTCTTGGTGCTGACGATGATCCCATAGTTCGCGGCGTCCCGCGCTTTCTCCATCACCGCGGCGCGGCGGCGGACCAGGCGGTCGGCGTCCACTTCCTGCGCCTCGCCGGTGTAGGGGTCGAGCGCGACCACCCTTGAGCGGGTCGCGAGCCGGATGCCGATGGGGTGGAAGACCCCCGTCCCCACGAAGAGTATCTCGTCCGCTCCCGTGGCCCGTGCGGCGGCGAAGTTGCACCCGAGCACCTGCCCGGGGATCGGCGTCCGGCCGTCGCCGGGGGCGACGACTGCCTCGATGCCGTGCTCGCGGAGGAACGCCGTCATTGCGCCGAGCAGGTGGACGTGCTGGACAGTGGTGACGAGGCCGATGCGGCGGCCGGTAAGAAGAGGGAGCACTCGTTCAAGCACGGTTGCATCAAAATCGAACCGGACCGGTTCGTAGATGACATCGGTTCGCTCCTCCACCGGCGCGTGCCCGAAGTGCACCAGCACGTCCGCGAACCTGAGGGCATCGAGCGCGAGGTCGCAGCCCCCGTAGCAGGGATCGCCGCTGATGATCACGGAGAACCCCGCGTCACGGAGGGCGGCGGCCGTCCCCGGCGCCTGCCGGGCAAGCCCGGCAGGGAACTGAAGGGCGACGTTCCGCACCCCGCGCTCGCGGAGTCTCCCGATAAGGTCAGAGACAGGTATCAACGACACGCACCTGCGTCTCGGAGACCTCGATCTTTACCAGGGTCTTGAGCGGCCGGCCGATATCCTCGTCGCCCCGGCCGATGACCACGCAGATGTCGGCAATCTCGGCGCCCGTCTGCTCTATCGCGCTGATGAGGGCGCGGAGCGTCCCCCCGGTGCTGCAGACGTCGTCTATGATCACGACCCGGTCGCCTGCGGCGACGCCGTTTAAGTAGAGTTCGCCCTTCGAGTAGCCCGTGGCCTGGTGCACCGCGACCTCTCCGGGGAGGCCGTAGGGACGTTTCCGGACGACCACGAGGGGTATGTCGGTCATCATCGAGAAGGCGACGCCGATGTGGATGCCCATCGCCTCGCAGACGACGATCTTGTCGACGTCCTCAAGATCGAGGTTCCGCACCATGGCGCACCCGATCTCGCGGAGGAGCGCGGGTTCGAGGAGCGGGACCCCGTCGGTGATCGGGTGGATGAAGTAGTTGTATTCGCCCCGCTTCATGATCGGGGCGGTTTCCAGCGAATGAATCAGGCGATCAAGCATGCATATCACTTATATCTTTCAGGAACTGCTCGATAACGTCGCGGGTGACGTGAGGCATGCAGACGATCCGCATGTGTCCGTTCCGGGTCCGTGAGACCCGCCAGCCGGCAGGCACGCGGTCGCAGGAGAACGTCGCCACGTTGACGTCCGGGGTCACCGCCCTCGGGCAGCCGAGCGTCTCCATCCCTTCTATCAGCCTTCGGGCGTTCTCCATGCACCCGGCGACCACCGCCCGCATGCCGTCCATTCCCAGGTACTCGAGGACGGCGACGGCCGCGGCCACCGACGCCCCCGGCCGGGTGCCGGCGAGGGTGCACTCCCGCTTCACCGTCAGGTAGGGGGTATCGACGTTGAGGCACGCGAAGCACGCCGGGTCCCGGGTAAGGAGGCAGCCTGCCGGGATGGTGCTCATCCCCATCTTGTGGGGGTCGACGGAGATGGAGTCGACGCCGGGGAGCCGGAAGTCGAACGGGACCGGGCGGTCGAGGAACGGGACCACCATCCCGCCGAACGCGGCGTCGACGTGCAGGAAGACGTCCCGGTCTTCGGCAACCTCGGAGAGGCGGGCGATGGGGTCGACCATGCCGTACTCCGTCGTCCCGACGACACCGACGAGTGCGACCGTGTTGTTGTCCACGAGACCGTCAAGTGCCTCCGCGTCCATCCGGAACTGGCTATCAAGCGGCACCGTCCGCGCTTCGAGCCCCAGGATGTCGCAGGCCTTCATGAACGAGAAGTGGCTCGAGGCCGGGACGACCACGTTCGGGGACTTCACCGGTTTCTGCTTCTTTGCGATCCGGAACGCCTGGATGTTGGACTCGGTTCCCCCGGAGGTTGCGTAGCCTCCGGCGTCAGGGAGGTGCATCAGGGTGCCGAGCCGCTCAACGAGGAGTTCCTCGAGCGCGGCCGTCCCGGGGAAGAGCCCGGGGTCGCCGAGGTTGGTCTCGAGGAAGATCGCGTGCGCCCGTGCCGCGACCGGGTGGGGTGGCGTGCACATCGAACTCAGGATGTTCCGGTAGCCGATGTCCTCCCGCCGTTTTGACGAGAGGAAGGAGAAAAGATCTTCCTCAGGGCACCCAGTTTCACGCATTTCTTCTCGCCGCATCAAGGAGGATCTGCCGCTCTTTCCGCGCTACGGCCTCACGGATGCGGGGGACCGCATCAATGTTTGCGGAAACGCTGTTGATGCCGTGCCCGACGAGCCAGGTGACCATGTCGGGGTCGGAGCCGGCCTGGCCGCAGATGGAGCACTCGACATCGTGCTCCCGGCAGACATTGATCGCGTAATCGATCAGCCGGAGCACGGCGGGGTGCTTGGGCTGGTACATGTCGGCGACGTGCTCGTTGTTCCGGTCGATGGCGAGCGTGTACTGGATGAGGTCGTTCGTCCCGAACGAGGCGAACCGGATCCCGGCCCGGATGAAGTCCTCGACCAGGATAGCGCTGCTCGGGACCTCGATCATGACGCCAAGGGTCGCGTTCTCCACGTCGACCCCCCATTCCTTCATCATCGCCCGGGCTTTGGCGAACTCATCGGGGTGGTTGACCATCGGAAACATCACGCCGAGGTTGTCGTAGCCTGCGGCCCAGAGCCGCTTGAACGCCTCCACCTGCAGGCGGAACTGGTCGGGGGTCCGGAGGTCCCGGCGGATGCCGCGCCAGCCGAGCATCGGGTTGTGCTCGACCGGCTCGCCTTCGCCGCCCTCCATGTTGCGGAACTCGTCGGTTGGGGCGTCGAGCGTCCGGACCCAGACGGGCTTGCCCGGGAACGCGTCGAGCACGATCTTGATGCCGTTGTAGAGTTCCCCGATGAACTCTTCCTCGGCGCCGTGCTCGATATACCAGCCGGGAGTCTTCGCGAGGCCGAGGATGAGGTGCTCGATCCGCAGGAGGCCGACACCGTCCGCTCCAGTGGCGGCGGCCCGCTGTGCGGCCTCGGGGAGGGAGACGTTCACCTTGACGAGCGTGCCGGTGATGACCGGAGCGGCCGCGACTGCCGCCGTTGCGCCCGCGGGTGCCGCTGCTGCCGGCGCCTCGACGGCTCCCTCGTAGATGAGGCCCTTCTCGCCGTCGACGGTAATGATCTGGCCGTCTTTCAGGATCTTCGTTGCCTTCTTGGTCCCGACGACCGCAGGCGTCCCGAGTTCACGGCTTACGATGGCCGCGTGGCAGGTCATGCCGCCTTCGTCGGTGACGATGGCGCTGACCCGCCGCATCGCCGGCACCATGTCGGGGTTGGTCATCTTGGTGACCAGGATGTCACCGTCCTTGACGGCGCTCGTATCCTTGACGTCGCGCACGATGGCAACCCGGCCGCTCGCGACGCCGGGGGATGCTCCCTGGCCTTCGACCAGCACCACGCCGAGCGTGCCTTTGGACTTCTCTGCCGGCTCGGCTCCGCCGCGTGGGATCTCCGGGCGCTTGATCGTCGTTATCGGCCGCGACTGAAGGATGAAGACGTCGTCGCCGACGATCGCCCACTCGACATCCTGCGGGACGCCATAATGGTCTTCGGCGATCTTGCCGAGTGTCGCGAGACGTGCCACTTCCGCGTCGGAGAGGACGGGGGCGGTGCGCTGTTCGCCGGAAAGGTCGACGATCTTCGTCCCGTGCTCGCCCTCCGGCACGATCATGATCTCCTTTTCGGCGATCAGGCGGTCGACAACCCGCTCCGAGCGCAGGTCAAAGACGTAGTTGTCAGGAGAGACGCTGCCCGAGACGACGGCTTCGCCGAGCCCCCAGGAGCCCTCGACGATTGTCAGGGGCTCGCCGGTGACGGGGTGGGAGGTGAACATGACGCCGGACTTCTCCGATCGGATGAGTTCCTGCACGACGACGGCGATGTTCACGCTCCGGTCGTCGAACCCCTGCTTTGCCCGGTAATAGATGGCCCGCGCACCATACAGCGAGGCCCAGCATCGCTGGACCGCGTCAAGGAGGTCGCCTTCACCGAGGATATTGAGAAACGTCTCCTGCTGGCCGGCAAAACTGGCATCCGGCAGGTCTTCGGCGGTGGCGCTCGACCGGACGGCGACGACCGTCCCGTCGGCTCCCATCCGGGTGTATGCGTCGGTGATCTCCTGCCGGATGTGATCGGGCATCTCGACGCTCAGGACAAGGTCCTGCACGTCCCGGGAGACCGATTCAAGCGCTCCGTTGTCGTCGACGTCCAGACGCTCCAGTCTGCGGAAGAGAGCCTCTTCGATCCCGGTCTCTACAAGAAACCTTCGGAATGCCTGGGCGGTCACCACAAACGCCTTCGGCACGGGAAGGCCGATTGAGGCCATCTCCCCAAGAGACGCACCCTTTCCACCTACAGAGATGATATCTTCCTTTTTTATTTCTTCGAGCCACAGAACGTTGGGCATTTCCTTCATGCTCGCACCACACATATACTTCTCACCATTACTTATAAGATTTCGGAGGAAAAAGCATCAATACATATGATGTTGAATTAGTATGGGTTGAACCGTGAAATATAGAGTGCTGGTCAGCGACCCGCTGGCAGAGGAAGGGATTGACATCCTGAAGGAATTCTGCGACGTGGATGTCAACACCGGGCTGACCGAGGAACAGCTCGTAGATAGTATCGGAAACTACGATGCCCTGCTGGTGCGCTCGGGCACCGAGGTGACGGCGCGGGTCATCGATGCGGGAGCGAAACTCAAGTTTATCGGCCGTGCCGGCGCCGGGGTCGACAATATCGATACAGAGGCGGCGACGCGCAGGGGCATCATCGTTGCGAACGCACCTGAAGGAAACACGCTCGCGGCCACGGAGCACACGATGGCGATGATGCTCTCGCTCGCGCGCAATATCCCCCAGGCGACCGCATCCTTGAAGAATGGCGAGTGGAAGCGTTCGAAGTTCATGGGCGTCGAACTGAACGACAAGATCCTCGGCATCATGGGGTTCGGGCGTATCGGGCGCGAGGTGGCGAAACGTGCACAGGCAATGCAGATGAAGTGCATCGCCTACGATCCGTTCATCACGAAGGAGCGGGCCGCAAGCCTCGGCGTGGAGATGGTGCCGCTCGACGAGCTCTTCCGGAGGGCGGACGTGATCACAGTCCACACGCCGCTGATCAAGGAGACGCGTCACGTCATCAACGCCGAGACGATCGCGACGATGAGGGACGGCGTCCGGCTGATCAACTGTGCACGCGGCGGGATCATCGACGAGAAGGCGCTCGCGGACGCGGTTGCGAGCGGCAAGGTCGCCGGTGCGGCGCTGGACGTCTTCGAGAACGAGCCGCCGACGGAATCACCGCTCCTCGGACTCGACAGGGTTATCGTCACCCCGCACCTCGGGGCGAGCACGGTCGAGGCGCAGAAGAACGTCGCGGTCTCGGTCGCAAACCAGTGCATCAGCGTTCTATCCGGCGGCGCGGCGAAGTACGTGGTGAATGCGCCGATGATCCCGGCGGAGCAGCAGGCCCTGGTCGAGCCCTACGCGATGCTCGCGCAGAAGATGGGCAGCCTCCTCATCCAGCTCGTCGAAGGGAGGCTCGAGTCGCTCGAGATCACCTACGGGGGCGAGGCTGCAGCGCTGCCGAACACGAAGTTCATCACCCGCGTCATCTTGAAGGGGCTTCTCGATCCGATCCTGCAGGTGCCGGTCAACATCGTGAACGCTGAGTTCGTTGCAAAGGAGCGCGGCATCCGGATGAGTGAGACGACGACCGAAGAGGCGCAGGGATTCCGGAACATCATCTGCATCACCGCAAAGACCGATAGGATGACCGAGACGGTGAGCGGGAGCGTCTCGGGCCCGAACCGGGCACGGATCGTGAGCATCGGCGGCTACATGACCGACCTGACCCCGACCGGCCACGTGGTCATCTCCCGCCACACCGACAAGCCGGGCGTCATCGGCAAGGCCGCGACGATCCTGGGACGCGTGAACGTGAACATCGCGGGAATGCAGGTGGGACGCCACAAGCCCGGTGAAGAGGCGCTGATGGTCCTCACGGTCGACTCCGCGGTGCCGGCCGACGCGATGGACGAGATCAAGAAGATCGACGGCATCCACACGGCGAAACACGCCGAGATCTGATCGGCCGGATCATCACCACCCCCATTTTCACCGCGTGCCGGCCCCCGATGCGGCGGAGCCGGCACGGGGCGGTTTTCGGGGCAAGCGAATAATTTTATACCCGGAGCACCAACCTTATTGATCGTCGGGAAGACACGGGCTCGTGGTCTAGCTGGTTATGACGTCGCCTTGACATGGCGGAGGTCCTGAGTTCGAATCTCAGCGAGCCCATCACTGTTTTGGGAAACAAGCGCTTTTGTAAATTTATTTCCCGGGCTCAATATTGCTCAAATGAACCCATAATTCCAACAAAATTGTGCTTCCGACACGCGAGTTATTGTGCCGCCCCCTGAGCACGATCTCCAGCTCCCTGCTTTTCCGCAGGAGTTGTGTCCGAAATCCACATGCGCTTTTTCAGGACTTTCCATACAACTCATGCCGTCTCAGACGTCCGAGGAAGGGCAGGCTATTCCATCCAGAAGGCCGGTAGCAAGGTTGATATTTCACGCACCTGTGAAGGGTGCGGCGTGGCTGATGCAGGACCGGCGATAACCTTGACCGCCATTTCCATCCACACACCTGCGAGGGGTGCGACAATACCGTTCCCTGCTTCATCCATGAACCCACCCGAGTTCGGCCGCTCCTCCTTCACCCCCCGCCGAGCACCTTCACCAGCACCGCCACGATCCCTCCGGCGACGACTACTACGTCACCTTCACCAGAAAGACCGTCCGGATCTCGTCCTACCAGGACGACGCCATCCGCACCGCGGTCGAGACCTGGGCCGACGCTGTTGCGTCGCTGGACTGAATCGGGGACTCTTCCCTCGCTCTTTTTTCCCCGGGTGCCGGGCAGAGCCTTTGTACCGGGGATATCTATACTTAAGAGAACAGCGCATGCCTCCATCGGGAATGGATACCGTCACCCGCGAGGCCGACGGGGAGTGTGCACGGATCATCGGCATTCTCCGGAGGAAGAAGGCGTACCTGGAAGAGACCTATCACGTCGGGTCCATCGGCATCTTCGGCTCGTGCCGGCGCGGCGAGGAGCGCGAGGAAAGCGACGTGGACATCCTGGTCGAATTCTCAGAAGTCCCGGGGATCTTCGGGTTCTCAGGCTTGAGCGCTACCTCTCCGAGATCCTCGGCAGACCGGTCGACCTGGTCGAAAAGAGCGCGCTCAAACCCCGTATCGGCCGCCGTATCCTGAATGAGGTTATCTACGTATGACGGCTCCGCGGAACACCCTCGACTACCTGGACGATATCCTTGACGCCGTCGATAAGATCGAGGTTTTCACCCAGGGTATGTCGTATGAGGAGTTCTCCGAGGACGATAAGACCGTCTACGCGGTCACGTGAGCACTGGAAGTGATCGGTGAGGCGACGAAGTGCATTCCCCGACGCGCCAGAGAGAGTTGTCCCTCTCTTCCCTGGAGCGAAATGGCTGGTATGCGCGACAAACTGATCCATGCCTACTTCGGGATCAACAGAGCGATCATCTGGAGGACGATTCGGGATGACATCCCTTCCCTCAGGTCCGCGATGCAGGCCCTCCGGGATGACCTGGCCGCGGACGGATCCACGAGCGGCGAGCACCGGTAAGCACGAATGGTGACGAGGGGGTCCCGGCCTGCAACCGGTCCCTCATCGCCGGTTTCACCCGATAACCTGGAGGAGAACCGGTACGCGTGGCGGGGAGAACCCCTCTGTTCCGGGTGGCGGGGATGATCCGGGAGCCATCCCGACTACCGATACCGTCCCCGCGCTGGACTGAGGGGAGATGACTCTCCCCCGTCGAAACTCTTTGAGTTTCTCAAGCTCCCCCCGACGACCCTACTCCTGCAGCCTCTCCAGAAGCTCGTCGAGCCTTGAGAAGGAGTCCTTCATGCCTTCCTCCATATCGGACTGCATCATCCCGTCGCGGTCCTCCACCGAGAGGAAGACCGACCGGCCGGTGAATCTCGTCCGGTTGCCGGGCAGTTCCTCGAACTTCGCCACGTCCAGGACGGCGTGCCCGGACTCCGGGAGTCCCTCGAACTCAAAGGTCTGGATGATCCGCTCGGGCGGCGTCACATCGTGGTTCACCCCGTGGAACCCAAACTCGTTGCCCTCCTCATCCATCTGAACATACCGCCAGCTCCCCCCGCTCCGGGGTTCAAACGTCTCTATCCTCGTGGTGAGGCCCCGCGGGCCGATCCACTGCTCATAGAGTTTCGGGTCGGTGTAAGCCCGAAAGACCAGGTCCCGCGGAGCATCGAACTCCCGGACGACGATCAGTTCCTGCTTTCCCGGTTCAGCAGTGATCCGGGTAGGGTTCCTCTCTCTGCGGGCCGACTCTTCGCTCTTTTGCAGTTCCTGTGCCATTCAATCCATCTCCTTTCGCATCCCCCGGGAGCCCTCATCTTGCTTATAGATTATCGGCCGTGCTGCAGGACACCACTGTGAACGATCGCGAACGATCGGAAGACTTTGCCAGGGGCGAGATTGTACGGCGAACCCGACGGTGTCGGATTTGAGGCACACTCCCTTCACTGCAACGGCCCCCGCCGCACCCGCGACTCCCCCACCAGGTACCCCGCGTACGGCACCCTCGACACCGCCCGCACCGCCCCGTAGCTCGCCGCCGCCGCCCCGAGAAAGATCACCGGGTAGGTCTCCCAGTCCGCCCACGACAGCCCGGTGAGGGAGAACCAGGCAGCCGCACCGGCGGCGATGACGAGCGGGTGGATGAGGTAGATCCCATAGGAGTGCTCCCCGAAGGACCGGGAGGCGCCCGCAGTCCTCCCCCCGCCGGCCTCCTCCAGCCGCCAGGCCGCGAGGACGAGCACGGCGATGACGGGAACGTAGTAGAACGGCTCAAGGATCCGGTAGATGCAAAAGACGGAGAGCGTCGCGCCGGAGAGGCTCCCGTAGTGGTGCACGGCCACCGCCCACATGCCCCCGAGGAGGAGGGCGCCCGCACCGGCCGCGGCGAGGACCCCCGCAGGGGAGAGAGACCGGAGCTGCGACCGGAACCGGTCCGTATGCCGGGCGACGTAGATCCCGAGGACGAAGTAGAAGAGGTGCGACGGGAAGACGCGGATCAGCACGGTGTACCACTCCGTGCCCGCAAACGCTCCCGCAAGGTGGGCGCCCACGTTCCAGAGGACCTGGACGAAGAGGAGGGCGAGGAGGAGAAAGAACGCCGCACCGCCCCGGTCGAACCGGTCGTAGCCTCTTGCGATCAGCGGGAAGAGGAGGTAGAGCTGGATGATCAGAACAAAGAACCAGAGGTTGTAGGCGGCGGTCCCGAGGAGGAGGGCTTCCGCAACCCTCCCGGGCGCCGGCACGCCGGCGAACCCGAACGTCCCCTCGACCGTCACCATGAGGTAGAGGGCGGTGAAGAAGAGGTAGGGCAGAAGGATTGTCTGGGCCCGGCGGCGGTAGAAGTCCCGGATGGAGTATTCACCTGAATACCGTGCGCCAAGCACCCAGCCGGATATGAAGATGAAGACCGGGACGGCGAAGTGGGCGACGACGTAGACGGCGACGTTTACGAGGGCAAGCAGGTTCACGCCGGGGATCCGGGTGTAGTTCATGGAGACGTGGACGGCGATCACGGCGAGGGCGGCAAACCCCCGCAGATATTCAACCTCCCGGAACCAGACCACCGCAGTCACACCTCTCTCTATCGCCCGGAGGGCACTGCATCATTGCAGGCCGGGTATATAACTGCCCCCACACGCAACGGGTCAAGCACTAATACTATCAGACGACACCATCATATCAGGAGAGTGAATCCATGCAGTACTCGGAAGGCCAGGTCGGCAGGATCTTCACCGTCCGGATCGACGACGGAGAGGACTTTTTACGGGAGATCCAGCGGTTTGTCACGGCGATGAACATCCAGAGCGGCACGATCCAGTTCCTTGGCGCCGTCCGGTCCGCAAAAATTGTCACCGGGCCAAAGGAGCCGGTCATCCCGCCGTCCCCGCGGGGCGAAGAGATCTTCGGGGGCTGGGAACTCCTCGGGTTCGCCACCATCTACCCCGGGGAGGACGGGCCGTCCATCCACCTCCACACCGCGGCAGGAAAGGGAATACGGTCGCTCGCCGGGTGCCTCCGTGAAAAAGCGGAGGTCTACCTGGTGATCGAGGCGATAATTACGGAGTTCGTCGGCATCTCCGCCCGGAGGCTCCCTGACGAGAAGACCGGTGTCAACCTCCCGGTCTTCGACCGGACGCTCCCATGACCGGGCAGCCGGAATACCTCCCGATGACGGTTGCGGAGGGGGAGCGTCTCGGGATCGACCAATTCGACGTCGTCCTCGTCACCGGCGACGCCTACGTCGACCACCCCTCCTTCGGGACCGCGCTCCTTGGCCGGGTGCTCTGGGATGCCGGATACTCGGTCGGCGTCATCGCCCAGCCCGACTGGAAGAGCGACGAGGACCTCCGGCGTCTCGGCGAGCCCCGGCTCTTCTTCTCGGTCTCGGCCGGGAACGTCGACTCACTGGTGAACGCCTTCACGCCGAACCTGAAACGCCGGCGAACGGATGTCTACTCCCCGGGGGGAAAACTCCTCCGGCCCGACCGGGCGACCCTGGTCTACACCGACCGGGTCCACGCCCTCTTCTCGAAGACACCGGTCGTCATCGGCGGGATCGAGGCGAGCCTCCGGCGGTTCGCCCACTACGACTACTGGTCCGACTCCGTCCGGCAGGCCATCCTCGCCGACGCCCCGGCCGACCTGCTCGTCTTCGGCATGGGCGAGCGCCAGGTGGTCGCGATCGCCGACCGGCTTGCCGCCGGCGAAGCCGCAAGAACCCTCACCGACATCCCCGGCACCGCCTACCGTGTCGAGAAGAAGGCCTGGCGAGGCATGGACCAGACCGGTTACGTCGTCCTTCCGGACTACGCAGAGATAAAAGAGAACCGATACGCCTACGCGAAAGCGTTTGCGCTGCACTACAACGAGCAGGACCCCTTCCGGGGCCGACCCGTGGTCCAGCCGCACCCAAAGACCGTCATCGTCCAGAACCCGCCGGCGATGCCGCTCTCGTCCGTTGAACTCGACCGGGTCTACGAACTCCCCTACACGCGGAGGGCCCACCCCTCCTACACCGAATCCATCCCTGCCCTCGAACCCGTCAGGTTCTCGGTCGTCAGCCACCGGGGGTGTTTTGGGGCCTGTTCGTTCTGCGCCCTCACCCATCACCAGGGGCGGATCATCCAGAGCCGGAGCGCGGACTCGATCGTCCGTGAGGTGGAGCGGATGGCGAAGATGCCGGACTTTACGGGCGTCGTCCAGGACGTCGGCGGGCCGACGGCGAACATGTACGGCATCCACTGCGGCCAGTGGGAGACCGCCGGCACCTGCCCCGACCGCCGCTGCACCGACTGCCCCGCACTTGACCGCAGCCACGAGGAGCAACTCCGCCTGCTCCGGCGCCTTCGGGAGATCCCGGAGGTGAAGCGGGTCTTCATCGCGTCGGGCATCCGCTACGACCTGATCCCGGAGGAAGAGAATTACCTCGCCGAGGTCTGCGCCAACCACGTCTCCGGGCACCTCAAGGTCGCCCCCGAACACGTCTCGGAACGCGTCTGCGTCTGCATGGGAAAGCCCCCCCGCGAGGTCTTCGACACCTTCAGGGAGCGGTTCGAGGCCCTCCAGGAAGGCAAGCAGAAGAGGCAGTACCTCGTCCCCTACTTCATGTCCGGCCATCCCGGGTGCCGGATCGAAGATATGGTCGAACTCGCCGAGTACGTCCGGGACACCGGTCTCTACACCGAACAGGTCCAGGACTTCACGCCGACCCCGATGAGCATATCGACGACCATCTACCATACCGGCCTCGACCCCTTCACCCTCGAGAAGGTCTACGTCCCGAAAGGGCGGGAGAAACGGGTCCAGCGGGCGCTCATGCACTACCGGGACCCGGAGAATTACGGGCTCGTCTGCGAAGGGCTCCGCGCGGCCGGGAGGGAGGACCTCATCGGGAATGCGTGGCGGTGCCTTGTCCCGGCGAGGAGAAAGGGCCGGGGAAGATAAGATTATCTCCCCAGAATCGAGCCCGCGGCAAACCCAGCAGCCACCGCGACAGCCCTGCTCGGGATCCGGGGGATCACAAACATCGTCACCGCCAGGGAGACAGCGGTGTTGGCCGTCGTGCCGGGGGTGACAGCGGCATCGATCATCCGCATCGTGCAGGAGCGCCATTGGCGGGACGGGGAAAGCGCGAACTTCCCGGCGATATCACTCGCCGTCTGCATGGCCGTCGACCGCCACTCACCCACTTCCGTTACTCTCCGCCTGCAGGGCATGATACAGGGTGTGGCGCCGTATACTACTTATTCCTATGGCCGGCCGTACCGCCGAACCGCTCCCGGATCCGGCGCATGCGGTTGCGGTGGCAGAAGGGGCAGAGGGCCTCGAAGTTCCCGAGCGTATGGGCCCCGCCGCAGATTGCCGGCTGCCGGAGGTCGAAATGCGTTGAGTCGGCACTGAGCGGGGCGTTACATCCGGCACACCGGTGGCACTGCCGTTCGAGGACGGTCTGCATGGCCTCGTCCGTGATGTACGCCCCCGGAATAAACGCATCGTCAGCATGCCCCGCTACCGGTGCTCCGCGCTCGCTTACCACGCGGAGAAATTATTTTTCCGGATTTTAAACCTTTTGGCAAGTCGGCAGGCGGCGAACCCGGGTACCAGGGCCATCAGAGGGATTCGCACCGCAACAAAACTTTTCAAAGCGCAATAACGGCCTCCCGAGGCGTTTCGAACGGCAGCAGAACCTCCGCTTCACGAGCGATTCCGGGAGAGCGAACCCCCGAGAACAGCCCGGAGAATGAGCGCAAGAACGCCGGAACCAGGGACATTTCAGCGAAATAAAAGAAAAACCTATTATTTTGCGACAGATTATGCATCAGCATGCAGTACGAGATCACCGGAGACAACCTGCAGATGGTGACCCTCCGCCTCGCCTCCGGCGAGAGCGCCTGCGCCGAGGCCGGCGCCATGGTCAACATGAGCGGGAACATGCAGATGACCACCAACATGAAGGGCGGGCTCTTCAAGGGACTCAAACGGATGATGACCGGCGAGGGGCTCTTCATGACCGAGTTCACCCCGGAGGGTGGGGATGGGTTCGTCTCGTTCGCCGGGAACGTCCCGGGGAAGATCTTCACCCTCGACCTCTCTGGAAACGAGTTCATCGCCCAGAAGGATGCATTCCTCTGCTCCGAGCAGGGCATCGACCTCGATATCGCGTTCACGAAGAAGCTCCGCTCAGGCGCTTTCGGCGGCGAAGGGTTCATCCTGCAGCGGCTCTCCGGGAGCGGGAAGGCGTTTCTCCACTGTTGCGGCGACATCATGGAGATGACGCTTGCACCGGGCGAGGTGGTCAGGGTCGAGACCGGCCTCGTCGTCGGGTTCGAGAGCACCGTCGACTACAGCATAGCGCTCGCCGGCGGCGTGAAGACCGTCTTCTTCGGCGGGGAGGGGCTCTTCCTGACCACGCTGACCGGGCCGGGCCGGGTCGTCCTGCAGTCCATGGATATCGCGAAACTCGCGAATTCCCTGATGCCCTACCTCCCCGTCCAGAACTCCTCGGGACGGTAACCTGATAGTCGGCGAGGGCAGAGAAGTACTGATGAACCTCGTCATGGTGGTGCACGGCCCCGAAGTCTTCGATGCCGGGGACGTCGAACGGCTGATCGGGCTCCTCTCTCCCCGGCGGGTGCTTGTCGCGGGTGTGATGGCCCGGACGGCCGCCGAGGAATCCGGGCTCTCGGTCATCTGCACGGACGAGCGGCCGAGCGTGGTCCTCGCCGCCCTCTCCGGGAGAGCGTGCCTGGTCAACCGGGGAAAGACCCCGAAGTCCGGCCGGATCTTCGGCGAGATCGTCGCCGGCCGGCTCCCGGGGCTCGTCCACGTGGAGACCTCAAGCGGAACCGTCTATCGCTGGAACCGTGGTGACCGGGATCTCGCGGAGGAGATCGTCCGGCGGACGGGGTACGATCTCGTTCACGCAAAGAGCACCGGCGACCGGGGAGACGGCGTCCGGGAGATCCGCGGCTGCATACCGGGGGAGGCGGTCTTCGTGAACGGGATCGTCATCGGGACGGCGACGGCGGAGACGGTCATCCTCTCCGGGGAGAACGGAGCCCTCAGGGTGGTCTCCGGCCTCGACCCAAAACCCCACGGGCTTGAGAAACTCCTCCGGGCGGGCCTCCCCGAGATCCGGAAAGCCTGGTGCAAGAGCGGACCGGTGCGTTCGGCCCCGCCCCGGCAGGGCGAGCGCGCCTCCCGCACGGGCAGGGTCGCGGTCATCGACCACTGCGGTCACGCCCTTTACCGCGAGATCGGGGAAGATGTCTGCGGCGTCCTCGCCGTCGGCGATGATACCACCGCCGTCTGCGGACATATCTGCTCGCATTCCGGCATCCCCGTCTTCGGGGTGGTCGACGGGGACGCCGACACCATCGTGAAGCCCGGGTACGCGCCGGGGTCGGTGGTGGTCGAGGTCCAGGACGGCCGTGACGACGACATCGGGTGGGAGCTTGCAGCCTCCCGGGACCTCGACCCTTCCAGCTGGGAGGAATGGGTGGAGGAGACGCTCCGCATCCTCGCGGGGAGGGTGCGGATCGTCGTCGACCGCCGCGGGGAGTGAGGCATGCGATGCGCCGAGTGTAAGGGAAAGGGACTCTGTGGGCTCGAGCGATGCCCGATCATGAGCAGGTTCTACGCCCAGGTCCCGGTCCGGCAGAGCGACCAATACCAGGGCTCCGCACCGTCGGTCTTTGTCGGGAGCTACGGCTACCCGAAGGTTGCGGGAGGCCCGCTGATGATCGACGACGCCGACCATCCGCCGGACTGGATTGCGAGAGGCCTTCAAATCGACGATATCGTGGGACTCCGGGCCCGGACGATACGCGGCGCCGGCGAAGCGAAAGGGCTCTCGGGGAACATCCAGGAGATCGCGCTCTCGAGCAAGCCGCTCGACGTGGAAGTCCGGTTTACAAAACCCGTCTCTTTCGACCTCCGGTTCGACGGGACGATCGCCCCGGTCGGGCTCACCGGCGCCATCCGGAAAATGGACGTCCTCGAGAACGCCCGGGTTGACCGGGCGGTCGACCGGGCGACCTCAGACACCGATCTCTCCGCAACCGACGCCTGCGAGATCCTCAACGCCTCGGGAACCGACGTCTACCGGATCACCCAGCTCCTCACCGCCGGCCTCCTCGGGAGCGAGAAGAAGCGGCGCGTCGTCCCCACCCGGTGGGCGATCACGGCGGTCGACGACACGGTCTCAAAGCAGCTCAAGAAGAAGATCGCCCGCTACCCACCGCTCTCCGGAATAGAGGTCTTTTCCGCCTCGCTCTACGGGAACCACATCGTCTGTCTCCTCGTTCCGGGGGACTGGAAGTTCGAGATGATCGAGGTCTGGGGAAAACAGTCGCTCTGGGGCGGCGGAAGCGAGACGATCGCCGTGGACGGCGAAGGCCTCACCAAGTCCGGCTACTCCCCGCTCGCGGGAGCCTACTACTCGGCGCGCCTCGCGATCGCGGAGTACCTGGAGAGCGTGCGGCGGTCGGCACGGGTGCTTGTGCTGCGAAACGTCACCGGCGAGTACTGGGCGCCGCTCGGCACCTGGGTGGTGCGGGAGGCGACGCGGAATGCCATGCGGGGCGAAAAGACCCCGTGCGCCGATCTTCGGCAGGCAACCGACCTCGCGTCCCGGCTCATCGGGTTTGGCCACTGGCGTCCCTACAGCCGGCTCATCCCGGAACTCGTGACACAGAAGACACTCTTTGACTTTTAAGAGGGGAAGGACCCCTGCCCGTTCTTCTGCCGGGCGTAGCGCTCGACGAGCGAGTCAAGGGTCTCGGCCTCGTCGACGCTCTTGTCCTCGCGCACCCGGACAAACCGCGGGAACCGGAGCGCGTAGCCGCTCTCGTAGTTCGGGCTCGTCTGAATCTCGGAATAGCCCACCTCGAAGACCACCTCCGGCTCAAGCGTAACCTCCTTTCCGGAGCGGGCAATCACCTTATCCTTGAAGAGGGCGTAGAGGTCGGCCAGCACCTCGTCCGTGATCCCGGTCGCAACCTTCCCGACCGGGAGGAGCCGGCCCTGGTCCTGGACCGCGAGCAGGAACGAGCCGAACGTCCCGGCTCGCCGGCCTTCGCCCCACTCGGCCCCGACGACCACGAGGTCGAGCGTCTCGACCCCGGGTTTCACCTTCACCCAGAGCCGGCCCCGGACGCCCGGGGTGTAGGGCGAGTCGAAGACCTTCACCATGATACCCTCGTGCCCGAGGTCGAGTGCTTCGGCGTAGATCGCCTCCGCCGCGGCCGCGTCGCCGACCAGATGCTGCGGAGCGACGTGTGCGCCGAGCACCTCATCGAGGGCTTTGCGCCGCTCCGCGAGGGGGCGGTCCATCAACGTCTCGCCGTCCAGGTAGAGGATGTCGAAGACCCTCGGCACGAGCTCGATCTGCTCCATCATCGAGTCCACCTCGTGCTTGCGCCGGAATCGCCGGATCACATACTGGAACGGCATCGGCTTCCCGTCGCGGACGGCGACCGCTTCCCCATCCAGGATGACGTCGTGATCGGTGGCCTCCAGGAGGAGGTTCGCGATGTCGGGGAGGCTCCCCGTGACGTCCTCCAGTTTCCGCGAGTAGATCCGGCAGACGCCGCCCACCTTGTGGAACTGGAACCGGCTCCCGTCGTACTTGTACTCGACCGCCACCTCGCCGTGATCCTCAATCTGGGCGGCGATGGTGCCCGCCTGCGCGAGCATCATCTTCACCGGCCGGAACGGCTCGATCGTCACGCGGGAGAGCGCATCCGGGTCGCTCCGGGCAAGGAGGGCGACCTCCCCGAGATCGTTCAGCGCCTGGTGGGCATGCTCGACCAGGCGGACGTCGACCTCGAACGCCTTCGCGACGGCGTCGCGGACGTTCCCTTCCCCCATGCCGATCCGGAGTTCCTCGAGCATCAGCCGCGCGAGGTACCGCCCCTCGAGCGGGCGGGCGTTGCCGAAGAGGCCCTCCACCACGCGGAGTTTCTCCCGCTGCGACCGCTGCCCCTCGGCGGCCGCCATCCGCTCGAACTCCCGGTAGACGTCGGTGAGGTCGAGTTCCTCGATGAAGAACGACGTCTGCTCCTTCTTTGCAAGGAGCGCCTCGACGGCGAGGCCCACGTCGCCGGTCGTGTTGATCGCCTCGCGGACGGTCTCCCGCTTCGTCCCGACGACATAGGCCACGGCGTCGTAGAGGAGATTCGGACCCACGCCGAGTTTTTTGGTGCTCCAGTCGGGGAAGACCCTGCCCATGACGAACCGGACGAAGACGGGGAGCTCCTCGTCGTCGAGCCGGGGGAGGACGGCGGCGACCTGCTCGATCATATCGAGGCGGCCGGGGATCCCTTCAAGGTGCTCGCAGACGCGGGCGAACTCCAGAAACTGCATACCCATATTCTTTCTACTATTTCCCGGCGGGGTCAATCAACCCTTCTGTTCTACTGGCCGGTTCGGCACGATTGATGTGGGAGCACGGCCTAATTGTACCCATGCACCAGGACGAAGAAACGAAAGAGATGCTCCGCGACCTTATCTGGCTCAACGCGCTGATAGCAACCGAGCTTATCCAGATCACCGAGAACACCTCCCAGATCCTCCGGAAGGCGGCTCCGCCGGAGTCCTGCATCGCCGAGCACGCGGCTCTCCGGGAGACAGCGCTCGAGATCGCTGACCGTTACAGGCCCGGCACGATGCTCCGGAAACACGTTGCAGAGCACCAATAAAAAATAGTGTGATCGCCGTCAGGCGGCGGCCGGCACCAGACCGGCATCCCTGACAATGAGGTCGCTGGTCGCGATCATCTCTTCTGTCAGGTCGATGCCGGTGGTCGTGCCGTTCGCCGCATCAACGGTGCTCGCCGTCTCGCCGGGTGCTCCCATGCCGGGAACGGTGAAGGCGTACCCCTCCAGCGGGATGACCTCGACGGTGTAGTTCCCGGGGAGGACACCGCTGAAGATGTAGAGCCCTTCACAGGCGTGGGCGAACGTCTCCGCCGTCGCGATCCTCTCCCCCGCGGCGTTGAGTAGGTGGACGGCAACGCCTCTCATACCCCATTCGCCGGCGTCCTGGACGCCGTTTGCGTCGGCGTCCAGAAAGATAGTTCCTCCTATCGTGCCGACGGTCTTCTCATATCCTGTACCCGGCTCCGCCGGGACTGCGGCGCTTGCGATCGAACCGAAGACGAACGCTGATACGATGATTGCTACAAGAACGCTGATATATCTCAATCGGCTCACCTCATCTCCCGGATGCCGTGAAGGCCTCCGGGCGTGTAACCCCCCGAAAGAACGCATTGTTCACATCTGCCGTCTTTCGGTGGCCGGACAGGCCGGAATTTTTTCCGATCCGATACCGGCCAGGGGTTCCGACACCCAATAGGCATTATAATATATTAATATTTTTATGATACCGGATAACAGGGCCCGGGAGTACAGGACGTCATTTGAGCAGCCAATACGGAGCCAGGCATGAAAGCAGGGAATAACCCGGCCCCTACAACCCCCAACGATCGGGAGCAGTAAACCACGATGTGCAGGAAACCATAGGAGGAGCGCGCACGTTTGTTGTCGACCGGCGTCTTATCCGCTCCGATTAATCATCTTCGTCTCGGTCGTCTTCGTCTCGGTCATCGTCATCTCGGTCATCGTCATCTCGGTCATCGTCATCCCGTCTTACGTTCTTCTCCCGGTCAGGTCTGCTTTCGTCATCCTTCTCAGCCCATTTCCGGTCATCGTCATCTTCTGCCTTCGTTCGGCCTCTATCGTCGTCTTTTACTTTCCGCTCATTATTGTCATCATCATCTTCTCTCTCTTTTCGGTCATCATCATCTTCCTTTACCTTCGTTCGGTCGTCTCCATCCTCTGTCTTCTCTTTTCGGTCATCGTTGTCGTCCTCTCCGGTCATTTTCCGATCGTCACCGGCATCATTCTTTGGGGCCTGCGGATCATCGGTCACGACCGGGCCGCCCTGATCATCGTCCGCCGCATCAGCGGCGGTCTCATCCCCCCACTCTTCGCGGGCAGCCGTATCAGCCTGTTCCTCCTGCTCATTGCCTGCTATGCCTGCGTCAACCTCATTCACCGGTCCTCCGGGCGCATCGCCCGGAGGCGGGATAGGGGTCAGGGAGAGGATCAACCCCGCATCCCTGACAACCATATCACCCCCGCCGACCGAAAACGGGGCCGTCGTCCCGGTCGAAGGATCGGCGTGGCTGTCGCCGCCGGTGCTCGTGAAAGCATAGCCATCCGGCGCAGTGAACGCGAGGGAGTACTCCCCGGGCGGGAGGGGGCCGAAGAGGTACATGGAGAAGTAACTGTCATGATAGCCGGTGCGGGCCGATGCCGCCACATTCCCGCCTGCATCCAGGAGGGTGACCTCGACGTCCGTCAGGCCGTCGGTTCCGTCCCTGATACCGTCCCCGTTGCCGTCGCTCCAGGTCGTCCCGAGCACCCACCCGTAGGCCGTAGCCGGGGTCAGGGGGAAGGGACTTCCGGTAAAGCCGGCGTTCAGGGTCCGCTGCCCGTCCACCACTTCGGCGTATGCCACATCCCCCCCGAGAGGAGCAGCATGGTTGTCAGGCCCCGAGATGGTGCAGGAGAAACCATCCGGCAGGACGAACTCGGTGCCGGCGTACCTGCCGGAGGCGACGTCACCGAACCCGTACGACCCGTCCGGACCGGTGATGGTGTAGTCCATCATGGTTCGCTCCCCGATCAGCCGGACGCTGATGCCGGGGATGCCCGGCTCACCGGGGTCGAGAATGCCGTTAGCATTCAGGTCGTACCAGACCATCCCCGAGAGCGATCCGATGGTCCCGGTATTGTTCTGGCCGTCGTTGTTATCGTCGTTATTGTCGTCATCGTCGTCGTTGTCATCATCGTTGTCGTCGTCGTTGTCGTCGTTCCCAGGTGTCAGGGTTGGGGCCATGGTTGGGGCCATGGTCGGGACCGGTGTGGCCGTCACCGTCGGCGCGCCGGTGGGCGCCGTGGTCCAGGTGGGTCCGGGCATCACGGGCCCCGTCGGGGCTCCGGTCGGTGACCTGGCCGGCACCGGCGTCGTCATCGTTGGGGCCGGTGCCGGCGGCTCCCGGGAAATAATCGGTGCTTTCGGGGGTTTGGCAGGTGGTGCCGTGGGCGCGGGCGTCGGGGTTGCAGTCGGTGACAGGGTCGGCGTGGGCGTCGGCGTGGGCTCCGGTCCCAGTCTCACCGCCCAGCCGTCCGTATTCACCGGCCCTCCCCTCTCCGTGGCGTTGAAGGTCCCCGCGAAGACGTGCTCTCCCGGTGCGATCTCAAGAAGCGATGCGGCCCGATCGCCGGGGTTGTGGCCCCCGAAGATCCTGCTCCAGGCCACCGCTCCTTCGGCGTCGGTCCGAACGAGCCAGGCATCGGTATCATCCGTTTCAGAGTAAGCGGTCTCCCCGGCGAAGAGGTAACCGCCGTCCGCAGTCTCGATGACGGCCGCCGCCGACTCGTTCACGCCGAAATCGCCGTAAATCCAGTTCCAGATGATATCCCCATCAGCCGTGAGCTTGATAAGGAGGGCGTCGGTATCGGCAGTCGTGTTATCGGGCCGCTCCGTAAACATGCCGGCGACGAGCAGGTTGCCGTCGGAGGTGTTGATCACCGCCCGACCAGCATCGTCGTCGGGGCTGCCGAACGTCCTGTTCCAGACCTCATCCCCCGACTCGTTCAGCCGGACCACCCAGACGTCGGCCATGCCCGCTCCCGAGGATTCGGTGCTGCCGGCAACGACAAAGCCGCCGCCGGGAAGCCGTGTGACGGCGTTCGCCCGGTTATTCCCCGCTCCGCCGAACGTCCGGTTCCAGACCTCCGTACCCGTCTCATTCAGTCGGACCACCCAGGCGGCGGACTCATTCACTTCCCGGGGTGCGGTGGTGCCGGCGAAGACGTAACCGCCGTCATCGGTCCCGATCACTGCGTTTGCCGAGGCATTGACATCCGGGCCGCCGTAGGTCCGGTTCCAGACCTCGCCGCCTGAGGAGTCTATCTTCACGATCCAGGCATCGGTATCCGCCTGCGTCCCGTTCGTCACGAGGGTGAGGTTCCCGGCGAAGAGCAGGCTGCCGTCGTCAGTCCGGATGATGGAGCGCGCGGTATCGCTCTCCTCCCCGCCATAGGTCCTGTTCCATTCCTCGGTGCCTTCCGGCGTCAGCCTGCTCACCCGGGCGTCCGTCTTCCCCCCTCCGGACGGTGCCGTCTCCCCGGCGAGGAAGAACCCGGGTCCTCCCGGGTCCCTGACGATTGCGTATGCCGCTTCCCCGGCATCCGCCCCCCCATAGGTCCTGTTCCAGATAACAGTCGAATCTCCTGCCTGCGCTCCCGCGACTGCGATGAGCGCGAGTGCCGAAAGGAGTATGATGCTGAAATAGGTGCTGCGTTGCATGATTTACCTCTCCTCATCTTCACCCCGGGAACGCGCTGCGGCCCGTGCCGGGACCACCGGTACCCTCCCTATCTTTCGGGGTTTACGGCGAACCGAAACACGGGTTTATCGTTGAAGACCGGATCCTCTGCAGAGATCGCCGGTCCCGTAGCACCGCGGGGCCCGCACTTCAATAGCACCATTATTATAATAATTTTATTTCGAAAATCGAACATGGCAGTTATTCGAGGGGACCCGATACTGTGGAACCGGGCGTGGCGTGATCCACCACATCCCACAACCATCAATACGCTTATGAACCAACCCTAGATAGGAGACCCATATGAAACTCTTGCTTGCGGTTGCACCGGAACGGTTCAGGGATGAGGAACTGGAGGTCCCGAGAAGGACTTTCGAAGAGGCGGGGATCGACGTCGATATCGCCTCCACGGTCGCCGGCACGTGCACGGGGATGCTCGGGGGCAGCGTGGAGGCGGCGATGACGTTTGACGACGTGGACCCCGACGAGTATGCCGGTATCGTGGTAGTGGGCGGAAGCGGTTCAGAGGAGCACCTCTGGGGAAGCGAGAAACTCATCGAGATCGTCAGGGCGTTCTTCGAGCAGGGCAAGGTCGTCGCCGCCATATGCCTCGCGCCGGTCGTGCTGGCGCGGGCGGGCATCCTTGCCGGGCGGCAGGCGACGGTATACCGGACCCCGACGTCGGTGAAGGAGATGGAGAAAGGGGGAGCGAACCTCCTCGAGATCCCCGTCGTCGCCGACATGCAGGTCGTGACCGCGAACGGACCCGGGGCGGCCGCACAGTTCGCCGACACTATCATCACGAAACTCGAATGCTAAACGATACCGGAGGCGGTGAGGTGAGCCGGGCGGACTGCACCCTGGTGATCCCCGCATACAACGAAGAACGGCGGATCCGGTCACTCCTTGAGGACATCGCGGGCTTTGCAGGCGATCTCATCTTCGTCTGCGACGGGACCGACGCCACTCCCGCGATCATCGGTGCGTTTGCGGACGAGCACCCGGTGCTCTCCATCCGGTGCCTGACGTTTCCGGCTCGGCTCGGCAAAGGGGGCGGAGTCGTTGCGGGCATGCAGGCAGCGACGACGCCCTTTGTCGGCTACATGGACGCGGACGGCTCGACGTCCCTCTCCGAGATGAAGCGCCTTTTTGACTGCCTGAAGGCCGCGGACGGCGCCATCGGTTCGCGCTGGGTCCCCGGCTCGGTCCTCACCGTGCGGCAGGGGTTCCGGCGCCGGGTCGAGAGCCGTCTCTTCAACCTCATGGTCAGGGCACTCTTCGGGCTCGACTACCGGGACACCCAGTGCGGTGCGAAGGTCTTCCGGAAGGAGGCAGTAGATGCCGTTCTCTCCTCCACCCGGTCAACCGGGTTTGAATTCGACGTGGAACTCCTCTGGCGGCTCGCGCAGAGCGGCTACCGGGTGGTCGAAGTCCCGATCACCTGGGAGAACCGGGACGAGTCGAAGGTGATGGCGTCGGACGCAAAGGCGATGCTTCGCGGGATGATCCGGCTCCGGTTCGGGTGAGGCTCGCCCCAGGCGCAGGTTTTACCCCCACGGCATCATGCGAAACCGTAACACGACTCTTCGTTAGCCTCACGCGAAGGAAGCGAAGCGGGCGGTATAATTCACCCCCGTCAGAACAAACCACCGGGTTTTAAGGTTTTCCGGGCGAACGGATTTTGCAGGAGCAGTGAAATCCGGTGCTTGAGAAGACAGTCTTTGTCGAGGAGATCAGCGGAAGCATGCAGGTCGACGCGCCCTTCGTGGTGGAGGCTGCGGACCTGAAGGAGAAGCGGGACGGCGGCAGGTACATCCAGCTCACCATCTCCGATAAGACCGGCCACGGGGCCTGCAAGGTCTGGGGGACGTCCGACCAGAGCGCGGAAGAGATCGAGGCGGTCTGCTGCGCGATCCGGCCCGGGGAGGTCTACCGCATCTGGGGTTATGCAAAGGTCTACAACGGCACCTGCGAGGTCAACGTAAACGACGGGATCTCCTGCCTCGCCGACCCGATGCCGCAGGAGGGGTTCGATCCGTCCCTGTTCGTCTATGCGCCCGTAGACCTTGACGAAGTTCGGCGGCGATTAGGCGGTATGATTGCGAAGATCGATGACCCCGGCATAGCGTCTCTCGTCCTGGAGGTTATCGACAGCACTCCTGGATTCTTCGAAGCGCCCGCAGCGAAATTCCATCACCACGCCTACATCGGCGGCCTTGCGGAGCACACCCTCGAGGCCACGGAAATTGCGCTCTCTCTTTCGGGCACCGTCAACCGGACCCGGATGGACACCGACGTCCTCCTCGCCGGAGCCCTCCTCCACGACGTCGGGAAAGCAGCCTGTTTCCGCCACCAGGGGTTCTCGTTCGTCGCGCTCCCGGAGTACACCCTCGTCGGGCACACGGCGATCGGGGCCGCGGCCGTCCTCCGGCACTCCGCCGGCGTCGACCCCTCGCGGTTCGCGCATATCCTTCACATCGTGATGGCGCACCACGGCCCTTACGGCGAGGTCAAGCCCCGGACGCCCGAGGCCTGGGCGGTCCACTTCGCCGACAACGCAAGCGCATTCCTCCGGGCGGCCCTGGACGACACCGCAGACCTGGCACCAGAAGAGGAGAGAAAGGGGGCACGTTGCCGGCAGACGGTCTACCGGTTCTGACGGCATCTCACGATCAAACAGGCAGGAAGCCCACCCCTTTAGGGGTGGGTAGTTGACTATGGAGAGAAGGGAACGACGATGATTGGAGGATGCGAGGCATGAATATAACCGTCATCACCGCATTCGGGGTGAGCGATATCGACACCCCGGAGATCTCGCCGGCAGTCCTGGAGATTGCAGTAGAGCCCGGGCAATGCCGCGCTGCGGAAGACAAACTCATATTCCACGCGGTTGCAGGGAACTTCCAGTACGCTGCAGGGCCGAGCCCCGATAGATTCCGGATTTTGCTAGATCAGTATACCGATCTTTACCATCTCAGAGAGGCACTGCTAGAGATTGCAGAGCTGGACCCTCGTCGCAGCGTCGACACATCCACCATATGGGATCTTATCGAAGCACTGCAGCAGCAGCGCGAGGAGACGATCGCGAGAAAGGATACCGATACCATCGAGGACGAGATCGCGACAGGGATTTACGGGGATGAGTTTTTTTGAGCAGGCTCAGGACCCTTCACCAACACCTGACATAAACCGCGGGCTGCTATATCAAAAATGCCGCCAGGCGTCACCCGGATCCGCAAATACCCTATTCTCCTTCGAGTATATCGTTCTTCCGGTCCCATCCAGGGGGCCGGACACCCGGCAAAAAAAGAGGTTACTCACCCTTCAGATACGCCTCGGGGTCGCGCTCGAAGAGTTTCTTGCAGCCCGGGGCGCAGAAGTAGTAGGTCTTGCCCTGGTACTCGGCGGTGTACTTCGCACTCGCCTCATCCACGTCCATCTTGCATACCGGATCAACTGCCATACGCATCAACCTCTGACGGAATCCCTCTCTTCGCCGGAGGTATATAAGTCTTGAGCAGCAGCGAGAGCGAGACGACCGTCACCGACGAGAGCGCCATCGCGAGCGCCGCAAGCTCCGGCCGGAAGGTGATGCCGAAGAAGGGGTAGAGCACGCCCGCGGCGAGGGGGATGAGGGCGGAGTTGTAGGCGAACGCCCAGAAGAGGTTCTGCTTGATCCGGCTCATCACCTTCCGCGAGAGTTCGACGGCCGCGACGGCGTCGGTCAGGTCGTCGCGAATGAGGACGATATCCCCGCTCTCGATCGCGACGTCGGTCCCGCTCCCGATGGCGATCCCGACGTCCGCCTGCGCGAGCGCCGGGGCGTCGTTGATCCCGTCGCCCACGAACGCCACGACCGCCCCCCGCTCCTGGAGCGCCCGGACTTCCAGCGCCTTCTCCTGCGGCAGCACCCCGGCGTGGACGTCCTCGATCCCGACCTCGCGGGCGATGGCGTTTGCCGTCCGCTCGTTGTCGCCCGTGATCATCGTAACAGCAAGGCCCATCCGTTTCAGCTCCGCAATGGCGCTCTTCGTCGTCGGCTTGAGGGTGTCGGCGATGGCGAGGATGCCCGCAAGGCCGGCCCCGGCGGCGACGAGAACCGCGGTCTTTCCCTTGTCCTGGAGGGCGGCTATCTCCCTCTCCGCCTCCGGCGGGACGGCGATTCCGTGCTCTTCGAGGAAGGGCTGGTTCCCGATCAGCACCTCCTCGCCCTCCACCACGGCGCTGACCCCCCTGCCGCTGAAGGTCGTGAACCGCTTCGACGCCGGGATACCGACTCCGGCGCTCTCTGCCCGCCGCACGACTGCCTCCCCGAGCGGGTGCTGCGAGTTGCGCTCGACCGCCGCCGCGACCGCAAGCAGCCGGTCCTCCGGCATCCCGAGCGGGATGATATCGGTGACGTCGGGTTTCCCCCGGGTGAGCGTCCCGGTCTTGTCGAAGACGATCGCGGTCAGTTTCTCCGAGACCTCCAGCGCCTCGCCGTTTCTTATCAGCAGTCCGAGTTCCGCGCCCCGGCCGATCCCGACGGTCACGGCGGTCGGGGTGGCGAGGCCGAGCGCACAGGGGCAGGCCACGACCAGGACGGAGATCAGCACCGTGAGCGCAAACAGGAGCGATGAACCGAGCCCCACGTACCAGACGAGGAAGGCGGCGGTTGCGATCGCGAGCACGGCCGGGATAAAGTAGGAGACCGCGACGTCGGCGATCCGCTCCACCGGCGGCTTCGAGCCCTGGGCGTCCCGGACGAGCCTGATAATCTGCGCAAGCACCGTGTCCTTTCCGATCTTCTCGGCCCTGACCCGGAGGACGCCGTTCACGTTCAGGGTGCCGCCGACGACCCCGTCCCCCTCATTTTTATCGGCCGGGATGGGCTCGCCGGTGATCATCGACTCATCGACCGAACTCTCGCCACCCACGACCGTCCCGTCCACCGGCACCTTCTCCCCCGGCCGGACCAGGAGGACGTCGCCGACGACGACGTCCTCGACCGGAACCTCGACCTCCTGTCCATCCCGGATCACCGTCGCGGTCCGGGGTCGCAGACCGACCAGTTTCTTGATGGCCTCAGACGTCCGCCCCTTGGCCCGGGCCTCCAGATACCTCCCGAGCGTCAGGAACGCCGCGAGCATCACCGAGGTGTCGTAGAAGTTGAAGTCCGCCGTCAGGACAATCCCGAATGTCCCGAGAAGGCTTGCACCGTAGGCGACGCCGATGCCCATCGCGTACATGACGTCCATCGTCAGCGCCCGGTTCCGGAGCGCCGCAGCAGCCGCCCTGAAGATGGGGGCGCTGACGTAGAGAAAGACCGGCAGGGTGATGACGAGCATGGCGAGGTTGACCGAGACCGGGAGGGCAGCCGCCCCCGGCATCCCGAAGAGCATGTAGAGGAAGAGCGGGATGCTCACCGCGAACCCAACGGTAAACCGCCGGAACTTGTCCCGGAGGTCCTCCTCCCGCATCTTCTCTTCGACGTCTTCGGAGACCTCCTCCTCAAGCCCCAGGTACTGGTAGCCAGCATTCTCGACGGCGGCACGGATATCCGATGTGGTGACGAGCGCGGGGTTGTAGACGACGTGTGCGTTCTCGGTCCCGAGGTTGACCCGGGCTTCGTAGACCCCATCGAGGTCGGCAAGCGATGCTTCAATCACCTGAGCGCAGGCCGCACAGACCATCCCCCCGATCCTGACGGTGGCCTCGTTCCTGATAACCTCGTAACCGGCGTCCGAGACCGTCCTCTCAAGGTCGGCAAGGGTGGCCTTCGTCGGGTCGTACTCGACGGTGGCGGTCTCGCCCGCGAGGTTGACCCGGGCATCGTGGACGCCTTCCCTGCCCTGGAGGGCCCGTTCTATGTTGAGGGCGCAGGACGCGCAGTGCATCCCGGAGATCTTCAACTCCGCCTTCTTCTTCTCCTCCGGCATGATATTCTCCTTACCGGGGGGGGTTAAATACCCGTAACTTCCGGGCCACGGTTGTACGATCACTCCCGGGAACGGGCCGGTTCCCCGTCATATTATGCGATGATTTTTATACACAAGATTATTATACTTCCAGCCAGTTACAAACGCCGTATCCAGAGGTGATTGTGGTGCAGAGAAGGGATATTACGACGGGGGAATTGCAGGAGGAGAAGCGGTATGATGTCAGTCATATGGCGTCGCGACAGGATATCGACGGCCTGACCGACGCAATGCGGAGCAGCGATCCAGAAGTTCGCCGGAGCGCTGCCCTCGCCCTCGGTGCGCTCGGGGAATGGAGGGCGGTTGACCCGCTCATCCAGGCGCTCGGCGACCCGGTGCAGGCCGTCCGGGAGGGGGCGGCAAACGCGCTTGTCCTGGTCGGAACACCGGCGGTCGAGCCGCTGATCGATCTCCTCGAGCGTCCCGACGTTGCGGCAGGCTACGAAGTACCGCGGGAAGCGCGCGGGGAAGGGCTGAGGCAGGTCGACCTGCTCGGGGGGCCCGACAACATACCGGCCGCGAAGAGGAGGCTCCGACACGGGGGAGGAATCAGGCAGCACGACGCGTTCGGCGGACCGGAGGATCTCCGGGAAGCAGGGGGAGGAAGAGCCCGCGACGAGGAAGAAGGCCTCGCCCAGCACGATGCGTACGGTGGACCGGAGGATATCCGGAGGGCGGGAGGCAAGGTATCCCGCGACACTGAGGGTGAGATCACCCAGCACGACCTCCTCGGAGGCCCGGGGGACGTCGGGACGAGAAAATCCCTCCAGCACCGCGAGCTTGCACAGCACGACCTCTTTGGCGGCCCGGAGGACGCGAGGGAGCACGAGGCTCTCTTCCCCGGAGCGAGGAGGGCGGGTGTCGTGACGGAGGGTGTTCCGCCCGGCCGGGGACTGCGCCGGGCTTATGCTGCCGTCATCCTCGGCGAGATCGCCGATCCGCGGGCGGAGGGTGCTCTCAGCCGATCGGTCTCCGATACCGATCCCGCCGTCCGGAGGGCGGCCGAGGACGGAATGACACGGTTCCGGGAAAGAAAGGGCGAGGCCAGGCCTGTCCCGCCGGCGTCCCGCTGATGCCGGGACGGACCACTCTTTCTTTGGGCGTGGCGAGAGCACTTCCGGACCGGAGGGACCTCGTGAGGATGGCGGAGCCAGGGGTATATAAGGGTGGACCTCGCACGTTAGACACCTGGGCACCCCGGGTGCAGCTATGACCCCGAAGACCGGGAGCGGCGGTATATGCCTCGACCGGAGTATCTCTGATGCGGGTCTTCACATTCCTGACTATATAAGATAGCAGCCGCCGGGCGTAGACCGATTCCGGGCGTGACGATATGCCGCGCACGAGAGGGTCGACCCGGACGGGTAGCCTCTACCACCCCGGTGAGACCGTTCCGTCATTCTCTTATGAGTTTTGCCAGATGGCGGCGGTTGCCTATGCTAAACAGCGAGCCCGAAGGAGATATGGAGTCTCCTTGCCGGGTTTGAGAGAATTATACCATGACAGCAGACACAACCGGAAACAACGCCGTCTATTACTGTGGCAGGTGCCATCACCGATGGACGGGGGAATCTACCAGTGGACACGTCAAGTGTCCGATATGTCGAAACTACAGCACCATCGGGCGCACTGAACCGAGAAGCCGGCGGAGGCCGTGACGGGCGTTGTCGTGAGCCCGGGAGGCCATGCACGACCGCGATCGTGACGGCCGCATGGACTCTGCCTCCCACCCTCTTTTTTGAAGACCGTCATCGCCCGGCAGGGTCGCGCCCGGGGCGGGGTGAAGAAACCCTGGAGCAGACGGTCTCTTTGATCGGGTCTTTTGGCGCATCAAGAGATCATATTACGAAAGTTATTATATCGACTGTTCGCCATACCCCGGCCACGGAGGCGAAAAGATTGGAGCAAGAGAGCAATCTTCCCGAAGAGCAGCAGGGGGAAAAGAGATTCAACATCGATCTGTTACGGGCCGAGAAGGCCGTAGACGGCCTGATCGAGGCACTGGGGAGCAACGACGCCCTGACGCGCCAGCGGGCCGCCCTGGCGCTCGGGGACTTCGGCGGCGCTGAGGCGGTCGGCCCACTCATCCGGGCGCTCGGCGATCCACTGACGGCGGTTCGGGAGGCAGCAGCGGACTCGCTCGCCCTGCTTGAGGGGGCGGCGGTCGGGCCGCTGGTGGAACTCATCGAGAACCCGGAGGCGTCGGGGAAGTACGAGGAGGAGGAGGCCAGGACCCCGGTGACCGTGACCGGGGCCGGCGGCCAGACCTGGGAGATCGAGACCCGGCGGGATCTCCGGCGGGTCTACGCGGCCGCCATCCTCGGCGAGATCGGCGATCCGTCTGCGGTGGAACCCCTCGCCCGGGCGCTCAAGGACGCAAACGACGACCTCCGGTGCCAGGCATCGGGAGCCATAGCGAAGTTCGGCCCCGGGGCGGTGGAGCCGCTCGCTGCGATGCTCGTCGACCCGGACCCGAATACCAGGATCCTCGCGGCCGGCGTCCTCGGGGATACCGGCGATCCTGCCGCGGTGGACCCGCTCATCGGTGCGCTCCGGGATGAAAACGACGACGTCCGGGGGGCGGCGGGAGGCGCCCTCTTCCGGATAGGCGATGCCGCGGTCGAGCCGCTGATCGCGGCGACGAAGGACGCCGACCGGAACGTCCGGCTCTACGCGGCGGGAGCGCTCAAGTACATCGGCGACCCGCGGGCGATCGATGCGCTGCAGGAGCTCGCCCGGGGTGGGGACGCGGAGGAGAGAAGCGTCGCGGAGGACGCGATCGAGAAGATTCGGATGGTCCGCGGGGAGGTTGCCCCGGAGCCTTCGGCGCCGACGTCGCGGTAACGTTTGGACCCCTTACTTTTTTGCCCGGGGATGGCTGGTGCGACACTTGGGCATCATAGTTGGGACGTTTGAGTTCGGAAAGCAGGCCTCCCGGCTCCCCACAAAAAAATCCCGCTAAAAAGAGCTATTCGCTTACCCCCTTCTCCGAACCCTTACCGACTCCGCATGGGCGTGGAGCCCTTCCGCATCGGCGATCGTCTCCACGACGTCGCCGATGGCCTCGAGTCCCTCCCGCGTGATCATCTGGACGGTCGAGCGCCGGCAGAAGTGGTTCACGTCGAGTCCGGAGTAGAGGCGGGCGTAGCCAGCCGTCGGGAGGACGTGGTTTGTCCCCGAGGCGTAGTCGCCGCAGGCAACCGCCGCGTAGGGTCCGACGAATATCGACCCGGCGCTCCTTATGTGGTTGATGACCGCAAGCGGGTCGGCCACCTGGATCGAGAGGTGCTCGGGGGCGATCCCGTCGACCGTCGCCACCGCCTCATCGAGGTCGCCGGCGACGATGTAGCCGGAGTTATCGAGGGCTTTTGCGACGATATCACGCCGGGCCGCGCCCGCCGCCATCCGTTTCACCTCGGCCCCGACCGCTTCCGCGAGAGCCGCGTCGGTCGTCACCAGGACGCAGGCGGCGTTCGGGTCGTGCTCGGCCTGGGCGAGGACATCGGCCGCGACGAACGTCGGGTTCGCCGTGCCGTCTGCGAGGATCGCGATCTCGCTCGGGCCCGCCGGGAAGTCGATCTCCGCCTCGTCGCGGAGAAGCATCTTCGCGGCGGTGA
Source organism: Methanoculleus nereidis (assembly GCF_032944295.1). Lineage (NCBI taxonomy): Archaea > Methanobacteriati > Methanobacteriota > Methanomicrobia > Methanomicrobiales > Methanomicrobiaceae > Methanoculleus > Methanoculleus nereidis. The sequence goes on from NZ_JABFFQ010000002.1 coordinate 81,954, forward strand.
CGTAGACGTTCCCCGGGCCGACGATCTTCTCCACCCGCGGGATTGACTCGGTCCCGAGCGCCATCGCCGCGATCGCCTGGGCGCCGCCGACCCGGTAGATCTCGTCAACCCCGGCGATATCGAGCGCGACCAGGGTGATTGGACTCGTCGGCGGCGGGGTGCAGCAGCAGATCTCCGCGACCCCCGCGACCTTTGCCGGGACCGTGCACATCAGCGCCGTCGAGGGGTAAGCCGCCCGCCCGCCGGGGACGTAGGCGCCTATCCGGGAGAGGGGCGTCGTCTTGACGCCGAGGGTGATCCCGGGCTCCATCTCCTGCAGCCAGAGGTCGCGCCCGCGCTGCAGTTCGTGGAACCGGCTGATCCGCTCCTCCGCCTCCACGAGGCTCGCGACCAGCTGCGCATCCACCTGGTCGTAGGCCGCCTCCCGCTCCTCGTCAGGGACGGCGATCTCCTCGAGATCGATGCCGTCGAACCTCTTCGTCAGGTCGATGAGGGCGGCGTCGCCCTCCTCCCGCACCCTCCCGATGATCTCCGAGACCGGTCCCTTCACCCGGTCAAGGTCCGACCGCCTTCCAGCGATCCAGGTCTCGATATCCAGCGCCTGCCACATGAGGAGCAAGGTCGGCGGGCGGGAGCGTTAAGGTTTCGACGCCAGGCCCTTCCGGGATGAACCTTATCCAGTCCCGGGGACGGAACCGCTTCCCCAATGAGGCCGGGTTCATGGAAACGGCTTACAATACGGCATTTGTTAACTATTATAAAAATGACTAAATACATTGCCTGTTGATGGCCTGCCCGTATGGCACGAAGATCTTGGATGCCCCTGCTGGGCATCATGGTAGTAATGCTCGCCTCCTGTGCCATGACAGTGACGGCACAGGAGGCCGCAGAACCGGGCGTGCTCCGGATAGCAACGACGACGAGCCTGTATGATACGGGCCTTCTCGACGAACTCGAACTGATGTACGAGGAGACCTCCGATGTGGACGTACAGATCACCGCCCAGGGAACCGGGCAGTCGCTCGATACCGCGAGGCGCGGCGACGTCGACCTGGTGCTCGTCCACTCGCCGTCGCTCGAGCAGGAGTTCATCAACGAAGGCTACGGCATCAATGAGCGGTGCTTCGCCTACAACAACTACATCATCGTCGGGCCCGAGTCCGACCCGGCGGGGATCGCGAACATGACCCCCGACGAAGCGTTCCAGGCGATCTACAACGCCGGCACGAACGAGACGGAGGGTGTCGCTTTCGCCTCCCGCGGTGACGATTCCGGCACGCACACCCGGGAGCAGGAGATCTGGGAGGCGGCTGGCTACAACTACACCACCGATATCCGGGACTCCGGGGCCTGGTACCTTGAGAGCGGAAGCGGCATGGGCGAGACCCTGACCCTCGCCAACCAGAGAGAAGCCTACACACTCTCCGACATCGGGACCTACCTCGCCCTGCAGGACCAGTTGAACCTCGTACAGCTGGTGACGGGGGGCGACGAACTCCTGAACCGCTACAGCGCAATCTCGGTCAACCCGGAGATGGCGGAGGGTGTCAACATCGATGAGGCCAACAACTTCACCGACTGGCTCACCTCGGACGAGACCAAGGATTACATCGGGAACTTCGGGGCCGAGGAGTTCGGCCAGCCGCTCTTTACACCCCTCTATCCCCCTGAATGCACCGAGCCGCCGTTCAACTGCACCTCCTGTTCGGGGTCGATGAACGCGACGGCGTGATCCGGAGACGTACATCCCCGCCGCCTGCCGGTTCGCCGGGTGAGCGGCGGGGAATACCACCCCTCTGTGAGAATGTACGGGGGATTGCCCTCCGGAGGTGGTGAAGGCGTAGTTGACACCAGGGCACCGTTAACTATTTAGCACAGGCTGGACATCCTAGCGCGTTGCTATGAAGACAAATGCGACCTATCTGACGGCAGGCATCATCACGATCCTGCTCATCCTCGCCCTCTGTGCCGGGTGCACGAGTCCGGCGCCGGGCGGAAACGAGACGCCGGCCGGCACGGCGACGACCGCTCCCGCCGGCGGGGGGAACGTGCTCCGGATAGCCACCACGACGAGCCTGGAGAACACCGGGCTGCTCGCGGAGCTCGAACGGGTCTACGAGGGCGAGACAGGAATGGATCTCCAGTTCATCGCCCAGGGCACCGGACAGTCGATCGACTCCGGCAGGCGCGGCGACGTCGATCTCGTCCTCGTCCACGCCCCGGACCTTGAGCAGCAGTTCGTCGACGACGGCCTCGGCATCAACCCGCGATGCATCGCCTACAACTACTACATCATCGTCGGGCCGGAGTCCGACCCGGCGGGGATCGCGAACATGACCCCGGTGGAGGCCTTCCAGACGCTCTACGGCGCCGGCACGAACGAGACGGCGGGCGTCGCGTTCGTCTCCCGCGGCGACAACTCCGGGACGCACAACCAGGAGCAGGTGCTCTGGGAGGAGGCGGGCTACGACTACGACGGCGAGATCCTGAACGCCGGGGGCTGGTATGTCGAGGCCGGCAAGGGCATGGGGGACACCCTGATCCTCGCGAACGAGCAGCAGGCATACACGCTCTCCGATGAGGGCACCTATCTCTCGTTCGCCGACCGGCTCGACCTGGTGCCGGTCGTCGCCGAGGGCACGGAACTCCTGAACCGCTACAGCGCGATCGCCGTCAACCCCGAAGAGCACCCCGGAGTGAACGCAGAGGGGGCCGCGGACTTCATCAACTGGCTCGCCACGAACGAGACGAAGCAGATGATCGGCGAGTTCGGGGCCGAGGAGTTCGGCAAACCGCTCTTTACGCCCCTCTACGCACCCGAGTGCACCGAGCCGCCGTTCAACTGCACCTGCGCGGAGCCGGTGACTGCCTGAAACGTGGAGTGGTAACAAGGTGATCGGCAGGGTGACAGGGAGTCCGGAGGGTGAGGGCGCGTGGTGAACGGAAACCCGATCATCGAGGGGTTCGTCGAGGCCATCGAGCTCATCATCACCCTCGACCCGCAGGTGGTGGAGATCACCATCCGCTCGCTCTACGTCTCCCTCACCGCCACCTTCTTTGCCGCACTGATCGCCCTCCCCATCGGGGCGCTCATCTACTTCTACGAATTCAGGGGGAAGCACGCGGTCGTCTCCACACTGCAGACGCTGTACGCGCTCCCGACGGTCATCGTGGGTCTGGTCATCTTCCTGCTCCTCTCCAACGTCGGGCCCTTCGGGTTCCTTCGTTTCCTCTACACGCCCGGCGGCATGGTCGTCGCCCAGACCGTCCTCATCATACCGCTCCTGATGGGGCTGACGGTCTCGGCACTCTCCGGGATCGACCGGGACAAGCGCTACACGATCACCGCGCTCGGTGCGAGCAGGCTCCAGACGGTCATGACCATCATCGCGGAGGCCCGGTTCGCGGTCATGGCCGGCGTCCTCCTGGGATTCGGGCGGGCGATCGCCGAGGTCGGGACGGTGATGATCGTCGGCGGCAACATCCGGGGCGCAACCCGCGTCCTCACCACCGCGATCGCGCTCAACACGTCGATGGCAAACTACTCCCTCTCGATTGCGCTCGGGATCATCCTCCTCGGGGTGGCGCTCGGGGTGAACATCGCCCTCTCCCTGGTGCAGCAGCGGTGATACCATGACGGTCATCGAGGCACACAACATCAGAAAATCCTACGGCAGCCTTGAAGTCCTGCACGACGTCGACCTCGCGGTCGGGGAAGGTGAGATCCTCGCGCTCATCGGTCCGAGCGGCTCGGGGAAGAGCACGCTTCTCCGGGTTCTCGACCTGATCGAGCCCGCGAACGAGGGGGAACTCTCGGTCTTCGGGATTGACACGGTAAAGGAGCACGGCCGCTGGCTCGACCTCCGCCGCCGGATGGGGATGCTCTTTCAGAGGCCGATCGTCTTCAACTCGTCCGTCTACGACAACGTCGCGATGGGGCTCCGGTACCGGCGTGCTCCCCGCGACGAGATCGACCGGAAGGTGAAGGAAGCCCTCGAAGCCGTCGGGCTCTCCCGCTACATCAAGAGCCGGGCGCTCGATCTCTCCGGCGGCGAGCAGCAGCGGGTGGCGTTATCAAGGGTGCTCGTGACCGACCCCGAGATCCTCTTCTTAGACGAGCCGACGGCGAACCTGGATCCAACGTCGACCGCCACCATCGAGGCGATCGTGACCCGCCTGAACCGCGAGGCAGGGATGACCGTCCTCATAAGCACCCACGATCTGGCGCAGGGGCAGCGTCTCGCCCACCGGGTCGGGGTGATGATCGAGGGCACGATCGCCCAGACCGGGCCTTCACGCGCGATCTTCCATGAGCCCAGAGACCAGCGGATTGCCAGGTTCGTGGGCGTCCAGAACATCATTCCCGCCCGGGTCGTCGCCCGGAGCGGCGATCTCACCGTCGTGGACGCAAGAGGTAAGGAGATCCTCTCGGCGACCCCGCCGCCCGCCGACGAGGTGGAGATGGTCATCCGTGGGGAAGACATCTCCCTGCACCGGAGAAAGCCCGGCTACGAGGAGGCGGAGAACCTCTTCCCCGCCACGGTCACCGCCATCGAGCCCACGGCACCGTTCGTGAATGTTGCGGTGCACTGCGGGTGCGATCTCGTCGCACTGGTGACCGCGAGGAGGGCGGAGACCCTCGAACTTCGCGAGGGCCAGGAGGTCTGGGTCTCTCTCCAGGCGAAGGCGGTTCACCTTATCCAGCGGAAAGAGCGCTAAATCGATATTTCCGGCTTTTTCTCCGGCTTCTGCCCAGGCGGGAAGCATCCAGTCAATTAATTTCATTTAACTTCTGCCTTAAAGGATACTTTTAACATTCGAGTTTCCCCACACGTTATTTCATGAAACCAACCCACCTATGTGCGCTTATCTGCCTCCTCGTTGCTGCCGCGGTCTTATTCTCCGGCTGCACGGGGACAACGAACACCGATTCGACGCCCGGAACGGGCACCCAGACGACGACCCCCACACCGACGGCAGCTGCTGCCGAAGATGTGCAGGTGAAGGTCTTTCATGCCGGGAGCCTGACCGGTCCGTTCGAGAAGGTGAAAGCCCAGTTCGAAGCCGAACATTCCGGCGTCACCGTGCTCCTCGAACCTGCCGGCAGCGTCGACTGCGTCAAGAAGATCACCGAGAACGGCAAACCCGCCGACGTCCTCGCCTCCGCCGACTACGCCCTCATCCCGCAGTTGATGGTGCCCGACGACGCCGACTGGTACCTTACGTTCGCGAAGAACCGGATGGTGCTCACCTACTCGAGCGAGAGCAAGTACGCCGATGAGATCACCGCCGAGAACTGGTACGAGGTCCTCGCACGCGACGGCGTCCGGTGGGGCTTCTCCGACCCGAACTCCGATCCCTGCGGCTACCGCAGCCCGATGGTGATCCAACTCGCCGAGGGCTACTATGAGGACGACCAGATCTTCGAGACCCTTGTCGGGGAGCACAGCGCGATCACGGCCACCGAAGAGGGCGGGGTCTACACGATCCACGCCGCCGACCCGAAGCCCGACAGCACCACCCTGACGATCCGGCCTAAGAGCGTCGAACTCGTCCAGATGATCCAGGCCGGCGGACTTGACTACGCCTGGGAGTACCGGAGCGTTGCGGTGCAGAACGAGCTCGAGTTCATCGAACTCCCCGAGGAGATCGACCTCTCATCGATAGACTTCGCGGAGAACTACGCGACCGTCCAGACCGAAGCGAAGAAGGGCGACGGCACCACGCTCTACGTGGGTTCCCCCATCGTCTACGGCGTGACCGTCCCGAAGATCGCAGAGCACCCCGACCTCGGTCTCGAGTTCGTCGAGATGCTGATCGGCGCCACCGGACAGGAGATCCTCACCGCCGACGGCCAGCCCCCGATCGTGCCCGCGGGCGGCTACGGCGACGTGCCCGACGCTCTCCAGTCGCTCGTCGAGATGAAAGCCTGAACCCCTCCCCTTTTTTATGCCATCAATTATCAGCGGACGCGTGCAACGCTTATTCAGGAACATACGGATATGAAGACCCAAACGGTGTCAGGCGACCCCCTCCGGGGCGATAGCGAAGTGTCTCCCTCCTGGTGGAGAGCGCGCGGGAGGCGGCAGGTAGACTGGTGCACCGTCTGGTTCTGCATCATGGGAGGGTTGCTTGTCGGCGTCACGGTGCTCGCGCTCGCGAACATCGCAACGACGGAACTCGCCGACCCGGCCCACCTCCTCGAGGTGGCGCTATCGTCGGAGGTGATCGGATCGATCTTCCTCACGTTCGGCGCGGGGGCGAGCGCCGTCCTCCTCCTCATCCTCTTCGGAACCCCGCTCGCCTACGTCCTCGCGCGGTCCCGCCCCTCCCGCTTCAAGGGGGTCGTCGAGAGCATCGTCGATATCCCGCTCATCCTGCCGCACACCGTGGCGGGCCTGCTCGTCTACCTCCTCTTCATGCGCCGGGGCTGGCTCGGCGCGCCGCTCTCGGAGATCGGGATTGCGTTCGAGGACGCGCTCCCGGGGACGATCGTCGCGATGCTCTTCGTCGCCTCGCCGTTCTACGTCAACACCATGCGGGAGGGGTTCGAGAAAGTGCCCGTCCACCTGGAGAACGTCGCCCGCACGCTCGGAGCGGGCACCTTCACCACGTTCCGCACGGTCACGCTCCCCCTGAGCCTCCGGCACATGTACAGCGGGGCCATCCTCGCCTGGGGGAGGGCGATCGGGGAGTTTGCCGGCGTCATCATGATCGCCTACTACCCGTTCATCATATCCACGCTGATCTACTACTCCTTCACGACGGACGGCATCCACGCGAGCAGGAGTATCGCGTTTACAGTCATCCTGGTCAGTTTCGGGGTTTTTTACCTCCTGCGGCGGATGACCCGGTACCTGGGGAGGTACGATGATCGCGTTTGACCGCGTCTCGCTTGCGCTCGGCTCGTTCTCGCTCGACGACGTCAGCCTGACGATCGGTAAGGGCGACTACTACTTCATCGTCGGACCGTCGGGGGCAGGGAAGACGGTGCTCCTCGAGGCGATCGCCGGCCTCCACCAGCCGGACAGCGGCCGCATACTCCTCCGGGGCACCGAGATCACCGCTCTCCCCCCCGATAGGCGGAAGGTTGCCCTCGTCTACCAGGACTACTCGCTCTTCCCGAACATGAGGGTCATCGAGAACGTCTCCTATGGGCTCCGGGTGCAGGGAATGGGGAAGAAGGAGGCCCGGACTGAGGTCGCCCCCCTCCTCGAGCGGTTCGGGATCGCCCACCTTGCAGACCGCTACCCGGGCACCCTCTCCGGCGGCGAACAGCAGCGGGTGGCGCTTGCGCGTGCAGTCGCGGTGAAACCGGACATCCTCCTCCTCGACGAACCGCTCTCTGCGCTCGACCCCGTCACGCAGGAGAAGTTCATCGATGATCTCCGGCGGCTCCACCGGGAGGACGGGCTCACCATCGTGCAGGTGAGTCACTCCCGCCGGGAAGCGCACTTCCTCGCCACCCGGATGGCGGTGATCATCGACGGGACGCTTGTGGACGAAGGAGAGGCCAACGTTGTGCTGAACGCGCCGAAGAGCCGCGAGGTCGCGTCGTTCATCGGGGTCGAGAACATCCTGGACGGGACCGTGACGGCAAACGACGGCGGGCACGCGACGGTGGATGCCGGGGGGCGGACCATCGAGGCGGTGACGGAGGCGGCGGCGGGCGAGGAGGTCAGCCTCTGCATCCGGGCCGACGACGTCATCGTCGCCGTCGAAGACGGCCGCCGGTCGAGCGCCCGGAACACGATGGCCGGGACGATTCTCCAGGTCGTCGAGAACGGTCCCGTCGCCGAGGTGAAGGTTGACGCCGGCGTGGAACTGACCGCGGTGCTGACCCGGCGGTCGGTGCGCGACCTCTCTCTCGTTCCGGGAACTTCCGTCACCCTCTCCGTCAAGGCGACGGCGATCCACGTCATCCGTTCTTCTTCTTGAGCGAGAGGGTGAGGATGACCAGGCCGGCGGTCGCGGCGTTCGCCGCGACGATGGCGATATCCCCTCTCACCACCCCATAGGCGAGCCAGAGCAGGACGTCCGCGAGGAGGACGACGAGCATCGCGAGCGAGAGGTCGGCGGTCGAGCGCGTGGCAGCCACGCCCGGATGGCCTGCGGTGCGAACGAGAGCGTCGTGAGCGTGCCGGCGAGAAGACCGAGTGCGGTGACGGTGTCCATCTCCCCCCGGTCTTACGCCGGATGAGATAAACCCTGGTCAGATCCTTCGCGGCTTCGCGTTCTTCGAAGACCTTCGGCCTTCTCAAGCTCCGGATGTCCCATCCATCGCACTTCGCGTGAGGCCGTATCATTGCTTATAAACCGTTAACTCACGCGAAGTGCGAGCGCAGCGAGCTTGAGCACCGCCAGGTGCGAGCCGCGAAGAACGCGAAGTTCAGTAGATGGGGGTGGCTCCCCTTCGCAAACTACCCTTATCACGACCGGGACGCTCCCGCTCCCTCCCGCCGCTCGAGGATGTAGGCAAGGACCATCCCGACGATGAACGCGACCGTGAGACCGATCGCGAGGGTGAGGACGGCGATGGTCCCCGTGACCAGGTAGGACTCCGTCTTTACGCTGTGCTTCCCGAGTTCGAGCGCCACGAAGACCAGGAGCGCGCCGAAGACGCCGAAGGGGATGAGGGTCAGCACCTCCGGCGGGGCGAAAGCGACGGCGAAGACGAGGATGAAGATGCCGGCGACGATGTTCGCCCCGCCGGTCCTCGCGCCGAACCGGTACATCGCGGCGAGTCCCCCGGCGCCGTGGCACATGGGGAACCCCCCGAGCGGCGTCGAGACCAGGTTCATGGCCCCGATCGTCCGGGAGAGGCGGTCGGGGTTCACGCCCTGCTTCGGGAAGAGGTCGTAGGTGAGGAGCGATGTCGCGAGGATGGCGTTCGTGAGCGTGAGCGGTATCTGCGGGAGGGCGAGGTCCCAGGTTCCGGTGATGAAGTCCATCGGCATCGGGATGACGAGGGCGGGGAGGGGCATCAGGCGGAACGGCGGCATCCCCTGCACGGCGATGCCGGCGGCAAGCCCGATGAGGAGCACCAGCAGGGCGGAGACGTCCGGGACCCGGGTGCGTTGCGACAGAACGAAGAAGATGAGGATGATCGCGATGGATACGGCTGCAAAGAGAGCGTCGGGAACGATGTAGCCGAGCGACGTCCTGAGGAGGATGAGCGCGAGACCCGCCTGCACCCCCCGGACGACGCTCTTCGGGATCCGCTCCCCGATCCAGGTCATGCCGCCGACAAGGCCGAGCAGGAGGAAGAGCGCCCCGACAACAAGGCCCGAGGCCACGATCTCGCCGGCACAGAGCCCTTCGGCGATGACGATGGCACCGATCGCCTTCATCGGTTCGATCGGCATGGGGAGGCGATAATAGAACCCGGCGATGATGTACCAGGCGGCGAGGAAGAGGAAGAAGTGGCTGACGTTCACGTCCGGGCAGACGATGGCGACGCCGAGCAGGATGGGGAAGATGGTGCCGAAGTCGCCCACGGCTCCGGCAACCTCCTCGAGGGTGATCCGAATGCCTCTCTCCTCCGTTCCGGTTTTCTCCGCCATTCCAGGGCCCCTTATCTTCTCCCTTTCGGGTTTTTGGTGAACGATCCGGTGCGTATCTGCCCGATTACAATAAACTTTATTACTACTTCCCAATAACCAAATTGGTTAACTTAAAATCGTTAACCCGTCCCGATTTATAAACGTTTATTTTGCCCTCCTGAGTAATTATTCTTATGAAAGCACACCTGCTTCTCATTGTAGCACTGCTTGTCGCGGCAACCGCCGCCTTTGCATGCGGATGTACCGGAACCACCGCCGATACGGCGGGAACGTCCGACACGACAGAGCCCGAGCTGCTCGTCTACTGCGGCGCGGGCATGCGCGAACCGATGGACGAGATCGCGGCGGCCTTCACGGACCGGACCGGCGTCCCGATCAACTTCGTCTTCGGCGGGTCGAACACCCTGCTCACCCAGATGGAACTGACGGAGATGGGCGACGTCTACATGCCGGGCGCGACCGCCTACTTTGACGCGGCCCGCGAGAAGGGGCTGGTCGAGGAGGAGCACCTTGTCGTCTACCACGTCCCGATCATCGCCGTCCCGAAGGGCAACCCTGCCGGCATCACCTGCCTTGAGGACATGGCAAAGCCCGGGGTGCGGGTGGCGCTCGGCGAGAATCCCGGCACCGCCATCGGCCAGCTGACCGACAAACTCCTTGAAAAGAACAACCTCCTTGCCGACGTGGAGAAGAACCTCGTGACCCGCAGCGGCACGGTGAACGAACTGCTGGTCTACCTCTCCATGGGGCAGGCTGATGTCGGTATCATCTGGGAGGATCTCTACGTGCCCGAGAAGATGGACATCATCTACATCCCGAACACGAATAACCTGGTGAAGGTCGTTCCCATCGGCGTGCTGACGGCCTCCGAGCACCCCGATGAGGCGGAGCAGTTCACCGCGTTCGTCATCTCCGACGAAGGGAAGGAGATCTTCACCCGGCACGGTTTCGTCACCTACCCGAGCGACACCTACGCGGATGTCAAACCCTGATAAACCAGGAAGGGGGAGAAGTCGCATGGAAGTCACCTACCAGATCATCGGAACCATTCACTCACCGTTCACCGACCAGGACACCACGCCCATCCAGAGCATCTTCTCCGAAGCGGAGGGGACGATCGAGGTCTTTCCCGAGTATGCCGAAGGGCTCGAGGGGGTCGAGGGATTCTCTCATATCATCCTCCTCTACCATTTCCACCAGGCAAAGGGTTTCCGCCTGCTCGAGCGCCCGTTCGTCGACGGCAGCAAAGAGCGCGGGATCTTTGCCATACGCCATTTCAACCGCCCGAACCCTATCGGGATCTCCCTCGTCGAAGTCGTCTCCGTCGAGGGCAACACCGTCCGGGTCCGCGGGATCGACGTGCTGGACGGCACGCCGCTCCTCGACATCAAACCCTACGTCCGCCAGTTCGACCATCGCGACGACGTCCGGAGCGGCTGGGTCGACGCAAAGCACATCGAGGAGGTGAAACTCAAGAGTTTCTCCCCAAAGGATCTCCGGGAGCATGAGGAGTCTTCATGAACCTGAAGAACTCCTCCTATTTTCGGATGGCGACCGTTGCGGTCGCTCTCCTCATCGCCGCCTTCATCATAATGGTCCTCGTCGGGGTGGTCACCCATTCCCCGCCGGCCGTTCTCATCGAATGCCTTCTCTCCGAGGAGATCCAGTTCGCCATCAGGCTCTCGATCGTCACCTCCGTCATATCCACGCTCCTCTGCATCCTGGTCGCCGTGCCGGTGGCCTATGCCCTCGCCCGCTACACGTTCCCGGGCAAGACGGTGATGAACATGCTGATGGATATTCCGATGGCGCTCCCGCCGCTCGTGGCGGGCGTGGGGCTCCTGCTCTTCTTCGGGGTATCCCCGGTAGGAAAGTCGCTTGCCGCGGCGGGACTTGCGTTCGTCTTTACGCCGCTCGGGATCATCATGGCCCAGTTCTTCGTGAACCTGCCCTACATGCTCCGGGTGACCCGTTCGACATTCCAGGGCGTCAACCCCCGCTACGAGTACGTGGCAAAGACGCTCGGGTGCACCGACGCGCAGGCCTTCTGGCGGGTCACGCTCCCGATGTCCGCAAACGGGCTCCTTGCAGGGTCGGTGATCACCTGGTCCAAGGGGATCGGTGAGTTCGGTGCCGGGCTGATGCTTGCCGGCGCAACCCGGATGAAGACCGAGACGCTCCCGCTCTCGCTCTTCCTGAACATGTCCACCGGAAAACTCGAGTATGCTATCGCTGCGGCGACGATCCTCATCATGATCTCGGTCGTCTCGCTCTACGCCTTCGAGCGCTACGGCGGAGCCACACACGTCTATTAGGAGGATCATCCATGCTTACCATCGATTCCGTATCAAAGAGCCTCGGAGAGTTTTCGCTCTCGAACGTCTCGCTCTCGGTCGAAGACGGGGAGTACTTCATCGTCCTCGGCCCCACGGGGGCGGGAAAGACGATCCTTCTTGAGACGATTGCCGGGGTCTACACCCCCGATGCGGGCAGGATCCTCTTGAATGGCCGGGACATAACGGACGTGCCCGCACGGGAGAGGAATATCGGCATGGTCTACCAGGACTACATGCTCTTCCCGCACCTGACCGTCGAAGCGAATATCGGTTTCGGGCTGAAGTCCCACCGCGCCGATCCCGCGTTCATTCGCGGGAAGATCCAGGAGAGCGCGGATCTCTTAAACATCAGCCACCTGCTCCACCGCTACCCGGGCACGCTCTCCGGCGGCGAACAGCAGCGCGCGGCGATTGCCCGGGCGCTGGTGATGGAGCCGGAAGCCCTGCTGCTCGACGAGCCGCTCTCCGCGCTCGACGTGAAGACGCGCGAGAGCCTGCGGGCGGAACTCGCCCGGATCCACGAGGCCACCGGGACGACGATCGTCCATATCACCCACAACTTCGAGGAGGTCTTCGACCTCGCCGACCGGGTGGCGATCATGCGCGGCGGCGACGTGGTCCAGGTGGGGACGCCGGAGGAGATCTTCCGGCGGCCGAACTCCGACTTCGTCGCGGGATTTGTCGGGGTGGAGAACCTCCTCCGCGGAACAGGCTCGGCCGACGGAACGGTCGCGGTGGGGGATCTCCGGATATGTGCGGAGAATGGCATACCCGGCCCCGTCTCCGTTGCAATCCGGCCGGAGGAGATCCTGCTGTCGAAGGCGCCCCTGCCGGAGAACGGAAGAAACGTCGTCTTCGGCCGCGTGGAATCTGTGCGGCCGAACGGGGGCCTGGTCCGGGTCTCGGTCGACGCCGGAGTTCTGTTTAAGGTGACGCTGACCCGGCAGGGATTCGAGGAGGCAGGCGTCGCACCCGGCGACGCAGTCCACCTCGCCTTCCGGCCTTCGGCGGCCCACGTCTATCCTTCAGGAGAAGAGGAAGAGGCCTGAGCGGCGCGGATCTCGAGCGCCCGGAGGACCCCGGCACCCAGGACCTCTTTTGCGCGCTCGCCGTGCCGCTCCGCCATGACCGCAAGGAGACGTTCTGTCCCCGCGGCCGTGGTGGAGATGCCGACCCGCTCAGCCCGGTGGATCAGCCCGTCCCGCTCCATCTCCCCGAACCGGGGGAGGACGTAGTAATGCGGGATCCCGAGGTGCTCGGCAAGTTTCCGGGTCGTCGGGAACCGCAGCGAGATGCCGTCCGGGGAAAAGCCGACAGTTATGCACCTGTCCTCTTCGAGGAGGATCCTGACGGCCGCATCGATTATCTCGTCGTGTTTGTGTGTGGACATCCGATCGTAGAAGGTCTGGTTGTTGTGAGAAAAAGGGAGTCGGTTTGATTACGCTGCTTCCGCCGCCTTCATCTCGCCCCGCTCTTCCTCGGGCATCTCCTCGAGGTAGACCATCTCCGCCCCGATGTCCTTTGCGATCTGTTCGAGCTCGATCTTTCTGAAGTGGGTCCCCTCCACCTTCAGGTGTTTCTGCTCGCCCTGTTCTTCGACGACGGCGACGACGCGGAATCTGGGTTGCTTCACGCCGGTGCCGACTTTCTGGCGTTCACGTACATAGATCTTCATGGTTCTCTCCATTCCATACCAGTTGGTATACCAACAGGTATACCGCAAAGACACTTAATGTTTTCTTTCATAAAAAATGTAAGGGTTAAAATATGGCAGAACGTTTTGAGATGGAATCAAGGTTCCGTGGTGAGAGTCTTGTCCGGCGGGGGCTGCTCCGCGAGACCCGAAGCGGCAAACAGGTCAGGATCATGCCGGACCTGAACGTGATCAAGATCGGGGGCCACGGCGTTATCGACTACGGGCGGGAAGTGATGTTCCCGCTGATCGAAGAGATCGGGGAACTCTCCCGGAAAAACAAGATCCTGGTCGCCACCGGCGGCGGCGTCCGGGTGCGGCACATCCTCGATGTCGGGATCGATCTCGGCATGCCGACGGGGGTGCTTGCGGAACTGGCGGGCAAGATCAGCGAGCAGAACGCGATCATGATGTCCATTCTCTTCTCGAAGTACAACGGCACCCGGATCCACACAGACGACCTTTTAAACCTCCCCTCGCTCATATCCCTCGGGATGCTGCCGGTCGTGCAGGGCACCCCACCCTACGGGCTGTATGAGCACCCGCCGAAGCTCGGGAGCATCCCGCCGCACCGGACCGATACCGGCGCCTTCCTGATGGCCGAGGTGATCGGCGGGAAGAACTGCATCCTCGGGAAGAACGTGGATGGACTGTTTACGGAAAACCCGTTCGTGAACCCCGACGCTGAGTTCATCCCGGAGATCACGGCCGACGAACTCATCGAGATGGAGATGGAGGATATGGTGCTCGAGCCGATGGCGGTCGAGCTCCTCCGTGACGCCGTCCATATCACAGAGATCAAGGTGGTGAACGCCCACGTCCCGGGTAACATCGCAAAGGCCGTGAACGGGGAGCGGGTCGGCACCATCATCCGGGCCTGACAACCCGGAGTCAACCTTTTTTGATTAACTCCAGAGAAGCCTTCTTTAGTCTTGTGGGCGGATCAGTACAGCACACGAGCGATTCCATGACCCTCTACCTTGGCATTGACGACACCGACACCCGCGAGTCCCGGGGAACCGGACGGCTCGCCCGCGCGATTGCAGCAGAACTCGCCCGGTCGTACACGGTGACCGGAGTGACCCGCCACCAGCTCTTTGTCCATCCCGACGTTCCGTACACCTCCCACAACAGTTCCGCGGTCATCCACATCCAGGATACCGGGAACGGGATCGCGGCCGACGTCTTTGCGGCGGCAAAGGAACTGATGCTTGCCGACTTCATCGAGGGGAGCGACCCCGGGGTCTGCGTCGCCACCGACCGGAACATCAACGGCGACCTCTCCCGCTTCGGCCTCTCCGCGAAGGCGAGCGTCGTGACGCAGGATCAGGCGCGCTCGCTTGCCCGGCAGGCCGGAATCCGCCTCGAGGGGCTCGGCGGCACCGAAGACGGCGTCATCGGCGCGCTTGCCGGCATCGGGCTCGCAGCATCGGGTAACGACGGCCGGTTCATCCAGAGGGGAACGACCCGGGACCTCCGCGGCAGCCAGACGGTCGCCGCAATCCTCGCTTCCGGCGTCGACCGGGTCCAGACCCGGGACGGTGCGGCGGTCGGGAACGGAACCGTAGCTCTCCGAAAGTTCCCGAAGCCCGCTTTCATCGGTGGGAAGGCAGTCCTGTTTGTCGAAGCGGACGGCGATGCCTACCGCGATATCGTGATGGGGTGAAGGGCAAATCAACAACATCCCATTTAATAATCCCATTTGTAAAATGCATTAATTATATTAAGTTGCCATTAACTCAAAACGCATCTATTTAAATGCACGTATTGTGATACATCTAATTGATAACTATGCATAAACGAATTATTTTTGCCGTTGCGGCCGTGATGGTCGCCCTCATGCTGATCTGCGGCTGTACCGGGACAACATCCGACCCGACCCCCGTGGAGACGCAGCAGCTTCGTATCGCCACGACGACGAGTCTCTACGACACTAAACTCCTCGATCACCTCACCTCGATCTTCGAGGAGGAGTACAACGCCGAAGTGCTGATCGTCTCCGCCGGGACCGGCAAGGCGATCGAATACGGACAGAACGGCGACGTGGACGTCCTGATGGTGCACGACCGTGCGCGTGAAGATGCCTTCCTCGCCGATGGCTACGGTACCGACCGGCGCGTCTTCGCCTACAACTACTTCGTCCTCGTCGGCCCCGAATCCGACCCGGCAGGCATCAAGGGCATGCAGCCTGAGGCGGCGTTCACCGCCATCCGCGAGGCGGGAATGGCCGACGGATCGGATGTCGTCTTCGTCTCGCGCGGCGACGCGTCGGGCACGCACTCCAAGGAGAAGGCCATCTGGAAGGGCGCCGGGTTCAACTACTCTGCAGACGTGCAGGGCTCCGGCGACTGGTACCAGGAGGCCGGGACGGGCATGGGTGCAACCCTGACGATGGCGAACGAGAAACAGGCCTACACCCTCTCCGACATCGGGACCTACCTTGCCTACAAGGGCGATCTCGACCTCGTGACGCTCGTGGACGAGGGCGACATCCTGCTCAACATCTACTGCGCCATGCAGATCAACCCCGCAAAGTACCCCGACACCAACACCACCGTCGCGAAAGACTGGATCAACTTCATGATCTCTGACGATGTCCAGAAGGAGATCGCCTCCTTCGGTGTCGACCAGTACGGCCAACCGCTCTTCTACGCTGCCCAGGACGACTGGGAGAAGATCGGCGTGCCCCAGGCTGAAGTGAAGGATCCGATCGCTTGATCCGGCTTAAATCACCCTTTTTTTCGGCCGCGTAAAGTCAGGTAGAGAGCATGTACGAGATCATCGAAGGATTCCTGGAGGCGATCCGGCTCATCGTCACGCTTGATCCCGACGTGATGGCCATCGCCGCACGAAGCATCACCATATCGCTCACCGCAACGATCATCGCCACGCTGTTCGCCGTTCCGCTCGGGGCCGCCATCAACTTCGGCACGTTCCCCGGAAAGAAGAGTCTCATCAACCTGATCCAGACGCTGTATTCCCTCCCGACCGTCGTCGTCGGGCTCCTGATATTCCTGCTCATATCCCGTGTCGGTCCGTTCGGCTTTCTGCGGCTGCTCTTCACCCCGACCGCCATGGTCATCGCACAGACGGTCCTCGTCCTGCCGATCATGACCGGCCTCACGATATCCGCGCTCTCGGGGGTCGACCCGGTGATCAGGGATACCCTCTACTCGCTCGGGGCGACACGTCTCCAGTTCCTCATAAACATCATGAAAGAGGCCCGGTTTGCGATCCTCGCGGCCGTCGCGGTCGGGTTCGGGCGTGCGATCTCCGAGGTCGGGGCGGCGATCCTCGTCGGCGGCAACATCATGGCGTCGTCGTTTGCGAGTTCGACCAGGGTGCTGACGACCGCGATATCGCTCGAGACGTCGATGGGGAACATCTCCCAATCTATCGCGCTCGGTATCGTCCTCCTCGTCATCGCCCTCGGCGTCAATCTCGCCATAGCCAGGGTGCAGCACCGGTGATCTCATGATTGAACTCGATAGCGTCTCAAAAAACTTCGGCGATACGACGGTGCTCGCCGGCGTCACCGGACAGGTGAACCGGGGAGAGATCTTCGCCGTCATCGGGCCGAGCGGGGCCGGGAAGTCGACCCTGCTGCGCCTCATCGACCTCCTCGATACCCCGACGGAAGGGGCGATCCGCATCAACGGCCTCGACATCCATGCGGATAAGGGAAGGCGCCTCTCCATCCGCCGGATGATGGGGATGGTCTTCCAGAAGCCTGCCGTCTTCAACACGACGGTCACGGAGAACGTCGCCGTCGGGCTCCGGTTCCGGGGAGCGGGCAGGAGCGAGATACGGAAGATGGTCGAGGACGCCCTCGATATGGTCGGCCTTGCCGGATACGGAGACCGAAAAGCCCGGACACTCTCGGGTGGGGAGATGCAGCGGGTGGCTCTCGCCCGGGCGATGGTGATCGAGCCGGAAGTCCTCCTGATGGACGAGCCGACCGCGAACCTCGACCCGGTCTCGGTGGAGATGATCGAGGAGCTGGTCATCCGGATCAACCGCGACCTCGGCACGACGATCCTCTTCTCGACCCACGACATGTACCAGGGGCAGCGGCTCGCCCACCGGATAGGGGTGCTGATGGACGGGACGTTTGCACAGGTGGGGACACCGAGAGAGGTCTTCACCCTCCCGGCAAGCCGGAACGTCGCCCGGTTCGTCGGCATAGGGAACGTCGTCGACGGGGTCGTCGTGGCCGCTGAAGACGGCATGTCCGCCGTCAACATCGGCAGCGCCCGGATCCGGGCGAGATCGTCGTTTTCCCGGGGGGAGAGGGTCTCTCTCTGCATCCGGTCGGAAGATATCCGGATTGCCCCGGCGATCAGAGGGAGGAGGGTCTTTGACGGGAACATCCTCCCTGGCACGGTGACGTCCGTCGTCCCGCGCGGCCCGTTCAGCAGGGTGACGGTCGACTGCGGGTTCCCTCTCTCGTCCGTCCTCTCCTGGAAGGCGGTGGAAGACCTGGACCTCAGGGAAGGCAGCCAGGTTACCGCCTCGTTTACGGCGGCGTCGGTTCACGTTGTCAGACGGGAGTGATGACCGCCGGAGTTTTCTGAGCACTTCGCGTTGCGCCGGGTGTTCACAGGAATAGCAACGAAATCTCGCCCTTCGCGTTCTTCGCACCTGACGGTGCTCACGCTCCTGCCCTGCGGCCAGGCGCACTTCGCGGCTTCGCGTGAGTTAATGGGGTGTGGTGCGGAACGCCTCACGCGAAGAACGCGAAGCCGCGAAGAAGAGTGTCAACATTCTCTACCAGACTTCGCGTCCTGCGCCCTGACAGTGCTCAAACTCCTGCTTTGCGGTCGGTCGCGCTTCGGGGGAGTCGTTCTTCGCAGCTTCGCGTGAGGCAACGGCGTGATGTGGATGAAGCAAGCCGCCCATCCCGGCTCACTCTTTCGCCGCAAGATGCTCCCGCACCTCCTTGAGGTGCCGGTCCAGCCGGCGCCGGAACTCCCCGGGATCGAGCGCCTGCGCTTCGTGGCCGGCAAGAACCAGGATCCGGTCGGCCTGCGCGATCAGGATGTCGAGCGACGAGGCGGCGAAGAGGATCGCCGTCTCCCCGAGCGCCTCGCGCCGGGTGGCGAGCAGGGTGGAGAGCGGCGTCACCTCGCCGCTCTGGAGGCAGCCCGGCACCAGCAGGTTGGTCGCGGAGCGGTCTTCGTCGAGGATGAGAAGCGGTGCGGCGGCCCGGAGCGCGGCCTGGATCTTGTGTGCCATCACGAGCGACCCGCTCCCCCAGCCGTAGGCAGACCGGGGATTGCCTGATAGTCCCGGCGGGAGGCTCCTGAAGAAGAGGCTGACGTCCGCGCCGACGAGTCCCTGCTCGTTCGCTTCCGCCCGGGCAATCCCGTTGACGCTGACGAGAAGCTCCCGTCCGTCCCCCGCGGCGTGGTCGTCCGCTCCCGCGACGACCGCGTGGAGGAGGGTGCTCTTCCCCTCGGCGTTCGAGCCTGCAATCGCGAAGGCCTCCCGCCGCCGGAGCCCCAGGCCGGTCACGATCCTGCCGCTTCCCGCTAGTTCCACCTCGACCGGATCGAGTTCCACGGGACAGCAGAAGGGGACGTGCACCCCCTCCTTCGGCCCCGCGATCCGGTGGTGGCACCGGAGCCGGGTGAACCGGCGGGCCGGGCGCGTGCCGTCGGCGATGAACGCGACGAGCCCCATCCCACAGAGAGCGCGCCGGAGTTCCTTCTGGTCGACGGAGAGGTCGCGCGCCGCGGCGAGGGGGCCGGCCGGCACCCGGCGCACGATGCGGTCGAGAGCATCGAGGAGTGCCGCGAGCGGTCCCGTAACCTCCCTGACCGCGCCCGGCACCGGCGGCCCCGGATACGGGAGGGCGCCCCTGATGACGAGGCGCAACCCACCGCCGTCGATCCGGTTATCCCCATCCGGCCGCCAGAGGTCGGTCCCGATGGCGCTCCGTGACGCGACCAGCGTGACCGGCTCCACGTTCGGCAGGCAGTGACGGGGGTGCTCCGTCCCCGTCCCGGCGATCGGCCCGAGGTCCCGTTCGGCGGGGACCGCCGCCTTGATCGCCTCGATGATGACCCCGGCGGCTCCGTCGGCCCCCGGGCCGGACGCTCCCGCCGGCGCCGGAAGCAGGACGGGGAGGCTGAACCGGAGCGCCGTCGTATCGAGCGACCGGACGAGGTAGGTGTTGACGAGGTTTCTCACCCTCTGCCGGTCGATGCGTGCCCGGCCGTCCCCGAGATCCGGGATGATCCGGTGAACCTCCGCCTGCCAGGAGCCCTCCGTTGTGCTCATGCGCTCTCATCAGGTAATGGTTCTCCGGATCCCAAGGCTTTTTTTGTACGGTCCCCTTCCCTGATCTTAAATAGCCGCACGGCCCACCATTTCTACAATGGAACTGACAGTCCTCGCCAGCGGGAGCAAAGGAAACTGCACCTATCTGCGAGGGGGGCGGGGCGCGCTGCTCATCGACGCGGGGCTCTCCGCTCGCGAGACCCTTCGGCGCCTCGAAGCCGCCGGTGGGGACGCATCGCTCGTCGAGGGGATTCTCGTCACGCACGAGCATATCGACCATATCCGGGGCGTCGACGTCCTGGCAAGGAGGCTCGGGGTGCCCGTCTACGCGACCGGCGGCACGCTTGAGGCGTTCATCAGGAAATGCGGGACGACGTCGGCAGAGGTCCGACGGTGCCGGTGCGGCGAGCAGTTTGTTGTGGGGGACTTCTCGATCCAACCCTTCGCCACCTCCCACGACGCCCAGGAGCCTTGTGGGTTCTCTGTCGCCGACGGCGACCTCCGCGTCGGGTGCTGCACCGACACCGGCACCGTCACCACGACCATCTTCGACCGGCTCGCATCCTGCGACGCCGTTCTCCTGGAGAGCAACCACTGCCCCGATATGCTCGAGAACGGCCCATACCCTGCGTATTTAAAGAGCCGAATCCGATCAAAACGCGGGCATCTCTCAAACCCGGATGCCGCCCGCTGCCTGCAGAGGCTCGCCGACCACATCCACATGGCGATGCTCGCCCACGTAAGCGAGATCAACAACACGCCGGAAAAAGTGCTCCACTCCGCGCTCGAAGGGCTCGGGTTCTACTCCGACCAGGTCGGAGTCACCGTGGCGCCCCAGGACCCCGGCGCGGTGCATCCGGAATCCTACGGTTTCAGGCTCTGAGGACTCACAGTTTCCGCAACGTGCACAC
Source organism: Methanoculleus nereidis (assembly GCF_032944295.1). Classification (NCBI taxonomy): domain Archaea; kingdom Methanobacteriati; phylum Methanobacteriota; class Methanomicrobia; order Methanomicrobiales; family Methanomicrobiaceae; genus Methanoculleus; species Methanoculleus nereidis. Next base: position 102,739 of record NZ_JABFFQ010000002.1, read on the forward strand.
CATGCCGATCACGGTGCCCGCAGCATCGATGATCGGGTCTGCGGCGATGCGGACCGCCAGCTCCGACCCCCCGTTTCTCACGAGTATCGCCTCTTCTGTGCACTCCGCGGTCCGGCCCTGCCCCAGAACCTCCCGGGTGAGAAGTTCCCGGGCATCGTCGCCCGAAAAAAGCGACCATACCGGCCGTTTGGCCAGTTCGTCTCCGGCATAGCCGGTCAGGCGCTCGGCCTCCCGGCTGACGATGACGATCATCCCGGCGGCATCGGTGGTGATCATTGCCTCCTCGGGTTCATTCGTCCCCAGAGTGCCCTGCTCAACCGACAGGTCCAGCCATCCCTCCGCGGCTTTGCGCTCGGTCATCTCGATATAGTAGAGGAGGCGCTCGAGTTCGGCGGTCCGTTCGGCGACGAGTTCCTCCAGATGCTCGCGGTGGCGGCGCAACTCCTCTTCCGCCTTTTTTCGCTCCGTGATCTCCCTGACGATAGCCACCAGGTGCATCTCATACAGCGGTACAACACGGACCTCGTAGTACCGGGTCTCCCCGGCCTCCATATGGCTGAACTCCAGGGCCGCGGCAGGCCTGTTCGTCCTGACCGCCTCCTGTAGCGCACCTAAGAGTGCTTCCCCCGCCCCGGCGGGGAGCACGTCCTGTACCCGCCGGCCGAGGTGCGCACGGGACACAAGCGGCGCTTCCGCGAGCCTCCCCGCCCGGAAGTCGAGGATCGTGCCGTCGGCGTTCAACCGGAGGAAGAGGTCGGGAAACGCTTCGATCACCGCGCTCAGTTCGGACGTCGCCTGCCTGCCGTTCTCCTCGGCCAGAGCATGCTCGGTGACATCCCGGAGAACGAACAGAACGCAGCCGCCATCCACCGCCACCCGCCGGAGTTCGATCTCACGCACCCTGCCGTCCCGGCGGACCACGCTGGCGACCAGGGCGGTGCGGCGGCCCGAAAAGAGTTCCTGCCCCAGCTCCTGCACGGTCTCCCGGTATGCCGGGTTCGGGTGGGCACGCTCAAACCACGCAGAAAGCGTCGGGACATCTTCCCGGGCATACCCGGTGATCCGGGTAAACGCCGGGTTCAGGTACCGGCATCTGCCCTCAGCATCCAGCAGAACGAGCCCATCCGGCGCTTCGCGGAGGATCGAGAGGCAGACGCCCTCCCCGGGATGAGGCGATTCCCGGACATCCCCGGCTCCAGATGCTCCCTCCCAGGTGTCCTGAACTGTTTCGTTTCCCGTCATCGTAACCGGCCCTCCCCGGTAGAGCAGTACGCCCGGGCCCGCAGGCGCCAATCATAGGAGGTTTTACTTTGTGCGATACATATACTCATCGTTCTGCCTTTCCGTTCAATTATTGAGATTAACCGCTTTACAGCAAATTTTGCTCTCTTCGCGGCGTAAAAGCATCTTCAGGGCTCCTTGATCTTCAGGAGATCCATGCAGTACTGGTCGACGCTCGTAAAGAACACCGACCTTGCCCGTTTTGACCGCTCTTCATCCCCTTCGGCGAAGTCCCGGAGGACGTATTCCACCGCCGTGATGTAGTGCTCCTCCTGCCGGCAGGCAACCTTCTTCGCCTCCTCAAAGCACCGGAGACTCTCGTTCTTGTGGGTGCACATGACCTCGAGCACGGTATCGAGCATCAGGAGCAGAGGGCGGGGGAATTTCTTCAGGATCGCCAGCTTCCTGAAACTGGCGTAGGATTTCGGCTGGCCTCCGAGGAGGGCTAGTTTCATCCCGTAGTAGAGCGGCTCGTGGTCGTCGGGATACTGCTGCATCATCTGTTTGACGATAGCCGCGGCAGCGCTCCCTTTGCGCATCTCCACGTGGGTGTTGAACGCCTCTGCGAGGAAGAACCTGTTGTCGGGGAACCGCTCCGCCGCACGGGTCAGGAGGAGGCGGCGGCGCTCGGCACTCCCCTCGTGCTTCGTCCAGATGAAGCCGATGCGGTAGAACTCCGGTTCACCGGGAAACCAGGTGAACGCAAGGTCCAGCATAAACCAGAAGATCGAGTACAGCCGGCTGCCTTTCTGTTCGAAGAGCCCGAGACGGTTGTGCGGGACACGGGCCCGGGAGAGATTCAGCATCTCCTCGCGGGCGCGGAGTTCCAGATCCTCGGGACGGAAATTCACCTGCCGGTTCTTTGTCCGGGACATGCCGTAATAGCAGTAGGCGATTGCAGCGTTGATGCGGGCATCATAATTCATGTAGCGCGCAAGGTAATCGAGTGCCTGAGAGTAGTTGCCGGTATCGATCAGTTTGAGGCCGACGAGCACGTCAAGCGTTGCCCTCCCCTTTTTCCGCCGCTTGCTCCCCATGGCGTGCCGGAGGACCTTCTCGAAGTACTCCGGCGCAGGAGCCTCACGTGTGGCGTCGAGGAGCGCAAAAACGGTCGCATCGATGAAATCGTCATAGGCCCTGTCGTCGAGATCCGGAAGGGTTTTCGCGAGCGTGGCGGCAACATGCCCGAAGAAGACCGGGAGGTTCGCCTCCACCTGTCCGGTATGCTTTGCAATGTAATCGTCCATGGTAGCCCGGAGCTGCTCAAGTCTCCTGTCCCGGAGCGCTTCAGGCTGCCATGCATCTTGCATACCCTAAAGGGGAAACAAAACGAGATATGTGTTGTTATATCATCTTCAGGCGCAATCCCAGGTCCACTCCCGTATTCCCCGCCATCCGGAGAGAAACCGCGCCGGGCAGGGTTCTTTCCCGGACCGAATGCTCCATCAGGCCTGGTATTGACAATGCTTATCCCGGCGGACCCCGAAACCTCTTGCACAGAGGTGCAGCCACGTGGGTTACCTTGACGAACTAAAACGGGTGGGAAGGGATGTAAACCCCTTCTTTACGTTGATGGGGATAGAAGTGGACGATTTCGGCGACGGATGCGCCCGCCTCACCATGGAGGTCCGGCCGGATATGCTCAACGGCGCCGGGTGGCTCCAGGGAGGAATCTATGTGGCGCTCGCGGATGAGGCAATAGCGCTTGCGCTCTACACACTCCTTGCCGAGAATGAGAGGATCGCCACGATCGACGAGCACACCAGTTTCATAAAGGGTGTCAACGCCGGGACGCTCGCCGCCACCGGGAGGGTCATCCGTAAAGGGCGCCGGGTGGCGTTTGCGGACGGAGAGATCAGGGACACGGCGGACGGCATGCTGCTTTCCCGGACGTCGACATCGTATGCGATCATCGGGGGATAACACCGCGACAGCCCGTCCGGCGAAACCCATATTGCGCCGGCAGGGATTTCCCGGCAACGCCTGAGCAATACATTCTCAACATCCGAGATCACATACATAATACAGAGTATCCGGGGCAACCGGAGGGGAACGAGAGCTTGAAGTATATCGTTGTAACCGGAGGCGTCATGAGCGGGCTCGGGAAGGGCATCACCACCGCATCCATCGGGCGTCTCCTGAAAAACCGCGGCTACCAGGTGACGGCGGTGAAGATCGATCCGTACCTGAACATAGATGCCGGCACCATGAACCCCGCCCAACACGGTGAGGTCTTCGTCCTCTCTGACGGCGGGGAAGTCGACCTCGATCTCGGCAACTATGAACGGTTCTTAAACATCAACTTAAAGTCGATCCACAACATCACGACGGGCAAGGTCTACCGGAACGTCATTGAGAGGGAACGACGCGGGGATTTCCTCGGCGCAACCGTTCAGATCATTCCCCACATCACCGACGAGATCCGGCACTGCATCAACCGTGCGGCACAGGAGGAGATCAACGGCGACAAGAGGGCCGAGATCTGCCTCGTGGAGGTCGGAGGTACAGTCGGCGATATCGAGAGCATGCCATTTCTAGAGGCGGTTCGCCAGATGCACGGCGAACTCCCGCCGGAGGACATGATCCTGGTCCACGTCACCCTGGTCCCGATGGACACCATGGGCGACTTCAAGACCAAACCCACGCAGCACTCAGTCAAGGCACTCCGGGAACTCGGGCTGCAGCCCGACATCATCGTTGCCAGGAGCAGCGAGGTGGTCACCCCGCAGACGAAGAAGAAGATATCCGCTTTCACCGATGTCCCGGCAAAGGCCGTCATCTCCGCAAAAGACGTCCCGGACATCTACCAGATCCCGGTAGAACTGGAGAAGGAAGGGCTTGCGGATGTCGTCTGCAACTACCTTGCCCTCGATAACCGGGAGCCGGACCCCACGTGGTACCGGGTCGTCTCGCAGGAGTACACGAACCGGGCGACGGTCGCCATCGTCAGCAAATACGGGATCGAGGACGTCTACATGTCCATCAAGGAGTCGCTCAAGCACGCCGGAAGAGCGCTCTCCACCGAGGTGAGCGTCCGCTGGCTGGATGCGGAGACGTTCGAACTCCACGAACTCGCCGACGTCGACGGCATCCTGATCCCGGGCGGATTCGGCAAGCGCGGGATCGAGGGCAAGGTCCGGGCGATACGATACGCCCGCGAGAACAAAAAGCCATACCTCGGCCTCTGCCTCGGGTTCCAGCTCTCGGTAATAGAGTACGCGCAGAACGTCCTCGGCATCCCTGACGCCACCAGCGAAGAGATGGGCGACGGAACGCACATCATCGCCATCCTCCCCGAGCAGGAAGAAGTCTGTGACCTCGGGGGCACGATGCGCCTCGGCGACTGTGGCGTCGTCCTGAAAGATGGGACGATGGTGGCCGGCCTTTACGGCAGGACAGAGATCGTGGAGCGGCACCGCCACCGCTACGAGGTGAACCCGGCGTTCATCAGCGACCTCGAAGGCGCCGGCCTTGTCTTCTCGGGCTCCTGCGGGCCGCGGATGGAGGTTTGTGAAATCCCCGACCACCCCTTCTACCTCGCGACACAGTTTCACCCCGAGTTCAAATCGAGCCCGACAAACCCCTCCCCGCCCTACATCGGCTTTGTAGAGGCATGCAAGAAGAATAAAACATCATCCCAGACCAGGTGAGATGAGAGAATGGTAAACGTCGAGAAATTTATCGACCAGGCAGTCAAGCAGATACGCGATGCGGCCGGAAACGATAAGGTCGTGATGGCGCTCTCCGGCGGCGTGGACTCGTCGGTCTGCGCAGCGCTTGCGACCCGCGCGATAGGTGATCAACTCGTCCCGATATACGTGGATACCGGCCTCATGCGGAAGGCTGAGACCGAACGGATTCAATCCCTCTTTGCCGACGCGAACCTCCGTGTCGTGGATGCGGCGGATGAATTCTTCGAGGCGCTCGCGGGCATCACCGATCCCGAGGAGAAGCGCAAGGCCATCGGCGAAAAGTTCATCCGGATCTTCGAGCGGGAAGCAAAACGGACGGGAGCAACGATGCTCCTGCAGGGGACGATCTATCCCGACCGCATCGAGAGCGAGGGGGGCATCAAGAGCCACCACAACGTCGGCGGCATGCCCCTCGATATTGAATTCAAAGGCGTCATCGAACCGCTTGCCGACCTCTACAAGGACGAGGTCCGTGAGGTCGCCGGCGGGCTCGGCCTTCCCGCGGAGATCCAGCACCGGATGCCCTTCCCGGGCCCGGGGCTCGCCGTCCGGGTGCTCGGTGAGGTGACGGAGGAGAAGATCGCGGTCGTCCGGGAGGCGAACGCCATCGTCGAGGAATGCCTGGTGGAGGAGTACCACCCCTGGCAGTGTTTCGCGGCCCTCATCGGTCTCGGGACCGGGGTGAAGGGGGACGTCAGGCTGCACGGCTGGATCGTTGCGGTCCGGGCCGTCCAGTCACGAGACGGCATGACCGCCGATCCGCTTCTCCTGCCCTACGAGACCCTCTCCCGGATGGCAACAAGGATCACCGCCGAGATCCCCGGCGTCGCCCGGGTCGTCTACGACGTCACCCCTAAACCCCCGGCAACAATCGAATACGAGTGAGATTATGGCAGAAGATTCACGCGTGCTTGATGCACGCTACTACATGCCCGCGTTCGGCCGGACGATGAAGATCGTCCGCGGCGCGGGGTCGCGCGTCTGGGACGACCAGGGAAAAGAGTATATTGACTGTGTGGCAGGAATTGCGGTCTGCAGCACCGGCCACTGCCACCCGTTGGTGGTAGAGGCGATCTGCGGCCAGGCGAAAGATTTGATCCACTGCTCGAACCTCTACTACGTCCCGAACCAGGCAGAACTCGCGGAGAAACTTGTGGGGATCACGGGACTCGCGAAGGCGTTCTTCTCGAACTCCGGCGCGGAGGCAAACGACGGCGCAATGAAACTCGCCCGCGTCCGGACGGGACGGAAAAACTTCGTCGCGTTCGCCCACGGGTTCCACGGCAGGACCTGCGGATCGCTTGCCGTCACCCACAAGCCCGCGATCAGGGAGCCGTTTGAGCCGCTCTCGGCCCCCTGCGCCTTCGTGGACTACGGCGACCTGGACGCCCTCGCAGAAGTTGTCGATAACGATACCGCCGGGGTCTTCGTCGAACCGATCCAGGGCGAAGCGGGCGTCATAATCCCTCCTGACGGATTCCTCCAGGGCGTCCGGGAGATCTGCGACGACACCGGCGCGCTGATGATTGTCGACGAGGTGCAGACCGGGATGGGCCGGACCGGCAAATGGTTCGCCTTCCAGCACTCGGGCGTGATCCCCGATATCATCACGATCGCAAAAGGGCTTGCGAGCGGATTTCCGATCGGCGCGCTCGTCGCCCGGGAAGGGCTCGAGTTCACGAAGGGCGAGCACGGGAGCACCTTTGCCGGAGGCCCGCTCGCCTGTGCGACGGCACTCGCGACGATCGGCGTCGTCGAGGAGATCCTCCCCGATGTCACACGGAAGGGCGAACGGTTCATGAAAGGGCTTGCCACCCACAACCCCCGGGGCCGCGGCCTGATGATCGGCATGTCGGTCGGCGACCGGTGCCCGGAGGTGCAACAGACCTGCGCCGAGAACGGGGTGCTCGTCAACTGCGCAGCCGACGGGAACCTCCGGCTGATCCCGCCGCTGGTTATCACGGACGAGGAGATCGACACGGCTGTCGGTGTCATCAATGCGGCGCTTGGTTAGGGCGTGCTTTACGGGCACGGGCGGTTACTCCTACGCGAAGAAAGCCGAAAACGTCGCGCGGGAGCCCGGAATCGACCGGGTGGCTCGCCTCGCAAGCAACGAGAACCCCTGGCCGCCGTCGCCCGCCGCAATCGGAGCGGCGACGGAGGCCCTCCGGACCGTGAATCGCTACCCGGACGAGCGGGCGACGGTGCTCGTAGAGGCGCTCCGCCGCTACCACGGCGACTACCGGTTCGTCACCGGCGCAGGCATGGACGGCGTCATCGAGACGGTGATCCGGACGGTCGTCGAGCCCGGCGAGACGGTGGCCGTCTCGACCCCGACCTTCTCGTTCTACGGGATCGCGGCCGCGGCGCACGGCGCCCGGGTCGTGAACGTCCCCAGGGGGGAGGACTTCTCGGTCGACCCGGCGGAGTTCGTTGAAGCCTGCCGCGGGGCGAAACTCGCCTTCCTCTGCTCTCCGAACAACCCTACGGGGAACTCGATCCCGCCGGAGGACGTCGAAGAGATCCTCGAAGGGATGGAGGGGCTGCTCTTCCTCGACAACGCCTACGTCGATTTTGCGGATACCGATTACCGGCCGCTGATGCGGCGGCACGAGAACCTGGTCATCGGGCGGACGATGTCGAAGATCTTCGCCCTCGCCGGGCTGCGGGTCGGCTACGCCTTTGTCCCGGAGTGGCTGGAGCCGTTCTACCAGAAGGCCGCAACCCCGTTCGCGCTGAACTCGGTCTCTCTCGCCGCGGCCGCAGGGGTGCTCGCCGACACCGACCGGGTGAGAGAGACCCGCGACCATATCGGGCGGTGGCGGCAGCGGTTCCTCACAGAGACACCGTTCCGGACATACCCCTCGGACGCAAACTTTGTTATGATAAACGTCGCTCCCTTAACGGGCGACGAGGCGACTGAGCAACTCGCGGCAAAAGGCGTCCTCGTCCGGTCCTGCACCAGTTTCCCGGGGCTCGGGAACCACTACATCAGGGTCTGCATCGGCGAAGATTGGGAAAACGTTCGATTCCTCGAGGCGATTAACACCCTATGATGACAGGCATCACCGGTACTCCGGGAACAGGAAAGACATCCATCGCAGCCGAACTCGAGCAGCGGGGCAACCGTGTCGTCCGCCTGGCCGATACGGTGCGGCCTTACATCATCGAGGAGGACTGTTCCCGCCAGACACTGGTGGTGGACGTCGACCGGTGGGTAGAGGAGTTCGAACCCCTCAACGGGATCGTCGAAGGCCACCTCGCCCACCTCCTCCCCTGCGACCGGGTGGTGGTGCTCCGGTGCCGCCCCGACGTCCTGCGAGAGCGGCTCGCCCCGAGAGACTACCCGGAGGAGAAGGTCGCGGAGAACGCCGAGGCGGAGGCGCTCGATGTCATCCTGATCGAGACGCTCGAGGAGCACCCGGACGAGCACGTCTTTGAACTGGATACAACCGATCTCTCCGTCGACGAGTGCGCAGACCGGATCGAGCGGTTCATCAGGGGAGAACTCCCGCCGTCCTGCGGGTCAATCGACTGGACGGATTACCTGGAGGTCGGAAGATGACGCTCGACCAGTTCCGGCCGCAGGTGCAGGGCATCATGCAGCCCGTGGTGGACCTTGTCCGGAAGATCGGGATCACCCCGAACGCGCTGACGATTGCCTCATTTCTGGTATCGGCACTTGCAGGTATCGCATTCTATGCCGGGGGCGTCGTGCTCGGCACCGTCATGGTCGCGCTCAACGCTGTCTTCGACGCGCTCGACGGAGCGCTCGCCCGGGATATGGGGATTGCGGGCATCCGCGGGGATTTTCTGGACCACGTCATCGACCGCTACGCCGACATATTCATCATCACCGGAATCTTTGCGGGCGGCGCCGCACCCTGGCCGATCGGTGTCTTCGCGCTGACCGGGGTCCTGATGTCCTCGTACCTCGGCACCCAGGCACAGGCTGTCGGGATCGGCAGGTTCTACGGGGGCATTCTCGGCCGGGCAGACCGCCTGGTGCTGATCATCATCGCCGGCGCCCTCACGGTGCTGATCCCGGGAGAGATCTACGGTCTGAACTACCTCGGGTGGCTCCTCGTCATATTCGGCGTCCTCGGGCACTACACCGCTTTCCAGCGGTTCGCCCATGTCTGGCGGCAGATTGAGAAATACTGAGGCTCGTGAGGGGTTTCCCTGGTCATGGACCAGGGCCGATACCAACACCTATCGCTTTTTTTGCGTTCTTCGCAACTCGAAGACCTTCGGGCCATCGCACCCTCCGGCCCGGGGGCCCGTCACTCGCTCAAAAAGTGGGGTTGTAAGTGGGGCTCTACGGGTTGAGGGCGTAGATGCCGTAATTCAGGTAGGCCGCGAAGGTCACCCAGAGAATGTAGGGAACAAGGAGCACCGCCGCAGGTACCGATACCCGGTAGAAGGCGGCTATCGTCATAACGATCGCAATCCAGAGGAGCACAATCTCAATGAGAGCGAAGTACGGTGCCTGCATGCCAAAGAAGAGGTACGACCAGAGGACGTTCAGGACCAGCTGGACGGCGAAGATCGCCGTGGCAACCTGCACGTTCTTACGCTCCCACCCCTTGCTCCAGACAAGATAGAGCGCAATGCCCATGAGGATATAGAGTATCGTCCAGACCGGGCCGAAGACCCATGAAGGCGGGTTCAGGGCGGGTTTTATGAGGCCGGCATACCAGGTAGGGATGGCCGGTGTCGTGAAGAGCGACCCGATGACCCCCGCAAGCAGGCAAACTGCGACCGCCACAACGAACTGGGTGACCCGGACGTATACAGATGCCACGACGCTAAGTAGTGGCGGCACGGCTTAAATCTTTTGATGCGGGGGCGAAACGTCAGCCTCTGCCCCGACGTAAAGCCGACAATGCGCAGGTCCGGTCGCAAAGGGTGGAGGTTCGCCGGAAGAGGGGTGTTCAGTCGCACACCTCTTCGTCCAGATATTCGTCATCCTCGTCATCCCCAGAAGAAAGGAACTCCCGGAGAGTAAACCTGAACGCCGCACCGAGATCCGGCCTCCCCTCCACCCGGTCTTCCACGCGGATGGTGCCGCCGTAGCGCTCAACCAGGGTGCGGACGACGAAGAGCCCGAGCCCGTCACCGCACCCGCCAACCCAGCCCCGCTCGAACCGGTGGAAGATCGACTCTTTTATGGGGTCGGGTATGCCCGGCCCGGTATCCTCGACGGAGACCAGCACGCTCTCGCCATCGTAATCCTCCACCCGTATGGCGATCCTGACCTCCTGGCCGCCGAACTCGACGGCGTTTCGGATGAGGTTCGCGAAGACCTCGGAGAGGAGGTCATCCGCCAAAACCCGGCGGTGGCTGGCCGAAAACTCTATCGCAACCTCCGGGAAGGCGGCGACCTCCTCCCTGACGACGATATCAAGGTCAACCGGCCCGGAATCGTGCGGATCGTGGTGGATGCGGCGGATCGTGGTGACGTTGCCGAGGATATCTGCGCTCCTCTGGATGCAACTGCGGATCTTTCTCGCGTATAGGGCCTTCTCTCCCTCAAGCATCTCACCGAGGAGATCGGCGTACAGGCCCGAAACGTTCTCGGCGTTCCTGATGTCGTGTGTCATGATGTCGAGATACAGATTCGCCTCCCGGTTCGCCGCCTCCAGTTTCTTATTCAGCATCCCTTTCAGGATGCCCGACCCGATCTCTTTTCCCACCATCTCCAGAAGCGCCATCTCCTCGCGGGAGAAGGATTCCTTTGTCCTGCTGCCAACGTACACCGACCCGACAACGACCGATTCGGCGATGAGCGGGATGCAGGCGAGTATCGATACCTTGAGCTCCTCGAGTATACCCGCCTCGATGGAACTCAGGTCGGGCTGCTGCTCGATGTAGCGGGGCTGGCCGGCGACGAAGATAAAGTTGAACGGCCAGTGGTGGACCTTGATGATACGGCTCCGCGGCATCGCCGACGGGGGGAGCCCCTTCTGGTGCTGCAGCAACGCCCGCTTGCGCTCGGCATCGAGCATATACACGATACCGACATCAAACCCCATCATCTCAAGCGTCTTCTCAAGCGATTCCTCCAGGAGTTCGGCAAGAGAGAGGGAGGCAGCCGAGGCGCCGACCACCTGGTTCAGCACCATGAGCTGCTCGTTTCTGATCCGGATCTCCTCTTCGGCACGTTTACGCTCGGTGATATCCATCACGCCGGCGATCAAGCCCCGGAACTCGCCGGAATCGTCGGTGAACGGGGACGCAATCATCAGCGCGGTGATGCTGCCGCCGTCCTTGCGGACGAACTCGCACTCATACTGCTCCCGGACGCCGTCATCCCGGCTATTCAGGTGGTCCCACATCGTGGAGCCGCAGGAGGGGGCGAGGAACGAGTAGAAGGACTCCCCGATCATCTCTTCAGAGGTATAGCCGAGCATCTCCGCCATCCGGGGGTTGACAAACGACGTGCAGCCGTCCCGGTCGATAACCCAGATCCCCTCGCTGAGACTCTCTACGACAAGCCGGTACTTCTGCTCGCTCTGCCTGAGTGCCTCCTCCGCCCTTTTGCGGTCGGTGATGTCGAGCACTCCGGCAAAGCACCCGCGGAAGACGCCGGCGGCGTCGAAGACCGGCGAGGTGACCACGAGCGCGTGGACGCGCCCGCCGTCGCTGGCAAGGAGATCCAGTTCAAACTCCTGCTTCCGGTCGGTTTCCTGGCAGAGCGGGTTTTTTCCGCCCGGGGAGGTTCCGGCGATGAACCCGGCGACCGGCGAACCTATCAGGCGATGCGCGGGGCAGCTGAGGATCTCCTCCATGCGCGGGTTTGCGAAGGTGATGCGGCCGGCCTCGTCCACGGCGACGACGCCTTCGTTGAGGTTCTCGACCAGCCTTCGATACATCGCCTCCGAGTGCCGGAGCGCGGCCTCCACCCGCGTCCGCTCGAGCGCGTACCGGATCGCCCGACAGAGCAGTTCCGCGCCGGTCTTCCCCCGGACAAGATAATCCTGCGCGCCGTTCTGCATCGCATGGAGCGTGGCGGGAGACGAGCCCGCCGCAGTGAGCACGATGACCGGGAGATCGGGCGCCCTCCGGCGCAGGCGGTCGAAGACCTCCGTCCCCCGGTTGCCCGCGAGATCGAGGTCGAGGAGCACGACGTTGATTCCGCCTCCCGATACCCGAGCAAGCCCGTCCTCGGGGCGCTCGCAGTGGATCAACTCAATGTCGCGCCCGCACTCGCGAAGCATCTCCCCAAGATTGCCGGGACTCTTTCCGATCAACAACACGCGTAAGGGTTCGCTCATGGTCTCACTCGCATCCTGGGCCGTTACCTGCCCGTATCGGTGTAGATTCAGGTGTCCCGGCCGCAGGACGGCTCGCCGCGCGGGCATGGCCGCACGTGGCCGGGTTCTCAATACTGTAGTACGGTTCTCCGGGAATTTATATCTCGTTCTTTGAGCGCGCCCGCCGCACCGGGCCGGGGGCTCCGGGGACGGTGATATCGCGTGCGGCAGCAGAACCCACCACAGAACAGACCACGATCGTCCTTGCAGCCGGGGCCGTCCTGGTACTCGCCGCTGACGGGTTCCTGGTCCGGCGCTGGTGGATGCACCGGCAGAACCTGGCCTTATTTATGGTTTATGAATGATGGAAAACTGTGAAACAAAGCAGGAAATGTTCAAACTCTATCAAATTCTATCAAATACCAAAAAAGATGCAAACCCAGGCACTATCACTAAATCCGTTACATTTAAAAACGCATTTGCAGCAAAAATTGCCGTCAAGCGCGTAAAATGAAAGCGAAATACGTATATTTTTACAATTCTTTTTAATACACTATGGCAAGGCCTCTCAAAAGCATTCCAGTGATGACGCTGTGCCTGATCGCTGCAACCCTGCTGCTGATCGGCACCGCAAGCGCCGTCGCACCTGACGCGGCGTTCAGCAGCAACACGACTTCCGGGGCAGCGCCCCTGACCGTAGACTTCACCGATAACTCGGCCGGCGCGACCGGCTGGGCGTGGTTCTTCGGCGACGAGACGTATAACGGGACGTGGACGGCGGTGAACACGAGCGCCGGGTGGTCGGCAAGAGGGGGGCACACCAGCGTCGTGATGCCGAACGGGAGCATCATACTCATGGGCGGAATTGACGGCGGCTCAAGGAACGACGTGTGGCTATCAACGGATAACGGTGCAACCTGGGAAAATATCACGCCGCACGACCCCAATGACATATGGTCAGGACGATACGGCCATGCGGCGGTCGCGGTCAATGATACCATCGTTCTCATGGGCGGCATGAACGTCATGGGCGACGAGTACACCTTAAAAAACGATGTGTGGCAGTCGCGCGATTACGGCGCGACATGGACATGCGTGAACACGAGTCCCGGGTGGTTGGCAAGATACGCTCACACCAGCGTCGCGATGCCGGATGGAAGCATCGTACTCATGAGTGGTACCACCGGTTCCGGCCTGAAAGACGTCTGGAAGTCGCCTAGTAGTGGCAGAACCTGGGAGCGGATGACCGACATCTCCGACAGCGCAGAGTGGCCAGGAGAAGGCCCCACCAGCGTCGTACTGCCGGACGGGAGCATCGTAATCATGGGCGGGGCGGGCAGCTCGGGCAGGGTATGGAAGTCGACCGACGGCGGGGCCATATGGACGGAGTTGTCCAACCCCGGGGAGGGGTACTCAAGATACTCTCACACCAGCGTCGCGATGCCGGACGGGAGCATCGTAATCATGGGCGGCTGGTACCTCGGCCTGAAAAACGACGTCTGGCGGTCGACCGACAACGGCACGACATGGACGCAGGTGACCGAGCACGCCGAGTGGTCGCCAAGGCTGGGCCACACCTCCGTCGCGATGCCGGACGGGAGCATCGTAATCATGGGCGGGGATGGCAGCACGAGCGACGTCTGGCGCCTTGAAACCGCAGGATCAAACGCCCGGAACCCATCGCACACCTATACCACCCCGGGCACCTACACGGTAACGTTGCAGGCATACAACGACGACGGTTACAACGTCACGCGACAGGTCATCACGGTCACGGCTGCGGTCGCCCCGACGGCAAACTTCACCGCCAACCGGACTTCCGGCACCGCGCCGCTCGCCGTGCAGTTCAATGACACCTCGACAGGAGGACCGACTTCGTGGGCCTGGGACTTCGGCGACGGCGAAACCTCGACCGATCAGAACGCCACCCACACCTACGCCGCCGCCGGAAACTACACCGTCAGCCTGAATGCCACCAACGCAGCAGGAAGCAACACGCACACCGAGACCGACTACATCACGGTCTCCGCCGCACCGGTTCCGCCGGTGGCAAACTTCACCGCCAACCGGACCTCCGGCACCGTGCCGCTCGCCGTACAGTTCAATGACACCTCGACGGATTCACCCACGGGATGGAACTGGTCGTTCGGCGACAGTGCGTGGCACAACACCACAGACGCGGCGGAGAGGAACGCCACGCACACCTACGCCGCCGCCGGAACCTACACGGTCAGTCTGACGGTCGATAACGCGGACGGAACCGACATGCTCTCCCGGGCCGGCTACATCACGGTCACGGAACCCACACCGACCCCAACCTCAACTCCAACCGCAACCCCGACCAGCCGGCCGGTCTACAGCGGCGGCGGTGGCGGCGGCTCGACGGGCGGGCCGGACGGGTATAACGTGGGCGGCGACTCCGCCGTGAGCAAGGTCAACGTCACCGGCACCGGGCTCAAGTCATTCATCGTCACCGGCCGGACACAGTCCTCCCCGGGAACCGGGATCCCCCCGGCGCCGGGCACCCCGTACCAGTACGTCGACCTGGTGCCGGCCCGGTTCGAGGAGATCACCGGGGCGACGATCACCTTCTCCGTCACGGCCGCGTGGCTGGAGGAGCACGGGTTCACCCCCGAAGAGATCGTGATGTACCGCTACAGCGGCACGGCGTGGGAGGCGCTGCCGACGACGGTCGAGAGAGCTACCGGGACGGCGGTCACCTTCACGGCAACGAGCCCCGGGTTCTCCCTCTCCGCAATCAGCGGAGTCGAGCAGGCCGAAGAGCCCGCAACGACCCCGACAGCGGCACAGACGACAGCGCAGGCGGCAGCACAACCCACCGCGGAGCAGACCACAGCCGCACCGGCTGGCAAACCGGCGCCGGGGTTCTCGGCCGGAACAGCCGCCCTTGCATTCGGGGCCGTCCTGGCGCTCGGCGCAGGCGGCTACCTGGTCCGGCGCAGGTAGAGATACCGGCAGAATCCGGCACTGTTCCGGAGATACGATCAGGCCGGAAAAGATAGACCTCCCTTTTTTACGGCGCAAAGCATGCTGCTACAGACCGGGAGTGCGCACCGGATCGGCCGGGAGACCTTTTTGAAACGACCGGTCTCCCCTCCACCGCGTCTTCTGAAAAGGGCAACATCGCCCCCGGCATCATCAGACAGTGAGAACAGACAGGAAGGGTCAAAATAGGGTTACTTCTTCCTCGCCCGCAGCCGCGCGAGCTCCTCGCCGCCCGGGACCTTCACCACAAACGTCCCGTGGCAGGGCTTGGTGTAGGGGAAGATCAGGTCCTCGCCCTCGATGCCGACATAGAGCGGCGGCACACCAATGATATGGACATCATGGATCTTGTAGCCCGGTTCAACCTCGTAGTACTCCCGGACGTTCTTCTTGATGTACTCCCGCGCCTCCTTAAAGGTGGTCTGGGAGAGGATGATCTCGGGTTTCATCGCTTCGAGACAGCCCATTGCATCACCTCGTCAAGTTTCCGCTTCAGCGGCATAGGGTTGTGGACGGCTTTCGCCGCGACGACCTCGCAGGGGAACTCAATCTCGCCTGCAAGGTCCTGTGCGTGCTCCCCGAAGAGGAGCGCATACACCCGTGCCTTCGATATGTAGGCCATCGTCCCGGCATACGCGATCCCCGAATCGTTGTGGATGAAGACGAAACATAGGTCGAAATCCCTCTCCTTCCCCGTTATCTCGTCGATTGCGGCGTCGAGATCGGTCATCTCCGAAACGTAGTACCGATCAGGATCGGCCACCTCCATCAGTTTCCGTGCCGCCACAGTCCCGGCAATCACCGGCCGGATGCCATGCTCCTTTAAGCCATGCACCAGGTAGAGCGCCATGCTCGTCTGGACAGGTACCTGCGGACACCCGAGCAGGATCAGCGCGGTCTTCTCGTTCTTCTCAGTCATGGTTTCTCCAGTATTCCCAGAACCTCAGGCACCCTCTCAGGGTGCGTGTAGATGGTGAACCGCTCTCCACGTGAAAAGCCGATCAGGGTGAGTCCTGCGCGCTGTGCCGTGAGGATGCCGCGGTCGGTCGTGGCGGCGCGGGAGACGACGACCGGGATACCCGCGTTTGCTGCCTTCGACACCATCCCCGCCGGCTGCCTCCCGGTGCAGCCAAGGATGCATTTCGACCGGTCGAGCCCCCGGAGGGCCGCATGGCCCACGACCTTATCGACGGTGTTGTGCCTCCCCACATCGCAGGCCCGGGTGACGAATTCGCCGTCGCAGAAGAGCACCGAACAGTGGACACCACCGGTCCTCCGCCAGGTATCGGACTCGATCGCCGCCGTGACCGCACGGACGGTATCCACCGTAACCGTGATCGCCGATCTGACCGCTTCAGGCTCGCCGATCACGTGGGAGCCGCCGGACGACTCCACCTCGAGCCGGACCTCCTTTCTGGCCGGGGCGGTGATGTAGACATCCTTCCCCGAGACCTCCACCGAGTCGACGCTGTCCGCCAGCCCCTCGCAGACGACGAACCCGGCCCCGAGATCATCCAGACGGTCGGCGCTCGCCACCAGAGCCGTGAGGAACTCGCCGTTCAGGAAGAGCCGGACATGGTCCTCGACGATGATGTCGTCGTGAACCTCACGCGCGCCGTCACCCGTCACCTGGATGCCGGCGCGGCAGACGATCTCCATCAGGCCGTCTCCTCCCGCAGCCAGTCAAGGTACGGGGCGTAACCGCCGATGACGGGCATGGCGATGATCTCAGGTGTTTCGTAGGAGTGGAGTTCCCGGATCCGCTCGATGAGCGGGTCGAGCAGGCGGTGCTGCGTCTTGATGACCAGGAGGCGCTCGGCCTCGCGGGAGACCGCGCCCTCCCACCAGAAGCAGGACTGCACATCGGCAACGTTCACACATGCGGCCAGCCGGGAATCGACGAGCGCTTTTGCGAGCGGTTCCGCCTCGCCGGGAGAGGCCGTGCAGAAGACCACAACAAATTCCGGGAGAGCCATGGTTTACCTTCGCTCCGTCCGTATTTAACCGTTTTCGGGGTGGGAACCGCACCCGGCCCCTCCACAGCACTCACAGGGCCCCGCCTCCCAGGGCTCAAGCCCCCGGCGGGTTCGGTAGTCGTTGATCGCGGCCCGGACGGCGTCCCGGGCGAGGACCGAACAGTGCACCTTCCCCGCCGGAAGGCCGCCAAGGGCATCCACCACATCAGCGTTCGAGAGGTCCCACGCCTCGGAGAGAGAGAGGTCCCGGATCATCCGGGTAGCCATGGAACTCGAGGCGATCGCCGCCGCACACCCGAAGGTCTGGAACCGGGCGTCTACGATCCGGTCTTCCTCGACCTTCAGGTAGATCCTCATGATATCCCCACAGGTCGGGCTCCCGACCTCGCCGACACCGTCGGCATCCGCCAGTTCACCCACATACTGCGGGTTCGTAAACTCTGTAATCACTTTTTCCGTATACATCAGTCGACCTCCGGTATCCGGGCGCAGGAAGGCGTCAACGGCGATATCTTCCGCAGCCGCCCGATCACCTCCGGGAGCACTTCAAGGACATAATCAACGTCGTCTTCCGTGTTCGCGTCGCCGAGGGTGAGCCGGAGCGAACCGTGCGCCTCCTCGTGGGGGAGCCCGATCGCGAGCAGCACGTGCGAGGGTTCCGACGAACCCGAGGAGCAGGCGCTTCCTGTTGAAGCACAGATCCCATGGGCATCGAGGAGCAGGAGGATCGACTCGCCCTCGACATAGCGGAAACTAAAGTTCGCGTTGTTCGCGAGCCGCTCTTTTGGGTGGCCGTTTACGCGGGTGTCCGGGATCGACGCAAGAATCCCCCGGACCAGCCGGTCCCGCATCGCGGCGATACAGCGGTTGTGCCCCTCGATATCAGCGGTCGCAAGTTCGATCGCGCGGCCGAACCCGACGATGCCCGGGACATTCTCGGTCCCGGCCCGCCGACCCCGTTCCTGCCCGCCGCCGTGAATGAGGCTCTCGATACGGGTCCCTTCCCGGATGTAGAGTGCTCCGGCCCCCTTGGGGCCATAGAACTTGTGCCCGGAGAGCGAGAGGAGATCGATCTCCATCCGCTCCACGTCGATCGGCACTGCCCCAACCGCCTGGACCGCGTCGGTGTGAAAGAGGACGCCGTGGTCGTGCGCGACCCGGCCGATCTCCGCAACCGGCTGGATTGTCCCGATCTCGTTATTCGCGGCCATCACCGAGACCAGGGTTGTCCGGTCGGTGATCGCCTCCTCGACGTCGGCGGGGTCCACCCGTCCGAACTCGTCGACCGGGAGGTAGGTGACGGAGAACCCCTGCCGCTCCAGCCATTCGCAGGTATGGAGGACAGCATGGTGCTCGATCGCGGAGGTGACGATATGGTTGCCGCGCTCCCGGTTCGCGAGAGCTACCCCCTTGATCGCCCAGTTGTCGGCCTCGCTGCCGCCGGCGCAAAAGTTGATTTCCCCCGGATTTGCACCGATCGCTGCAGCCACCTGCCGGCGCGCCGTCTCAACGCCCTGCCGGGACTCGGCGGCAAACCGGTAGAGGGATGAGGGGTTGCCGAAGTGCTCTGAGAAGTACGGAGCCATCGCGGCAATGACCTCGGGCTTCATGAATGTCGTCGCCGCGTGGTCCATATACACGGGACGTGGATCCAGGTCGTTCATGTCCACTACAGCGTTGGGTCTAAAACCGTATCAGCGTTACCGGTCATGGGAGCCTCCGAAGCCCCGGAAGCGTGAGTGAGAAAATACATAGGGTCCTGTGCGCAATATTTGACGATGTATTCGAGACGCATGGATCACCTTCCCCCCTACCTTTTTGCACGCATTGACGAGATGAAAGAGGAGAAAATACGCCAGGGTGTCGATGTCATCGACCTCGGAGTCGGCGATCCCGATCTCCCTACCCCCCCGCATATCGTGGAGGCGCTCTGCACCGCGGCACGCGACCCGAAGAACCACCACTACCCCTCCTACACCGGCATGCTCGCCTACCGCGAGGCGGTGGCAGAGTGGTATCGGGCCCGGTTCGGGGTCGACCTCGACGCGAAGAAGGAGACCCTCGCGCTCATCGGGTCCAAGGAAGGCATCGCGCACATCGCCGAGGCCTTCGTCAACCCCGGCGAGGTCGTCCTCGCCGCCGACCCCGGCTACCCGGTCTACAAGACCTCCACGCTCTTTGCTGAAGGGAAAGTCTACGAGATGCCCATCAGAGCGGAGAGCGGCTTTCTCCCGGTGCTCGACGATATTCCCGCCGACGTGGTGAAACAGGCAAGACTGATCTTCATCAACTACCCGAACAACCCCACGGCCGCAATAGCGCCCCTCTCGTTCTTCGAGGAGGTCGTTGAGTTCGCGCGGGAGCACAACATCGTCGTCGTCCACGACAACGCCTACTCCGAGATCACCTTCGACGGCTACCGCGCGCCCTCGTTCCTCGAGGCCGACGGCGCAATGGAGGTCGGCATCGAGATGCACTCGCTCTCGAAGACCTACAACATGACCGGGTGGCGGATCGGGATGGCCTGCGGCAACCCGGAGATCATCGCCGGGCTCGGCCGGGTCAAGACCAACGTCGACTCGGGCGCGTTCGACGCTATCCAGCACGCGGCCATCACCGCGCTCACCGGCCCGCAGGACTGCATCGCGGAGGCCTGCTCGGTCTACCGGGAGCGCCGGGACGCGCTTGTCGCAGGGCTCACCGAGATCGGGCTTGACGTCACGGCGCCGAAGGCCACCTTCTACGTCTGGGCGCCGGTCGACGACAGCATGGCGTTTGCCGCAAAGCTCCTTGATGCGGCGGGCATCGTCGCGACGCCGGGCGTCGGGTTCGGCAGGAACGGCGAAGGATTCGTCCGGTTCGCGATCACCCGGTCGATCGACCGGATCAACGAGGCCGTAGAGCGGATGCGGGGGATTGACCTGTGATCCTCCCCTCCCACCTCTCGGTCAGGGACGACCACCTTGTGATCGGCGAGCACGACACCGTGGACCTCGCGGAACGGTTCGGCACCCCGCTCTATGTCACCGACGAGATGCGGATCTGCCAGAACTTCCAGCGCCTTTCCGGCGCGCTCACCGCCCACTACAAAAAGATCCGCATCCTCTACGCCGCAAAAGCAAACGGCAACCTCGCGATCTTTAAGACGCTCGCTTCCATGGGCGCCGGCGCCGACGTCTTCTCTGCGGGAGAGGTCGCGCTCGCCCTCGACGGCGGGATGCGCCCGGAGTCGCTCCTCTTCAACGGAAGTTCAAAGACTTCTGCCGACCTCGCCCTCGCGGTCGAGAAGGGCATCCGGGTCTCGGTGGACTCACCCGACGAACTCCGGCAGCTCGACCGCGCGGCCGGAGAGGGCGGGAAGACCGTCGATATCGCGTTCAGGGTCAACCCTGCAATAGAGGTCCCCACCCACCCGAAGATCGCGACGGGGCTCGCCACGAGCAAGTTCGGTATCCCGGCAGGACAGATCCTCGATGCCTACCGGGAAGCGCTCGCGCTCGAGCACGTAAACCCGGTCGGGATCCATTGCCACATCGGCTCGCAGATCCTCGCCGTGGAGCCCTTCGCCCGCGAGGTCGAGGTGCTGATCGACGTCGCCCGTGATCTGCTCGATATCGGGGTCGACCCCGCGTTCATCGATATCGGGGGCGGCCTCGGGATTCCCTACCGCCGGGAGACCGACCGCGCTCCGACGCCGGAAGAGTATGCCGGAGCGGTCATGCCGGTCTTCCTCCGGGGCATCCGCGACCTCGGGATCGAGCCAGAACTCTGGGTCGAGCCCGGCCGGTGGCTCGTCGGTGACTCGACGATCCTCTTGACACGGGTCAACTCCGTCAAGACCGCTCATAAGACGTTTGCGAACGTTGACGCCGGGTTCAACCTGCTCGTCCGGCCGACGATGTACGACTCCTACCACGAGGTCGTGGCGGCGAACAGGGCCGACGCGCCCGCCGTGCGGGAGTACTCCGTCACCGGGCCGATCTGCGAAACGGGCGACATCCTCGCAAAAGACCGGATGCTCCCCGAACTCGAGGCAGGCGATCTCATCGCGGTGCTGGACGCCGGGGCATACGGGTTTGCGATGTCGTCGCAGTACAACAGCCGTCCCCGGTGCGCCGAGGTGCTCCTCGCGGGCGAGAAGGCCGCCCTGATGCGCCGGGCCGAGACGATCGACGACCTGACCGCCCCCATGGTGACGGTGCCCTGGCAGGAGTAGGAGCGGAGCCGCAGCCGTGAAGTTTCACTACCTCCTGGTCGACGACCTCCTCAAAAAGGAAGAGTTCGAGCGGCGGGTGGAGGAGAAAGTAGCGGAATCGGGCGACTTGCTCGATGATCGGACGGCGGCGATGCTGGTCGTCAAAGACCTTGGCCGCTCGCATATCAGGATAGCCGACCTCCCGGCGGCCCCGAGCCTCGCGTGCTTCTTTGCAAAGGTGCTCGCCGTCGAGGAGCCCCGGGAGTTCGAACGGCCCGACGGCGCGCCCGGCATCGTCGCGAACGTGATGGTGGGCGACGAGACCGGCAGGGCCCGACTGACCCTTTGGGACGAGAAGGCCGCCGGCGTCGCTGAGATCGAGGCCGGAGACGTGCTCGAGATCCTCGGCCGGCCGAAAGGGGGCGGGAGGGTCCCGGACGTCACCGCCGTCGCGGTCCAGCAGGCGGCATGCGAGATCGCCTGCGAAGAGGACGCAGATGCCCCGGGGCCGGGGCCGGTGGGGGATCTTGAAGTCCGGGTGATCTCGATCGAGAACCCGCGGACGTTCAAGAGGCGCGACGGAACCCCAGGGGAGATGGTCGAAGCGGTTGTCGGGAACGAAGACGGCGTCTTCCGGCTCGTCGCCTGGGTGCCGGCCGTCCTCCTCGGGGTGGAACCCGGAGAGAGCATCGTCATCCGCGGCGCCGTTGCACGGGATAGCGACCGCGGCATCGAGTACAGCCTCGGGGAGGCGGCATCCATATCGCCTTCCGACCAGGAGATCGCCGTCCAGATGAACACCGTCGCCGACGTGGAGGAAGGGGGATCGTATTCACTCACAGGAACGGTGGTGCGTGTGCAGCCCCCTCACTCATTCGTCACGCGGAGTGGGCGGCAATCCTCGGTCAGGAACATAGTCATCGCCGATCCGACCGGGGAAGTCCCGGTCGTCATCTGGGGCGAGAAGGCAGACGAGCACCTGGTGCCCGGCGACCGGATCGAGGTCTACAACGCGGCAGCCCGGCGGGGAAGGTACGGGGACCTTGAGGTGCATCTCTCCTGGGGGAGCGCCCTCGTCGTCCTCACCGGAGAGGAGAAAGAGGTGGAGGTCGAGGGGACGGTCGTCGCCACCCGGCAGGGAGCCGCTCTTGATACCGGCGACGCCTGCTACCTCCTTCGTGAACCGCTGCCCATCGGAGACCATCTGCGCGCCAGGGGTACGGTGCACAGGGGCGTGATCAGTCTAAGCCACCTGGAGGCTATAATACCCGATTCAGAAGCTCTGCAACGCCGCCTGGATCGGATCCTCAGGCAACCCTGATCCCGATCTTCACTTTCACCCCGCACGGCAAGCGACCTTTATGTCCCACGATAGAGACTCTTAGTGTAGCATAACAGAACACACCATAGAGATCAAGTGAGGAATGAGATGTCAGAGATTGATCTTGAAGATTTACCCGGCGTCGGGGCGACCACTGCCGAAAAACTCCGCGAGGCCGGATACGGGACCGTCGAAAGCGTTGCGACGGCCACCACGTCGGATCTCGCCGAGGCGGCGGAGATCGGTGAGGCGACCGCAAAGAAAGTGATTCTCGCCGCCCGGAAGATGGCGGATATCGGCGGCTTCAAGACGGGCCGGGATATCCTGGACAAGAGAAAGGATATCAAGAAACTGAAGACGCTGGTCCCCGAGTTCGACGAACTGGTCGGCGGCGGCCTCGAGACGCAGGCGATAACGGAAGTCTACGGCGAGTTCGGGTCAGGTAAGAGCCAGCTCGTCCACCAGATGGCCGTCAACGCCCAGCTCCCCGAAGAACTCGGCGGGCTGCACGGTGGGGTCATCTACGTCGATACCGAGAACACGTTCCGCCCGGAGCGGATCGAGCAGATGCTCAACGGACTCCCCGGAGAGGCGGAGATCGGAGATATCGAGGAGGTTCTCGAACGGATCCACGTCGCCCGGGCGCACAGCTCCGACCACCAGATGCTGCTTCTTGAGACCGCACGGGAACTCTCAAACGAACTGCGGAACTCCGATTACCCGGTCAGGCTCTTCGTCATCGATTCGTTGACGTCCCTCTTCCGTTCGGAGTACGCAGGACGGGGCACCCTTGCGCCCCGGCAGCAGAAACTGAACCGCCACATGCACGATCTCCTGAAGCTGATCGACGACCACAACGCCGTCGGCCTCGTGACCAATCAGGTGATGTCGAACCCCGGCATTCTCTTCGGCGACCCCACGAAACCGATCGGCGGCAACATCGTCGGACACACCGCAACCTTCCGGCTCTATCTCAGAAAGAGCAAGGGCGGTAAAAGGGTCGCCCGCCTGGTAGACAGCCCCAACCTTCCCGAAGGCGAAGCGGCATTCATGGTCGAACAGGCAGGGCTCAAGCAGTGTTAAAGGCGCTTGTAACGGATGTCGACGGCACCATCACCGACCGGCGGCGGCGGATCAGCACCGCGGCCATCGAGGCCGTCCGGACGCTCGTCGACGCCGGCATCGAGGTGGTGCTCGCAAGCGGCAACACCGTCTGCTTCATGGACGGCCTCTGCAAGATGGTCGGGACGGACGGGACGATCATCGGCGAGAACGGCGGGGTCTACCGGAGGGGGTTCTCAGGAACCCTCCATATTCCCGGCGACAAGAAACCCTGCCTGGAAGCGTTCGAAGTTCTCAAAGACTATTTTGCCGGGAAGGGCATAGAACTCGAACTCTACAGTGCGCAGTACCGGTTCGCCGACGTTGCCTTCGCCCGGAACATCAACCCGGATGAGGTCCGAATGGTCATTCACGACCGCCACCTTCCCGTCCGGCTGCTGGATACCGGGTTTGCAATCCACCTCCAGGCGCTCGGTATCAACAAGGGAACCGCGCTCCGGGAGATCGCCGGGGAGATGGGGCTTCATCCAGCCGAGATGATGGCCATCGGAGACTCCGAGAACGACATTGAAATGCTTGAAGTCGCCGGCATCGGCGTTGCGGTGC
Source organism: Methanoculleus nereidis (assembly GCF_032944295.1). Lineage (NCBI taxonomy): Archaea > Methanobacteriati > Methanobacteriota > Methanomicrobia > Methanomicrobiales > Methanomicrobiaceae > Methanoculleus > Methanoculleus nereidis. The sequence continues at coordinate 127,134 of NZ_JABFFQ010000002.1, forward strand.
GAAATGCCCCTACTGCGACCCGTAGAGCGGCTGACTGGGTCACCGGATCGGCGTATGGGGACGGATTTCTGGAAGCAGTAAAAAAGTATTATCCCGATCTCTTCAGCAGGTAGCGGTCGACCACGACATAATCTTTTATATCCTTTACCGCCTCGAACGGCACGAGCATCTTGTCCCCATCCGTCCTGTAGCCGTCGGTCTTGAACGTCTCGTCCGGTTTAACGAGCAGGTCGGCAACCTGCCCTGTGGTGAGGTCGACTATGATATTCTTGATCGTCCCGATGAGCATCCCATCGTTACTCATCACTCTCTTCTTGGCAAGCGCACGGCAGAACGTTTTACTCATACAGAACCGTGGGTTGTTTGTACTATTTAAATCTTCTAAAGTCTATAAAATCACGGAAAATTTACTTTCTAGATTCTTTATCAGTGAGGCAGATTTTTCATCAGAAAGGGATTGCGCCGCCGTTGCCCGGGGCCAGAGGGTTTGTCAAGAAGGGCACATACCAGACCACCGGTACTAAAAACACTTTTTTTGCTTTCCCGGAACCGGAGACTCGTACTGCGATCAGGCACCTTCGTGCTGCAAAAAGAGTTGAAGTTGGTTTTACTTCACGGTTTCGGCCGCCATCCGGACATCGGTCGCCTTGACCGTCTTTCGCCCCGCGTGACCCGCCAGTTTGATCGCCTCTTTTGCGATCCTTGAAGCGTACTGCTCCATCAATTTCGCAAGTTCCTCATTAGCATCGGAACTCACGCGCTCCGCGCCGGACTTCTTTACGATTCTGCCAACAGGTGCCAAAGGTATATCAGTCATGATCTCATTTCCCCCTTTTCACTGAGTTCTGTGAAATGCACTCACACACAGAACTCGTTTAACAGAAGCACCATAGGTATTCTCATATAAATACTTATCCGTCCCCAGAGGGGTTGAAGCGCCAAATTCCGAACAGGGAGGGGATCAAAGTGAGGGAAAGACCCGAATAATATCGGTCTGGGTAACGATCCCAACGGGCTTGCCGTCCTCGACCACAATCAACCTCCCAATCGCCCGTTCCTTGAACCGCCCCACGAGTTCATAGAGCCGGATCGACGACGGCGCCTCCACCACATCGGGGGTCATGACCCGTGAGACGGGCGCATCCAGCGTCAGGCCCTCGTCCAGGCCGCGGGCGACATCGCTCAACGTTACGATGCCCGCGAGGCCACCGCTGTCCTGTAGCACCGGCGCCCCGTGAATATGATGCGTATTGAAGAGATGCACGGCATCCCGGAGGGTTGCCGTGAGCGGCAGGGTCAGGAGCGGGGTGCTCATATAGTGTTTGATCGATTGCTTCGGCAGGGATATCATCTCCGAGACGCTGATCAGGAGCGCCTGCAGGTTTTCGTCCATACCGAAGATCTCGCCGCGGACGAGCAGTTTGTTCACCGGTGTGGGCCCGATCGTGACCATATCTCCTACGCGAAAGAGTTTCACGCTTCCGATGATCCTGGCCATCGCCTGACAGAGGTCCGGGTGGCAGAGGGTGGTGAACCCGAGCTCGGCAACCCGGACGCCCTTCACCTTCTCCCCGTCGCGGATGATCGGCACCTCGGATTGGTGCTCCAGGTCTCCGAGATTTAGTTCCTTGTACGCGTTTGCAGTCGGGCTGTAGCCCCCTTTGGGGCCGGGGACCCCGTCGACAAGCCCCAGTGCTTTTAGCGCCTGCATCTGGTTGCGGACGGTGCCGGGGTTGCGCTTCAACACATCCGCGATCTCCTCACCTTTTATAGAGTGAGAAGACTGATGGTATAGGGTAATCAGAGTTATCAGGATGTCCTTCTGAATAGGAGAGAGATCCATAATTATCACTCATAATACGTTGTTTAAATACATTAGGTTGTGCGTACAGTGGAGTTTGAAACTATCCCGACCGTTCCGACGGCGGACGAAGTGCTCGACCGCAGTCTTCGCAGGGCGGCAGCCAAAAAGAAGCTGAAGATCAACGTCGACCGCGCGAATGAGGAATTCGTGAGATCGGTCGCGAAAGCCCTCCACGACAAGTTGAAAAGCGTGGTCAGTTCGTTCCCGAGCTTCGAGCGCCTCTCCCCCTTCTACCAGGAGGCGACCGACATCCTCGTCTCGCTCGATCGGCTGAAACAATCTCTCGGCGCCGTCAACTGGGCGGCCGATCAGGCCTGGATCATCGGCTCCGGTTACGCCCGCAGCATGCGATCCGGGATAGACACCGACAAGAAACGGCGGCAGGCCGTCGCCCGCATAGCCTCCATCGTTCACCAGGTTGAAGATGACCTTTTATACCTCAACGAAGCGAGAAACATCCTGCGAAAACTCCCGCACGTGAACGAGGACGATTTCACCGTGGTGGTCGCAGGATTTCCGAACGTCGGAAAATCTTCGTTCATCAGGCTCGTTTCCACCGCAGAGCCCGAGATCGCCTCTTACCCGTTCACCACCAAGGGGATCATCGTCGGCCACCGCGATATCGGGAAACGCGAACGGCTGCAGTTCATCGATACGCCCGGGGTCCTCGAACGTCCGGCGGCCGAGAGGAACCCCATCGAGCGGCAGGCGGTAAGCGCTATCATCAACACGGCTGACGTCGTTCTCTTCATCCTGGACGCAAGTGAACACTGCGGGTACGCGCTCGACGACCAGCTCCGGCTCCTCGACGAACTGCGGCTGCTCGTCGACGTGCCGGTGGTGACTGTCGTAAACAAGGCGGATATCCGGGATATCGAGGGCTACCCGGCGATGTCCACGCTCACCGGCGAGGGGGTGGAGGCGGTGCTCGACCTGTTGCTCACACACAGAAGGGAAGCCACGAGAACGAGCCTGCGAGAGCCGCCCCAACCAGAAAACCAGTAATAGCTCCGCCGTTTAAGGGCGGGAGTCCCGCCTGGGGATTCCCTTTGTTGACGAAGTAGAGAAGGATGGCAAGGCCGGCAAGCGACCCGGCGATCGCGCCGAGTGTCGGGACAGAGAGGACCCAGAGAACCGCGGGCGCATCCACGAAGACGTGCGACGATGCCACGAGGATGGAGGGCATGATCAGGTCACCCATACCCATGACGAACGCGCCGCGCTCCGTCCCCTCCGAGATGTTAAGCCCGTCTTTCCGGAACGAGTAGTCCATTCTCTTCGGAACCACGACCATGATAGGGGCTTTTGTCTCAAGAACGCCTTCAGCAAGCGTGATCATGTGCTTTGTCCGGTATACCGAGATAGCATCGTAGACCGCGAGCAGTACGAGCAGCACGAGCACCGGCAGAATGGCGAGGGAGACGCCGAATATTGAAGCAACCCCGGCGGAGATCAGTACGCCGAGGATGTCGATGACGTACCACTCCGGGTAGAGGTAGAGGAGCGCAGTCGCCGCCCCGGCGCCGATGAACGTCACGGCGGCGGCGGCACCGGTTGCCCCGAGCACGAGGAGGGAGAGCGCTGAGAAGATGTAGATGAACGTCAGGAATATGGAAATGCCGATGAAGACGGAGATGAAGCGCCTCCCCCCCATCCGGATCAGGAGGAGCAGGACCAGCGTGAAGGCGAGCAGCATCCCGATAAAGATCAGGGGATTTGCTACCGACTCGGGATCTTCAAACGCCACAAGCCCCGCCGCCTGCATGGGCATGACGAGGAGGATGGCAATCAGCTGGACAAACAGAAGCATGAGGGGCATTCCGAGAAGTGGCAGCCAGTCGCGTATCTGCATTACAAAACTCCATTCATTATAGGTAGGTTAATTAATGCATCCTCATCACTTTAAAATATGGAGATTCGCGAACTCATCGGCGACATCGTTCTCACCATCGTGATGGTGGTCTCCACCGTCGTGCTGGTGATGCGGTTCTGGCAGGACCTGATCATAGCAGTTGCTGCGACGTTCATGATGCTCTCCCTCGGGGGACTGCTCATCTCTCTCGGCATGAAGGTCGTGAGCCTTGAGGCGAGCATTGCACAACGGGAGCGCACCATGCGCGTGAACATGGAAGAGATGGGGAAGACGATGACCGCCAGATACGACAATACGGTCAGCCACATCGAGGAGATCGTCGACGGGCTCTCCCGCCGGATGTATCGGTGAACCGGACCGTCATCTTAATGGCCTCTCCCCTTCTCATGATCAGGTAGCATGGGCGTTGCAATCCGAGATATACTGGCAGAATGTAAAGAGACGGTGGCATGGGACGACCTTTCCGGCATCGCCGCAGTGGACGCCCACAACGCGCTCTACCAGTTCCTCTCCATCATCCGGCAGCCGGACGGCACCCCGCTGATGAACGGTGCCGGCCGGGTCACTTCCCACCTTTCCGGCACCCTCTTCCGGACAGCCAACTTTCTGGAGAAAGGCATCAGGCCGGTCTTCGTCTTCGACGGGAAGCCGCCGGAGTTCAAGCAGGAGACGATCAACGAGCGGCGCCTCGTCCGTGCCAGGGCTGACGAGGCCTGGAAGACGGCGCTCAGGGAGGGGGATATGGAGGAGGCATACAAACAGGCGAGCGCGTCCGCGCGTATCGACAGCCACACCATCGAGTCGTCCCGTGAACTCCTCGATCTCCTCGGCATCCCCTGGATACAGGCTCCGAGCGAAGGCGAAGCCCAGGCGGCCTATATGGTGCAAAGGGGAGAAGTCACCTACGCGGTCTCGCAGGACTACGACTCGCTCCTCTTCGGCTCCCCGGTCCTGATCAGGAACCTCACCGTCAGCGGCCGGCGAAAGAGCCGCGGGCGGACGATCACGGTAAATCCCGAACGGATCGTCCTCTCCTCCCTCCTCGACCGTCTCGGTATCACGCGGGAGCAACTCGTCGAGATCGGCATTCTGGTGGGCACGGACTTCAACCCGGGTATCCGGGGCGTCGGCGGCAAGACGGCCTTAAAGATCGTGCGAAACGGCGAGTTTGAGTCGGCGATCGCCGAGAAGCAGCCCGATTTCGACCCCGCCCCGGTTCGGGAGTTCTTCCTCGACCCGCCGGTCACCGACGACTACTCCCTCGCGTGGAAGACGCCGGACGTTGAAGGGGTCGTGGAGATGCTCTCTGGCCGCTACGACTTCTCAGAAGAGCGCGTCAGGAGCGCTCTTTCCAGGGTCTCAGTGAAGGCGACGCAGAAGACGCTGGATGCCTGGTTCTGACCGCCGAAACGGCGAGCACCCAAAAGAGCCGACTTTAGTTGCCCGGGAAGCAAAAAAACCCTTCTTTTTCACCGGATACAGGCTCCGGCGAACGACACAAGAGATATATGTAAGGACGACCAACTAGGCCGATTGAAGAACCCTTACCGGGATTTCAAGGCATGATGGAGGGTGCACGAGCCGGACAACGGGTATCGTATCCCCGATCGCCGTCCTTCTGGCTCTTCAGCCCCCTTTCCCGGGCCGCCATAGCCAAACCATCCGCATTCTCCATCGCTCAGAGTAGCTCCGCATGATCCGGAGGTTCCGCAGGGACCGCCGTAAGAATCGCTTTCTTGAACATGCTGTCCGAAGAACCGGGCGGCAGGAACCATACAGGTGATTGATATGAGAGAACTCTACGAGAAGATGATCAACGAGGCCATGACCGCCCAGCGGGCGGACGTGGAGACGTTAAAAGCAAAACGCGGCCAGAAGTTCGTCCTCTCTGACACGAAACCCTACGTCGACGCCGTCCGGGGCATGACTGCGATCGGCGACCAGAGCCGGGCGGTCATCGACCTCCACAAGAACTCGGTGATCTCGCATGCCGAGGTTCTGCAAGGCCTCACGACAACCGTTCGGCCGGAAGACGATCCGTTCGTCGAGCACTACCAGACACCCGTGGTGCTCGATATCCTCAAAAACCAGGACGAGGCGTTCGCAAAGAGCGTCGACGCCTTCACGGAGGCGATCGCCGCCGCGGAGGCCAGGATCGGCCTTGAAGCGGTGCGGCGCTACGGCGGGTTCTACGGCCCCACCTGCGTCGTCGACTTCGCGCTGATCCCGGGCAGCACGAGCAACGTGGTGAACCGGGTGCTCCAGAAGACCGATATACCGGTCGAGCACAAGCGCGCCATCCTCGCTGCCAAATCGTGGGGGATGAACACCTCCTATGGGTTCGGGGACACCTTCGCCCACGCCCTCGAGGGGGGCGCCACCCCCGGCGAGGCGACGGCGAACGAGGTCGGGATCATGCAAAAGATCTACCGCGACCCGATCGAGGCCCAGGCGGAACTGATGGATGGGGCCGGGATGTCGTCATTCGACCCGCGGAAGTACATGGCCGAGTACCGGCGGCGGATGGAGCCGACGGTTCGCGCCGCCGTCGACGACGGCGTCCACTATGCGAACATCCTGACGGTTCCCGCCTACAGCGTCGGCGACGTCGCGCACCACATCGCGCAGTCGACCTTCAACATGTGCAAGGACGACGTCGTCATGGCGGTGATCGAGGCGGTTACGGAGGTGATGGAGTCGTCACTCAAGAACTCGCTCGACGCCTACAAGAGCTACTGGGACGTCCTCTCGGTCGCGACCGGGTCGTCTGCCGCCGCGACCGAGTACCTCCTCCAGCTCGACGGGTTCAACGCCCCCATGATCGTCGACCTGCTCACGAGGCGGTTCCACAATTACGTCCAGCTCTACCCGTCCCGGGGCGCGGCGGCGGAACTCCACAACTGCGACTTCATGGACATGATCTACCGCGGGTGGAAAATCCTCGACAAGGCACAGCGGATGCGGAACGGCTCCGGTGAGACACTGGTCCCCATGGTCGGCAAGTACCCCGTCGACCTCTCGCCCATCAGCAAGAATGAGGTGCTGATGAACCCGCAGTGGTACACCTACCCGGCCTGTGCGATATCCGTCCGGTTCGCCGCCCTGATGAGTCTTGCCGACTACCCGTGCCTCCTGACGAGCGAGCCGGTGACCGCGACGATGATGACGAACATCATCGCTCTCGAGAAGGAGACACCGGCGGCCCCGGTGCGGGCCTGCAAAAACTGTGCCTCGGCGTGCCTGGTCGACATGCGGCACCAGTACTGCCAGTGGAAAGAGGCGGTATAAAAGGAGCGGTCATGAAGTGCTACTACTGCGCCCTCGAGGGGAAGGATAGCGAGGCGGTGGCGATCTGCATCGTCTGCGGGATGGGGCTCTGCATGGAGCACGCGATCCGGAAGGAAGTTGACGTCTGGGAGGGCGGCTACCCGCTCCCCAGCAAGCGCGTGAAGGCCCCGCTGCCGCGGATCCTCTGTCCCGCGTGCTATAACGCCCTGTATGCGAAGTAAAAGCAACCTCAAGCCCTTTTTTGGGCTCGACTTCATTAAAAAGGAGTATCTTACGTACTGGTGAAACCATGACCACATCTCTTGGAAAACGATGCATAGCCGAAGCCGTCGGCACATTCATTCTGGTCTTCTTCGGTGCCGGCGCCGCGGTCGTCACGCTGATGCTCGCCGCGGGGACGACCCCGGCGACCCCCTTCAACATAGGAATCGGGGCGCTCGGGGGGCTTGGCGACTGGCTCGCGATAGGGCTCGCCTTCGGCATCGCCATCGCCGGCTCGATCTACGCCCTCGGGCGAATATCGGGCTGCCACATCAACCCGGCGGTGACGATAGCCCTCTTTGCAACCCGCCGGCTCCCGGGCCGCGACGTCGTTCCGTATATCGCGGCGCAGCTCATCGGTGCCGCGGCAGCGAGCCTGCTCTTCGCCTGGGCCGTCGGCCCGGACGCCGTAGCCATCGGAGGGCTCGGGGCGACGACACCGTTCCCCGGTATCGGCTACCTGCAGGCGATCGTCATCGAAGCCGTCGGGACGTTCCTTCTGATGCTTGTCATCATGGGCGCCGCCGTCGACGAGCGGGCCACACCGGGCTTTGCCGGGCTTGTGGTAGGTCTCGCGGTCGCGGGCATCATCACGACGACCGGAAACCTGACCGGCGCGTCGCTGAACCCCGCCCGTACGTTCGGCCCCTTCCTCGGGGACTGGCTGCTTGCCGGGCAGAACCTCTGGGAGTTCTTCCCCATCTACATCATCGGCCCCATCGTCGGTGCGGTGCTCGCCGCGTTCCTCTACGACTACCTCTGCGGAGAATGATACAACCCTACCGCTTTTTTATAGAATGCGACGTTCCGCCAGGAACGGAGCTTGAGAAAACGCGAAGCGTTTTCGAATGACGACGTTCCGCCAGGAACGGAGCTTGAGAAAACGCGAAGCGTTTTCGAATGACGACGTTCCGCCAGGAACGGAGCTTGAGCACCATTCGGTGCGAGTGACGACGTTCCGCCATCCATCCTTCGCGTAAACTCTGCAAGAATTCTTCTAAAAACTGCTTCACACAAGAGCAAACCGGCCGACAGAAGAGCGGTGAACCGGAGCGGATCCGGTTTGCCGCAAGTACGCCCGGAATGCCTGTTCGGGCACCCGGGTCCCTTAGCGTGGAGCGAGCAACGAGTTCTCGATGCCCCCACCCGGATCGATATCCGGAGAGCCGCGCTTGCCCGGTGCGGGCGCCATTGATCGGCACCCGCGACCGGACTGTTCACATTTACCCTCGGCTCTCATTCCCGCGGGAAACATTTATAGATTTCGGGTATGCGGCGCCTCACTCGAACCGTTTCGGGTCGGTCTCGATATCGACGACGACGGGCCTGTCCATCCGCACAGCGCGGAGAATAGCCTCCGGGAGGTCCTGCGGACGGGCCACCCGTATTCCGGCGCCGCCGCAGGCTTCTGCATAGAGAGCAAAGTCCGGGTTCACCAGATCGGTGCCGTACGGCGGATAGCCCGCCTCCCGCTGCTCCTCCCGGATCATGGCAAGTTCGCGGTTGTTGAAGACCACAACGACGATAGGAAGATTGTACTTGACCGCCGTGACGAAGTCGGCCATGACCATGGAGAACCCGCCGTCCCCGGTGATGCAGACGACGGTCGCATCAGGGTAGGCCAGTTTCGCTGCGATCGCTCCGGGGAGGCCGAACCCCATCGTCCCCAGGTAGCCCGACATCGCGAACCGGTGCCGCTTCATCCGGAAGTTCCTTCCGAACCACCACTGGTTCTCCCCGACGTCGAGGGAGATGACCGCGTCCTCCGGCAGGGTCTCGGAGAGGACTTTCATGATGTACGGCGGGCGGATGGGGACGGCGTCCGGGTCTGCCTCCCGGTCGAGCCGGCTGAACCATTCCCGCTTTCGCTCCGCAAGCCACTCCCCGACGCCCGGGTCCTCCCGCGGCCGGACCTGCTCCCGGATCCGGGGTATGGCGACGGCACAGTCACCCCAGACCGCCACGGCAAACGGGTGTTTACCGAGCTGGAGCGGATCGATATCGATATGAACGGCCCGCTTCTCCCCCGGGATCCCGGTGAAGTCGGAGAAACTTGCCCCGCAGGCGATCACGAGGTCCGACTCTGCGATAAGCGTGCGGGCATGCGGCGTCCCGAGCGGTCCGTGCACCCCGGCGACCCACTCGTTCTCGTCGGGGAGGATACCCTTCGCCCGGAAGGTGGTGACGATGGGTGCCCGGATGGTCTCTGCAAGATCGAGGACTGCTCCCGCCGCACGCATGGCCCCGAAGCCCGCGAGGATGACCGGGCGTGCGGCGCCGTCGATCACCCCGGCCGCCGCCCGGACGGCCTCGTCGGTCGGGGCCACCGTGACCTCCGGTAGACAGGTCTCGCGCTCACAATAGGCCGGATCAAGCGGTTCCCTCTGGATATCGTTCGGCAGCGAGAGCTGGGCGACGCCACGGTCGATGATGGCGTACCGGAGCGCCCGGGTGAGGAGTTTGACCGCTGTCGCCGGGTCGGCGACGGTGTTGTTGAAGACTGCGATAGGGCGAAAGAACGCGTCCTGGTCGATCTCCTGGATCCCGCCCGGACCGGCGTACTGCGTCTTCACCTGCCCGGAGAGCGCGAGCACGCTCGCCCGATCCTCCTTCGCGTCATAAAGTCCGGTCGCGAGATTCGTCGCTCCCGGACCCGCGATGGTCAGACAGACCGCGATCTTTCCTGTGAACTTGTTGTAGGCAGATGCGGCGAGGGCTGCGGTCTGCTCGTGCCGGACGACGATATACCGGGCATCCGGGTTCCTCCTGACCGCGTCCACGAGCGGGAGCGACGATGAGCCGGGGATGCCGAAGTACAGGGTGATCCCCCATGCCGCGAGTTCCGAGACCAGCACATCAGCCACGGTCACGGCGGCCCCTTCAGAGGTAGTCTTCTTCATCCAAACTCACCTCTTCCTCCTCTTCGCTCGCCCGCACAAACGCTTCCTTTCCCACACTGCAGCCGGGACACCGCCAGTCGTCGGGGAGGGCTTCAAACGGCGTCCCCGGCGGAATACCGGCTGCCGGGTCTCCCGCCTCTTCGGTGTACTCATAATCACAGACACTGCACACCCATCGTGCCATACCGTCCACACTCCAGAGATGATTCTCCGGGCCGTATCCCCACCTTCACGTATAAAAATGCCTCGTCCCGGGGTGGCGGGCATCAAAGAGACCCGGGTTCTCTCACCGTAGAGGGACGGGGCTTCTCATCGCCGGCTGCGGCTCCCCTGCTGCCCCCGTTGCCCTCCGTCACGTCTTTCGCCAGTGCCGAGAGGCCGAGGGTGGTCCCGAGGTTCATCGTGTCGAGCACCGATGCCGGGACGAGGACGAGCGTCGCCTTCTCCTTGAGGCCTTCGTAGAGCATGTTCATCGCCCGGAGATGGAGGGCGGTCGGGTTGTCCTGGTAGGTCCTCGCCGCCTCCTCGAACTTCTTCGCGACCTGCAGCTCCGAGTCGCCGAGGATCACCCGCGCCTGCCGTTCCCGCTCCGCCTGGGCCTGCATCGACATCGCGTCCTGCAGCTCGCGGGGGATCAGGATGTCACGGATCTCCACGGAACTGACGTGGATCCCCCACTGTTCGGTCCGGACATCGATGATCCGCTGCAGCTCCACGTCGAGCCTCTCCCGGCCCTCGAGCATGTTCGCGAGGTCGGACTTCCCGATGACCTCCCGGAGCGCCGTCTGGGCCGCCCAGCTGATGGCCGAACGGTAGTCCTCGACCTCCAGCGCCGCTTTCTCCGGGTCCCTCACGCGCCAGAAGAGGACCGCCTCGACATCGACCGGAACCGTATCGCGGGTGAGGGTCTTTTCCGCCTTAAACGATGTCGTGATCGTGCGGAGATCGATCCAGTAGGCAATCGTATCGACAAGCGGCATGATTATGAAGACGCCCGGACCCCGGAGGCCTGAGAACCGGCCCAGGCGCAGCACGACCGCTTTCTCCCACTGGTCGGCTACCTGTATCGCAGCGGCGACGAGCACCGCCACCAGTATGACGGCGGCGGCAATCCACAGTAAGAGGGAGAGGCCGGGAGTCGTGAAGGCGGCGTACGCGACCGCCACTCCGAGGAGGGCGATCAGGATGGCGACGGCATATCGCAACGGGTTCTGGCGGCTCATAGGTTTTTCCCCGCGGGGGGCTACACGCGGCAAGTATATAATAATATTTATATAATTAACTCCGAAGCAATGCCGGCCGCCGTGCGGCAGGAGCCGACCATGGAGATCCGTGACGTTCACGCATTCGACCTGACACCTGCCGAAGCGATCCGCCTCCAGGGGGAACTCCGGGCCAGAGTCCGCCTCTCCGGCGATATCGGAGAGGTCTCCCTGGTGGCCGGCGCCGACGCCTCATACACGAAAGGCTCGGATGAGATCCACGCGGTCGTCGTCGTCCTCCGCTACCCTGATCTCGCCGTCGTCGAGCGCGCCTCCGCCTCCGCGGTGACGGCGTTTCCCTACATCCCCGGCCTCCTGACCTTCCGAGAAGGCCCCGCCCTCATCGAAGCGTTCCGGAGGCTGCGGTCAGAGCCCGACGTCGTCGTCTTCGACGGGCAGGGGATCGCCCACCCCCGGGGACTCGGCATCGCGAGCCACATGGGCGTCCTGCTCGACCGCCCCACCGTCGGGGTCGCAAAAAACCTTCTTGTGGGAACAGCGGCCGAGCCCGCGGCAGGCAGGGGATCGACCGCCCCCATACTCCGCGACGGCGAGACGATCGGGATGGCGGTGCGGACGAAAGAGAGGGTGAAACCCGTCTACGTCTCGGCAGGCCACCGGATCGCTCTTTCAACCGCAGTCGACCTCGTCCTCGCGACCGCACGGGGGTACCGGCTCCCGGAGCCGACCAGACAGGCTCACCTCTATGCAAACGCCGTCAGGAGGGGGGAAGGGCAGACCACCCTCTCCACCTCCGGAGGATAGAGCGAAACCGTTATCAGCGTTCGTGCCGGAGAGACATCTGCCGACCGGCGCGGCAGGGCTTCGCCGGGACGGTCGATAACCTAGGAGGCGCAAGCATGTCGGATACCTTGATAACCTGTGTGCCAGCCGGAACAGAACCGACGGAGGCGAAGGAGTAATGGCCGCACGCGAGATCGTGCCGGGCGTCTTTGCCGTCGGCGCTATCGACTGGGACCGCCGGCTCTTTGACGAACTGATCCCGCTCCCCGACGGCACCACCTACAACAGTTACCTGGTGCAGGGCAGCGAGAAGACGGCGCTGATTGACACCGTCGATCCCATGAAGACCGCAGAACTCGTGGGGAACCTGGACAGCCTCGGCGTTGACGCCATCGATTACATCATCTCCAGCCACGCCGAGCAGGACCACTCGGGCTCGATACCGGCGATGCTTGAGAGGTTCGGCGACGCAAAGGTGGTGACGAACCAGAAGTGCCGCGACTTCCTGGTCGACCTCCTCCACGTCCCACAGGACCGGTTCATCGTCATCGGCGACGGCGATACGCTCAGCCTCGGCGACCGGACCCTTGAGTTTATCATCGCCCCCTGGGTCCACTGGCCGGAGACGATGCTGACCTATCTTCAGGAGGACCGGATCCTCTTCCCCTGCGACCTCTTCGGCTCGCACTACGCGACGAGTTCCCTCTACGTCCCCGATGAGGGCGTGGTCTATGAGTCCGCGAAACGCTACTACGCCGAGATTATGATGCCTTTCAGGTCGAGCATCAAGGGGCACCTCGACAAACTCGCGACGCGGCAGATCGACCTGATCGCCCCGAGCCACGGCCCGGTCTATGACAGGCCGGCGTTCATCATCGATGCCTACCGGGACTGGACGGGCGATGCCGTGACGAATATGGTGGTGCTTCCTTACGTCTCCATGCACGGGAGCACGCAGGCGATGGTCGACCACCTGGTCAACGCCCTGATGGAGCGGGGTGTCGGGGTGCAGCCGTTCAACCTCCCGAAGACCGATACCGGCGACCTCGCGAAAGCGCTGGTGGATGCTGCAACCGTCGTGATCGGGGCGCCGACGGTCATCTTCGGCCCGCACCCGCAGGCGGTCTATGCTGCCTACCTCGCAAACCTCCTCCGCCCGAAGACCCGGTACGCAACGGTGATCGGGTCGTACGGCTGGGGCGGGAAGACGGTCGACACCATAGTAGAGATGCTCGGCCGGCTTAAAGTTGAGTTTCTTGAACCGGTCTACGTCAAAGGCCATCCAAAGGAGGAGGACTTCGCGGCGCTCGACCGGCTCGCCGACGAGATCGCAAAGAAACATGAGGAGGCGGGGATCGCCGGCTCCTGAGAACTTCCCCCTTCTTTTTTGTGTTGATTGCAGTTCCGGAACCATCCGCCCGGGACCGAAATGTTAACACGGTAAGATACCGACCAATCCTCGAGCTGACTTATGCCCCCGTCCGACTTCAAGAGAGTCATCATAGAATCACCCTACGTCTTCGTCATCGGCGTCGCGGGAGACAGCGGGTCCGGCAAGACCACGTTCACCCGGGCGATTCGAGAGATCTTCGGACAGGATCTCGTCTCCACCATCACCATCGACGACTACCATAAATATGACCGCCGGGAGCGGAAAAACCTCGGGATCACGCCGCTCGTCCCCGAAGCAAACCGGTTCGACCTCCTAGAAGAGCACCTTGCCGAACTGAAGGCAGGAAGGCCAATCGAAAAGCCGGTCTACAACCACGACAACGGTATGTTCGATCCCCCGGTGCCCTTCAGCCCCACAAAGATCCTGATCCTCGAGGGGCTGCATCCATTCATCACCCCGACGCTCCGGGACCTGATTGACTTCAAACTCTACGTGGACCCGGACCCCGCCGTCAAGCGTGCCTGGAAGATCAAGCGCGACGTGGAGCGGCGAGGATACTCCCCGGACGCGGTAGAGAAAGAGATGGAGGAGCGTAAACCCGACTACGAGCGGTACGTTGCGCCGCAATGCCAGTTCGCAGATGCGGTCATCCGGATCGCCTTCTCCAAGTACGGGAGGGAAGTGAGCGAAAAGCGTAACGTCTACCACGTCACCCTCTGCCAGAGCAAACTGGATCGAAGCATCGGGGACGTCGACCTCTCCATCGACCTCTTTCCCCTCCTCTCCCTCTCGGAACGTAACTTCATGGTCGAGTTCACGACTGAAGACGTCGGAGGGAAGGCGATGGGGGCGCTCACGTTCGACGGAGAACTAAACGACGCTGTCGCGAGAAGACTGGAGAGGAATATCGAGCTCCAGACGCAGGTGGAGCCTATCGACCTCAGTCAGGACAGCGATTACCTGACGGCAGGGGATATAGCACAGCTCATCCTCGCCTGGCGGATCATCAACCGGCGCATCTTCATCGAGAGCGCTCCGGGAGCGTCCGGCACCGAGGAGGAGGCGTCTGCTGGAAACAACAGGCGCGGGTGCGGCCGATAACGATTATCAGCGCATCTAAAACCCCGAAAGCCAAACTGACTGCAGGAGAAAGTAAATAAGAGCATCCGGAGAACGTGTACTGATGGATAGGATCGAGCAGTTCTCGATCATCGCACCCGACATCGGCAATATCTTCAGGTATATGAGCATCGCCACGGCGGTGCCGCTTGTCGTAGCGGTGATCTACCGGGAGTGGGGGATGATCCTGCCCATGGTCTCCGTCCCGGTCGTCCTTTTTCTCCTCGGATCGCTTCTTGTCCGGGTCCCCCGGCAGGAGCGCGAGGCGCCCCTATCCGCCGCCCTCATGGCCGTCGCCCTGATCTGGCTCGCCATGGCGCTGGTGAGCGCCCTGCCGTTCTGCCTCGGGCTCGGCGTCCCGTACCTCGACGCCGTCTTCGAGGCGATGTCCGGGTGGACCGACACGGGCCTGACGGTGATGCGGTCGGTCGAAGACCTGCCCCGGACGCTCCTCTTCTGGCGGTCGCTGATGCAATGGCTCGGCGGTATCGGGATCGTCGCCTTCACCGTCGCGATGGCTTCACGGACCGGGCTGACTCAGTTCCGCCTCTACCGGTCAGAGGGGCGCTCGGAGGCGCTGATGCCGAGCGTCGTCGCGACGGGGTTCGAGATGTGGAAGATCTACCTGGTGCTGACCGCCGTCTCGATCGTCCTCGTCCTCCTCTCGGGCATACCCATCTGGGACGCAGTGAACATCGCCCTTGTTGCCATCGCCACCGGCGGATTCTCCGTCCACTCGGAGGGGATCCCGTTCTACAACAACCCGCTGCTTGAAGTCCTCATCGTCCCGGTCATGATCGCCGGCGCCCTGCCATTCAAGCTCTACTACCTCCTCTACCGCCAGAGAGGCGTGCGGTTCTTCGGCGACCAGCAGGCCCGCCTCCTCTTCATGCTCGTCGCGCTCGGGATCGTCGTGATAGCGTGGGACCTCGTCACGCTCACGGCAACCGATATCCCCACGGCTGTCCGCCAGGCGCTCTTCATGGCTACCGCGGCAGCCACCAGCACCGGGTTCCAGGTCGCTTCCCCAAACGAGTGGGCGAGCGTGACCGTCCTCTTCCTCGCGATGCTGATGGTGATCGGCGGGGCAGCGGGGAGCACCGCCGGCGGTATCAAACTCTCCCGGGTGGTCCTCGGGTTCCAGAGCCTGGTCTGGTGGTTCCGGCGGATGTTCGTCTCCGGAAAGGTGCTCGTGCCCTTCAAGTATGACGGAAAGGTGATCCCGAAGAACATCGCCGACCTCGAGGTCTCGCGGAACATGCTGATAATCATGCTCTACTTTTTGATCATCTTCGTCGCCACGATACTGGTGATGCATCTGCAGCCGACATCTTTTGATTCGAGCAACGTGATCTTCGAGGTCGTCACCGCGATGTGCAACAACGGCATATCCACGGGGTTCGTCTCGCCCGATATGGCCAGTTCGGCGAAGGCTCTCTTCATCATGGTCATGTGGATCGGGCGTCTGGAGGTCATTCCGGTGATCATGCTCGTTATGGGTCTCTTCAAGCGATCCGATTGAAGGAGCCGATCCGCGGCGGGGCCGCAAAAAAAAGAACCAGCCGGTTATTCCGGCAGGTAATGAAGGTACAGGTCGTCCACCGCTGCCCTGTCCCCGCCGTTCTTGACGAGCAGGTCAATGTAGGTGTGAACCTCCGGGGCATACGTCTTCAGGACTTCCGGGGAGGTGTGGTAGAGCATGAAGGCCTCGGCGAAGATCGCCGCCTCCCTCTCCTCACCGGCGGGTGCGGTGATCCGGGCCAGGTAGGTGCCCGGGTTTTCGGCAAGCGCCGCAAACGCCTTACTCTGCCCAAATCCCATCGTGTGGTAGGCGCGGTAGCCCACCTGCTGGACGAAGACCTCATCGGCCCGCGCCGGGTCCCTGTCCGACCGGATGTAGATGGCGTTCTCTTCGAGGACGTAGACCCCACTCACGCCCCCAGACATACCCTCCTGCCTGAACACTTCGCTCCTGCTGTCGATGTAGACAGTAAGGTTCTCAATAAATTCTTCTCGAATTTTGCTGCTCTGTTGCAGCACCAGGGCCTCCGCAAGTGCCGCTTCGGTGCCGCTTCCATCCCTGTTCTCCAGACGGAAACCGGCAACCGGGCTCACTGAGAAGGCCGAACAAACGACGACGATGAGAACGATCGCCGCAATCAACCGTGATCGGAATCGTGGGTCCATGAGTCGTTTTCCCTCTGCTTGACAAGAGTTTCAAACGATTTATTATATACTTTTCTGAATGTAAAAATCACATAATAATCGTCTGATTATTAAAAAGACACAATTTATATCATATTTTAGACGAAGGACAGGTTTGGAGTGCTATCCAGGATACAACAAAGTATATATAGACATATAATAAGAACCGCATCCGACACCTAATTACCCATGCAAGCGCATACTAAAAACAATGAAACAGATCGCCCTCTACGGGAAGGGGGGAATCGGGAAATCCACCACTGCAGCAAACCTCTCGGCAGCACTCGCAGGAGAGGGGCTCGACATCCTGCAGATCGGCTGCGATCCAAAGCACGACAGCACCCGCATGCTGATGCATGGGACCTGGATCCCAACGGTTCTCGACCTCATCCGGGAGCGCGGGGACGAGAAGATCACCGTCGACGACGTGGTCTATGAGGGGTTTCGGGGCGTACGGTGCGTGGAGGCCGGCGGGCCCGAGCCCGGAATCGGCTGCGCCGGCCGGGGGATCATCGCAACGTTCCACCTCCTCGAACGCCTGGACGCCCTCAAGGGCGACGTGATCGTCTACGATGTTCTCGGTGACGTCGTCTGCGGCGGGTTCGCGATGCCGATGCGCGAGGGATACGCCCGGGAGATCTACCTGGTCACCTCCGGCGAACTGATGTCCGTCTACGCGGCAAACAACATCGCAAAAGCCATCGCCCGCCTCTCGCGCCGGGTGCGGAGCAGGTGCACGCTCGGGGGCGTGATCTGCAACGCGAAGAACATCGAGGGGGAGCGGGAACTGGTCGAAGAGTTCGCACGCCGGATCAACTCCCGGCTCATCGCCTACATCCCCCGCTCAAGGATCGTGCAGGTTGCGGAACTGCAGAAGCAGACAGTCGTCGAGTATGCTCCCGAATCAGACCAGGCGGCGGTCTACCAGGAACTTGCCCGCACGATCTACGGCAACGAGACAACAAGCATCCCCACCCCCCTCGAGATGGATGAACTCGAATCCTTCGCCCTCGAATTCGTCCAGGTTTGAGGGGTGCACCCTGACCGGGGCGCTCTCGGTGCTCACAGAGATACGGGACGCCATCTGTATCGTCCATGGCCCGGCAGGATGCACCCACCATAACTTCTCCCTCCTCCACGCCACACTGCTCTCGAACGACCGGCTCGAAGTTCCACGCCTTCTCTCCACCCGCTTAACGGAGAACGATATCATCTTCGGGGGCGAAGAGGCGCTGGAGAAGACCCTGACGCGGGCGCTCTCGCTCTCGCCCGCATCCATCTTCGTCCTCTCGACCTGCATCGTCGAGACGATAGGAGACGATACCGAGGCCGTCTGTGCGAAAGACCGGGGTGTCCCGGTGATCGCCGTGCCGACCGCAGGGTTCCTCGGCGGGGTCTTTGAGACCGGCATCAGGAATGCCCTCTCCACGGTCGCCTCGCTCGCCCGGCCGGCGGCCGGGACAACCCTCTCGGCAAACCTGGTCGGCGAGAAGAACCTGGAGTACGGCGTCGACGAGAACGCAGCCGAGATCGCACGCCTTCTTTCCCGGCTCGGCATCGGCATCAACCTCCGGTTCGTGCGGGGGATCGGCACCCGGGACATCGAACGCCTCGGGTCCGCCACCGTCAACATCCTCAGAGAACCGGCGCTCCGGCCGGTCGGCGAAGGACTCAGGCAGAGGCTCGGCACGCCGTATGTGGACTCGTTCCCGACCGGCCTTGCGGGGACGTGCCGGTTCCTCGAGGATATAGGCCGGATCTGCGGCGTCGACACCTCGACCGCCATCGAAGAGGAGCACGCCTTCCAGGCCGCGATGCTCCACCAGTTTGCCGATATTGCCGGGAGCCGCGTGCACTTCCAGTCCCCTCACCCCATGCTCAGGGGCGATCCGGGCGCGGAGGCCATCTGCAACGAGTGCGCCGAAGCCCTCGATCTTGCCGCCGACCCGGACGGGGCGGTCATCCCCTATCCGTACCCGGCGCCTGTGGGGACCGCAGGGCTCAGGCGGATGCTGCACCGGTGGAGAATCCTGATCCGGGAGAAGCAGCGGGGGTGAGAGGGATGCCCGCTCCCGACCGTATGCGTGAACTACCCCGCCCTGAAGGGCGGGGCTTCCTGCTTCATGGACAACACTTGCACCACAGAGATGTGATGTAGAGGCATCGTCTCCACAGGCTCAAAGGGCTGTTCCATCCCCACGCGGTGGATATTCACCGCAGCATTGTAATCTCGATCAGCAACAAACCCACAGTATGGGCATTCGTGGACTCTCTCAGAGAGACTTTTCTTCACGATGCTTCCGCAGTTCGAGCACATCTGTGTCGTGTCGCGGGGATCGATTTGGATGAAGTTCGTACCAGCACTTTCAGCCTTGTACGCGAGGTAAGAATAGAATCGCCCCCATGAAGCATCGTGAATACTCCTGCGGAGTCCGCGAGATTTACCCTTCTCTTTGAGATACTTGATATTCAGGTCTTCAACGCAGATCGTTGCATAGGTGTCAACATACTGGCGGGAGAGTTTGTGCAGGAAATCTCTCTTCTGGTTCGTGATATGATCATAGACCTTCTCCAGGTTACTCTTTGCCTTCTTCCAGTTCTGCGAGAACCGCTTTTTCCGAGTAATGCTCTGTTGCAGCTTCTTGATCTTCTTCAGCGAGTGCTCATGGAACCGAGGGTTCTCGATCACTGCCCCGTCGCTATCGACTGCAAACGAGTTCAGACCGACATCGATCCCGACGGATCGTCCCTCTCTCTTCGGTTTGGAGACCTCCTGTTCCGCCTGAACGATCACATACCATCGATCTCCTGAATGGGTGATCAGGACGCCCTTCACCGTGCCAGCGTACGGGCGGTGCATCGAGAACGGAAGTGCTCCGATCTTCGAGAACGTGATCGTGCTCTGTTCCCGGTCGATCTTGAACCCCGACTGGTTGTAGTTGAGCGTCCGATACCGGCATGCGCTCTTGAACCGGAGTTTGCCAATCTTTCGATTCCTCTTCTTTGTTTGGGAGAGAGCGGCGATGTTACTCCAGAGGGTATAGTTCACCATCTGGAGCACCTTGGAGTATACGCCCTTCAGAAATGGATTCTCCTCCTTCAGCGTGACGATCCGCGCCTGCGATCCTCGCATCGTCGGGGTGAGCCCGTGTTCCCGCGCAGTAGTACATTCTTCCAGAAGTTTGTTGTAGAGCCACCTACAGGTATCGAGTGCGGTATTCAGCCGTGTCTCGGTGATTGCGTCTGGATATGCTCGATACTTGTAGGAAATAAGCATAGGCAACAGAATAATCAGGCAGAGGCATGATATACTCGAGCCGTGCGGGGTGAAAGTGAGGAAGGGCGGCTCCGCTTGCATCCCCGGTCCTCTCGACCGGGGACTTCCCGCTCCACCCCCTTCACCCCCGCAAGTTAAATATCCGATGCGCGGAGAGGGAATACAGGAGTGAGTATCATCGCATGTTTGAACGCATCCTGTTTCCCACAGACTTTTCAGAACCCTCCATGAAAGTGCTGGATTACATCCCCGCACTGCAGGAGGCCGGAACCCGGGAGGTGGTCCTTGTCCACGTCATCGACTCAAAGGACATCACGCTGATCGCTTCAGGCGGGCAGGGGTTCCTCGGGACCGTTCCCGACCAGGAGACCGAGACCCAGCGCCAGCTTCGGGAAGAGATCCAGCACCGGATCCTCGATACCCGCCGGGCGCTTGAGAGGCGGGGCGTGAAAGTGACCGTCCGGACGCCTGTGGGCAGCCCGGGGAAGGAGATTGTGGCCGCGGCCGATGCGGAAGGAGCCTCGCTCATCGTCATCGGCTCCCACGGCCGGTCGAACATCCGCGACCGCCTGCTCGGGACGGTCTCGGAGTACGTGATCAAGAACGCCCGCCAGCCAGTGCTGGTCATCAAGCGGGACATTGTTATCGGGAGGTAGTTCCTCCACCACCTCCCGGTATTTTAAAGGCAGTCTTTACCGCTCCTGCCGACTCTCCAGCAACCGCCGGATCGCCCGGAGTTCCTCCACCACGGCATCGGCTGCCGGCCCCTCTTCTGGCTCGCCCCCGGTCGCGGCGACCGGCCTGGTAGTCCGCACGAAGTTCATGATCTTCTCCTGAAGATCCTTCGGGTCCGCTATCCCGTTGAGGACGATCTCCGCCCGGGCCTGCGCCGAGTACCCCGCGGTCTGCACCCTGACCGCCGAGAAGGAGAAGAACCGCATCAGGGGCCCCTGGGCGATATCGACGTTCGTGATCCGGTTGTAGGGGACGATCCCCGTCTGCCGGAACCAGACCCCGCGCTGCCAGGTCACCTCGGTGACGGTGAGCCGGTAGACGATGCTCTCGTGGTAGAGCGGTATCCAGTAGGCGACGAAGACGACGATGGCGAGCACCGGGACGGTGAAGGCGAGAGCGACGGGCAGCCGGCTGAAGATGACGATGGGAGCGAGCCACGGCAGGACGAAGACGACGACGGCCAGGATCAGGGACGCGTAGAGGTACGACCGGAACTGCGGCACCGGTTTGAACGCTTCCCCTATGCGGTAGGTGGTGAGGGACATGGTATCGCACTGATCTCAATCGGAACAGATTAAATCTTGCCGGCCGGTGAGGTCTCTTCGGAGGATACAGCGATCGCCTCCCTCGCCGAAGTAGGCCGGAAAGAAGTCCGTCTCCAAAAAGCCGTGCCTCTCGTAGAGCGCCCGGGCGGCGTGGTTCTCCGGCGCGACCGAGAGGTAGACCTCATACGCTCCCCGCTCCCGGAGACCGGTGATAACAGCGGCAACGAGGCTCTCCCCGAATCCCCGGCGCCGGTAGCGCTCCGCCACCACCAACCGGATGATCCAGCCCGTTGCCCGCTGGTGCTGCACGAGAGCCCCGATGGTGTAGCCGACGATCTGCCCGTCGCATTCCGCAACCAGGAAGGTGTCGCCGAAGAGGGCGCCGGCCTGTCGGACGAAGACCTCGGGCTTGCAGTCTCCCGGGCTGTTCTCCCGCTCGAGAGCACAGACCGCCTGGAAATCCTCGTCACGGTATTCCCTGATCGTCAGGTCCATGGCGCAATATTCGTCGTGAAGAGTAAAAAGAGCCAGTACCCTCCTGTGTGTCCCGATCCTGGCATGGATGATCCGGCAGCGGGAGTATTGACGCTTTCCTAGAATAGGGGCGTGCTCTCGCTCCCCGGGCGCCGGTTCCGGTTGATGCAGGTGTTGAGCACCTCTTCCATCAGCCGGAGCGCCCCTTCCACCCCGGCGACCGCATGGGAGGAGAGCGTGACCCTGTCCCTGAGCGGGGGCGTCAGCCCGACGAACGCGGCGCCGGGGGAGAGCGCCGCCTCGTAGGAGGAGCCGAGGATCAGGTCGGGTTCGGCGTCCCGGATCATCTCCTGGATGACCGAGAAGTCGGTCGTATGGGTGACGCCGTCACCGGATGCGCCGGAACCGTTCCGGGTGGCGACGCAGGCGATCTCGGCACCGAGATACCGGTCGAGGAGATCGGCGGCAAACGCAGCGTAGGCGCTTCCGGCGGCGATCGCCACCCGGGGAGGGTCGAACCTCCTGAGGTACTTCTCGCAGGCCTTCCTGAGCCGGGCATCGGCCCACGCAACTTCATCCATGACCGGACGGGCATCCACGCCGTCGATAACGGCACCAAGCCGCTCGAAGGTCTCGCCGACGGCATCGAGGCCCAGGAGCGAGCCGTAAGAGGTCCCGACGCCGCTTGCAAGATCCGGGTTCGTTCCGACCGTGAACGGCGCCGCCCGGCGGGTCGCGGCGTAACGGTCGAGGCAGAAGGTGGTGGCGACGGGAGCACCGGCGAGGTTGAGCAGGCGCCGCGCCTCGAGGGCGTTCCCCCGGCAGAAGGGATCGGTGCGGCAGATGCCGTCGATGTTGACGCCGGGGGCGTCGGGGTCGACCTCCGGCCCGACCGTATCGAGCGCCCGGCGGTACCCGGCCTCGAGGTCGCCGAGGAACCCGGGGCTGTCGACGAAAAGAACCTGCCCCTCATGGGTAAGGTCGGCCATATCCTCGCCCATGATCGCCGGCACGCAGGTGTTGACCACGGCTATCCGGGCGTAGCGGCCAACGAGTTCCCGGATCACCTCCGCGAGGCGGGACTCCGTGCCGAAGATGACCTCGTTCTCGACGAGGAACGTCCCGTAGATGGGAACCCCGACGAGCGACGCGGGGTAGAAGTAGCATCCGCTCGAACCGTGGACGACGACGGCGACGTCCTCGAACCCCGAAAGACAGGCGACCGCCCCGGTCATCGCACAGGGCCAGAGCGGGTTCTCGCACGGTATTTGCTGCTCTTCTTGCATCGGTCTACAAGATCATGGTGGTACGGGGATATAAAAGACAGGATCCGGGGAAACGCCCCGGAAGGCGCCTGCAGTTACCGGCGGCCCTACACCGTCCTCACGAGCGAGGCAAGGTGGCGCCCGACCTCGCTCGTCTTCTTCGCGCCGCCCATATCCCGGGTTACGTATCCCTCGAGGATACTCCTCTCGATTGCCCTGAGGACTGCCGCCGCCGCCTCGTGCTCGCCGAGGTGGTCGAGGAGCATCGAGCCCGCCCAGACGGTGGCGAGCGGGTTTGCGACATCCTGCCCGCGGTACTTTGGCGCGGAGCCGTGGATAGGCTCAAACATCGAGGTCCCCGCGGGGTTGATGTTCCCGCCGGGGGCGAGCCCGAGCCCGCCCTGGATCATGGCGCCGAGGTCGGTGATGATGTCGCCGAACATGTTCGGGGTGACGACGACGTCGAACCACTCGGGGTTCTTGACGAACCACATCGTGACGGCGTCGACGAAGTTGAACTCCGTTGCAACGTCCGGGTACCCGGCGGCGACGTCCGTGAAGACGTCGCGCCAGAGGCCGTAGACATCGGAGAGGACGTTCGCCTTGTCGACCGACGTGACCTTCTTCTCCCTCCTCCCGGCGAGATCGAAGGCGTAGCGGATCGCCCGCTCTGCGCCCTCCCGGGTGACGACACCGATCTGGTAGGCAAGTTCGTCGGCGTCGGTCTCGACGTCGAGGCCGAACCTGACGTGGTAGATGTCGCGGACGACCTCGAGGGTCTTTTCCTCCCGCCGTCCGGCAAACCGGGAGCCGATACCAACGTAGAAGTCCTCGGTGTTCTCCCGGACCACCACGAAGTCGATATCCTCCGGACGCTTGTTCGCGAGCGGCGTCGTGACGCCGTCGAGGAGTTTGATCGGCCGGAGGTTGATGAACTGGTCGAAGTGGAACCGGATCGCAAGCAGGATGCCCTTCTCGAGGATCCCGGGCTTCACCCTGTCGTCGCCGATCGACCCGAAGTAGATCGAGGAAAACTTCGAGAGTTCCCGGATATCATCCTCGGTGAGGAGTTCACCGGTCGCGAGGTAGCGGTCGGCCCCGATATCAAAGTCCGTCCACGCGATCTCGAACCCGTAGCGCTCTCCCGCGGCGTCGAGGACATCCTTTCCCGCCGCAACGATCTCGGGGCCGATCCCGTCTCCGCCGACTGCGGCTACCCGGTGCTGCATGTCTCCACCTCATCCAGGTCTTTCGCGTAGGCCACCAGGCCGCCGGCATCGACGATCTCCTTCAGGAACCCGGGCACCGGCTCGACGGCGAGGTGCTTCCCGTTCACCTCGATGTAGCCGGCGGCGACGTCCACCGTGAGGGTGTCGCGGTCCCGGATAGCATCCGCCTCCGGACAGACCAGCGGCAGGAGCCCGGTGTTGACGGCGTTGCGGTAGAAGATCCGCGCAAAGGACTTCGCGACCACGACCTTCACCCCGGCGCCGAGGAGCGCGAGCGGCGCGTGCTCGCGGGATGAGCCGCACCCGAAGTTAGTTCCGGCGACGACGATGTCGCCCTCCCGCGCCTCCTTTGCGAACTCGTCCCTCGTCCCCTCGAACGCGTGCTTCGCAAGTTCCACCGGATCGTAGATGGTGAGGAACCGCCCGGGTATGATTGCATCCGTATCGATATCGTCGCCGAACTTCCAGACTCGCATGATTCACACCTCCCTCGGGTCGGTTATCTCCCCGTAGAGGGCGCTCGCAGCTGCCGTCGCCGGCGAGGAGAGGTAGACCAACGCCTGCGCGCTCCCCTGCCTGCCCCGGAAGTTCCGGTTCGAGGTCGAGAGCGAGACCTCGCCGGGAGCGAGGAGCCCGAACGCCCCGCCCATGCAGGGACCGCAGCAGGGGGCTTCCACAAGGGCCCCTGCCTCGACGAACCGCTCGATCAGTCCCGCCCGGAGGGCCTTGAGGTACTCGGTCCGCGAGGCCGGGATGACGATCACCCTTACACCGTCGGCGAAGCGATCGGCGTTACCGAGCACCTCCGCAGCCTCGAAGAGGTCTTCATAGCGGCCGTTCGTGCAGGAGCCGATGAAGATCTGGTCTACCTTCGTCCCGGCGACGTCTCCGACATCCACGACGTTGTCGACGTTATGGGGGACGGCGACCTGCGGGGCGAGGTCGGTGACGTCGTAGTGCCGGCGCTCCCGATAGGCCGCGTCCGGATCGCCGGCAAGGTCGAACGGTTCGATATCGCGGCGGGCGGTCACGTAGTCCCAGGTGGCTGCATCGGGCTGGACGATTCCCGCCTTTGCCCCCATCTCGATCGCCATGTTCGCGCAGGTCATCCGGCCCGCCATGTTCATCTCGCGCATCGCCCGGCCAGTGAACTCGAGCGCCATGTAGGTCGCCCCGTCGGCGCCGATATCGCCGGCGAGGGAGAGGATCAGGTCTTTCGCCCCGACCCTCCGGCCGAACGCGCCCTCGACCTCGACGAGAATGCTCTCGGGCACCCGGAAGTAGAGCGCCCCGAACTTCAGCACGAACCCCATATCGGTCGAACCGATGCCGGTCGCAAACGCCCCCGCCGCGCCGTAGGTGCAGGTGTGGGAGTCGGTCCCGACGATGATCTCGCCCGGAGCCGCCCGCCCCTTCTCCATCACGACCTGGTGGCATACGCCTTCGAGGAGGTCGTAGTTGTGGATCCCCTGCTCATCCGCAAACCGCCGCATGAAGACATGGTTCTCGGCAGCCGGTATCGAGTCGGCGGGGACCTGGTGGTCGAAGAGCATAATGATCCGTTCGGGATCATAGACGCGCTCTCCACCCATCTCGCGAAAGACCCGAACCGCCAGGGGACCGGTGATGTCGTGGATCATCGCTGCATCCACGGGTGCCATCACAACCTCTCCCGCGCGGACAGCCCTGCCGCACTGTTGAGAAAATATCTTTTCTGCGATAGTCGCCGACATACAGTATCGTGTTCCTGGTACGCGTTCCGGACGTATGTAGTTTGCCGGAGGCCGCCGGAGTGGTGCAGCAAATCTGAGCCCTTTCCGGCCGTTTCCCCGGGACAGTACCCTTATGTGACTTTATGCGGATTCTATAAGGAGAAGCGATGACCGACGGACCGACCCCGGCCATGCGGCAGTACTATGCAGCGAAGGCCCGATACCCCGATGCCGTCCTCTTCTTTCGGATGGGGGACTTCTACGAGACCTTCGGCGAGGACGCCGGCGTGGTGGCCCGGGAACTCGACATCACCCTGACGGCCCGGGGCAGGGATAAGAACGGCGACCGGATGCCGCTCGCGGGCGTTCCCCACCACGCCGCCGACGGCTACATCGCCCGCCTGGTGAACAAGGGCTACAAGGTGGTGATCTGCGACCAGGTGGAAGATCCGAAGACCGCAAAAGGCGTGGTGAAGCGGGACGTCACCAGGGTGATCACCCCGGGAACCCTGATCGACTCCTCGATGCTCGCCTCGGCCGGCGCCCACTACCTGATGGCGGTCGCTCCCGACCGGAAAGAGACTTTCGGGCTCGCGTTCCTGGACGTCTCCACCGGCGAGTTCTTCGTCTCCGCGGGGAGCGGCGGGCGCGACTATGCCGATATCGTCTCGGAGGCCGTGAGATACCGGCCGATGGAGGTGATCGTCCCCGAAAGCCTCGGCGACGGGCTCCCCGGCCGTCTCGAAGCCCTCGGGGTGACGGTGAGCCGCTACCGTGACGACGCTTTCGAGAGTGACGCGGCATACGAGCGGCTCTGCGGGCAGTTCGGGACGGCAACGCTCGACGGCTACGGGTGCGCGGGAATACCGGGGGCAATCGCCGCGGCCGGAGCGGCGCTCCGCTACGCCCAGGATACACAGCAGTCGCCCCTCTCCCACATCTCGGGGCTCTCGACACGGGTTCCGTCGGGGAACATGGCGCTCGACGCAATCACCCTGCGGAACCTGGAGATCACCGCGGGCATCCGGGGGGAGGGCGACGCAAACACCCTTCTTGCCGCGCTCGACGCCACGGAGACGTCGATGGGGAGCCGGACGATGCGGTCGTTCCTGATCGCTCCTCTGCTCGGGAAAGGCGCTATCGAGGCACGGCTCGATGCGGTGGAGTGGTTCTTCGACCACGCGCTTGAGAGGCAGGCACTTCGTGCGACGCTCGACGACTTCGTCGATATCGAGCGGATAGCGGGAAGGATCGCCTACGGGAACGCCGGGCCGAGGGATCTCGCGACGCTCCGGGAGTCTCTTTGCGCCATCCCGGACGTAAAGGCACTCATCCCTGCCGACGCACCCGTGCGGGTCCGCAAGGTCCTCGATACCATGAGCGACCACGCCCGGGTTACGGACCTCATCGGCCGGGCGATCGTGGACGACCCCCCGGCACGTGCGCTGGCCGGCGGGATGATTCGCGAGGGGTTCAACGCCAAACTCGACGAACTCCGGCACCTTGCGACGACCGGGAAGGACTGGATCGCGGAGTTCCAGCAGCAGGAGCGGGAGAGGACCGGGATCAAGTCGCTCAAGGTAGGCTACAACCGGGTCTTCGGCTACTACATCGAGGTGACGAAACCGAACCTGCACCTGGTGCCGCCGGAGTATGAGCGGCGGCAGACAACCGCGAACGGCGAACGCTACACGATCCCCGACCTCCGGGAGAAGGAAGCGATGATCGCGAACGCCGAAGACCGACTTACCGCCCTCGAGGCGGAGATCTACGCCGAACTCGTCCGGACGCTCGCAGCGGAGGTCGCCGGCCTCCAGGCGACCGCCCGGGCGGTGGGGCTGCTCGACGTCTATGCGGCGCTCGCCGAGGTCGCCGCCCGCTACAGCTACACCCGCCCGGTGATCGAGGAAAGCGGCCGGACCGTCATCCGCGACGGCCGCCACCCGGTAGTGGAGCGGCACCTCCCGGTGCCGTTCGTTCCGAACGACACGGAACTTGATTCCGCCGGCGACCAGATCATGATCATCACAGGGGCGAACATGGCAGGCAAATCCACCTATATGCGGGCGGTGGCGCTCTGCTGCATCATGGCCCAGATGGGGAGTTTCGTCCCGGCCCGGCACGCCACCGTCGGGATTGTGGACAGAGTCTTCACCCGGGTGGGGGCGTTCGACGACCTCGCCTCCGGCCAGTCCACGTTCATGGTCGAGATGCTGGAACTCGCGAATATCCTGAATAACGCGACGCCGCAGAGCCTTATTGTCCTCGACGAGATCGGGCGGGGGACGAGCACGCTTGACGGGTGCTCGATTGCCCGGGCGGTGGTGGAGTTCCTGCACGGGAAAGCGGTCGCCGGTCCCCGGACACTCTTTGCGACCCACTTCCACGACCTGATCGACCTCGAAGGGACGCTCAAGCGGGTGAAGAACTTCCACTTCGCCGTGAAGGACACCGGGCAGGACGTCGTCTTCCTCCGTAAGATCATCCCCGGCGCGACCGACAGGAGTTACGGCGTCCACGTCGCCCACCTTGCAGGCATCCCGAAGAAGGTGACCGACCGTGCGATGGAGCTCCTGAAGGAGGCGTCGACGCGGGAGTTTCCGGCCGGGGTGCGGGCTCCCCGCTACACCCAGATGCTCCTCGTCGACCCCGGTGAGGGGGTCGTGGAGGAGAATCCGGCAGTCGAAGAACTCAAAGGCCTGAATCCCAACGAGATGACTCCGATCGAGGCGTTGAATACCCTCTGCAGGCTCCAGAGGATTGCAAACGGCAGGGACGCCGAACGATGACGAAGATACGGGTCCTCGACCCCGATACCGTGAACCAGATCGCCGCCGGCGAGGTCGTGGAGCGGCCCGCGTCGGTGGTGAAGGAGCTCCTGGAGAACGCGATCGACGCGGGCTCGACGAGCATTCTGGTCGATGTCGCATCGGATATGGCCGGGATCACGAAGATCCGGGTAACCGACAACGGCGAGGGCATGACCGGGGAGGAGGCGGCTCTCGCGTTTACCCCCCACGCGACGAGCAAGATCCGGGATATTGCCGATCTCTGTGCCGTCCGCACCCTCGGGTTCCGGGGGGAGGCGCTCGCGAGCATCGCCGCCGTCGCAGAGGTGACCCTGGTCACCCGCCCGCGGGGAGGGGGAGCGCTCGCCGGGACGCGGCTGGTGGTCAGGGGCGGCGAGATCGTGGAGAAGAACGAGGTCGGGGCCCCGGAGGGGACGACGATCGCGGTGGAACGCCTCTTCTACAACACCCCCGCCCGCCGGAAGTTCTTAAAGAGCAGGAACACCGAACTCGCCCACGTCTACGGGGCCGTGGAGAACCTGGCCCTCGCCCACGGCGAGGTCGCCTTCCGGGTGGTGCACAATGGGAAAGAACGGGTGGCAACCCAGCGATCGGAAGGGCTCTTAAACACCATCGCAGGCCTCTACGGCGCAGAACTCGCCCGCTCGCTCGTCCCGGTCGAGGGAAGGCTTCCGTTCCTCCGTATCGGCGGCTACATCTCCCGGCCATCGGAGAGCCGGGGGAGCCCCTCGCAGATCTCCGTCAGTATCAACGGCAGAAGCATTGCCTCACGCCAGATCGCCGCCGCCGTGCGGGAGGGCTACGGCACCCTCCTCCCAAAGGACAGATACCCGGTGGCGTTCATCGAACTTTCGATCGACACCGGCCTCGTGGACGTCAACGTCCACCCGACCAAACGGGAGGTCCGCCTCTCCCGGGAGCGGGAGATCACAGGAGCGATCGCGGCCGCCGTCGAGGAAGCTCTCGCCGGGCACGACCTCGCACGCGAAGCGCCGGCCGAGCCGGTGCAGCAGCAGATCGCGGTGCAGGAGCCCGAACCGATACCGGCCCCGGCGGCCGGCGAGCCCGGAGCGCCCTACACAGCCGGCCACCGGGAACTCACCCTCTCTGATAAGCAGCTCCGCCGGACGGAGACGGAAGGCGGCGAGAACCTCCTCCCCGCAATGGAGCCGATCGGGCAGGTGGCAGCGACCTACATCGTGGCGGAGGGGGCCGACGGCACCCTCTACCTCATCGACCAGCACGCGGCCCACGAGCGGATCCTCTACGACCAGGTCGTCGAACAGCGTGACGCGGCGTCCGGGTCGCAGGAGTTGATCATGCCCGTCGTCCTCTCGCTCCCCCCGAAGGAGTCGGCCGCGCTCCGGGACGCGCTCCCTCTCCTCGCGGACGGCGGGTTCGTGGTAGAGGAGTTCGGCCGGGATACCTTCGCCGTCCGGGCGGTGCCCGCCGCCCTCGGCGCGGTCGAGGATCCCGGGACTGTCCGGGAGGCGATCGCAGACCTCCTCGCCGACGAAGCGCGAACCGCTCCCGACCGGCGGGAAGCGGTCACCTGCATCGTCGCGTGCCGTGGGGCGGTGAAAGCCGGCGCCCATCTCACGCACGATCAGCAGAAGCGCCTCCTCGCGCAACTCGCCCGTACAAAGACCCCCTGGACGTGCCCGCACGGGAGGCCGACGGTAGTAGCGTTCGACAAACGGAAACTTGACAGGATGTTCAGGCGGGGGTGACCGGATCCGACGCCCTCTGCCGTAAATACGGAAAATAAACAACTTTTTTTGAAATTCGTCAAAGATTATTGGCACTCCGGGCAAAATCCCGTATCATAATGGATTTATGCTCGGGAGATCAGAACGGCTATATGTCACAGCGGGACTCACCCGTTGCAGACGAAAGGATTGAACCACGTGACACTACTCCAGCAGATTCGCCTCTGGATGAAGACCCGGAGTGGAGAGACGCAGTATCACGATTGTGAAAACGACCCGATTATCGAACCCTACTTCGATATCTCCCCCGAAGCGACCCTCTCTCCAGATATCACCGATATTCCGCTGGAAGAGATCAGGTGACGGGGAACCTCCCCCAAACGTCCTGCCGAACGAATCACCTCTAACTCCAAATCTCTTACTAACCATCCCTTTTTTTCGGGAAACCACCTCCGCCGGAACGAAGCACTGCGGGACAGAGAACCGGTTTTGCGGGCGCCTAAAAAAAGGTCAGAGGAACCGGAACGACTCCGCCACCGGGGCCGCGTCGGCGTTGTAGATATCATACTCCGGAGGGAAGACCGTGTGCATGACCGAGTAGGTGACGTTGTCCCTGACGGCGTACCGGATGACGAAGGTGTAGCGGTCTTCCTCGACGATAGGGGCGGAGAAGACCGACTCGTATGCCGGGACCCCGTCAAGGGAGGTGTTCGTCGTGGAGACCCATTCGGCATCGATGCCGGCGCGGAGATCTTCTATGTAGGTCGCGTTCAGGGCCTCAAGGACCTCTTTTTCGTCGGCGTTCTCATTCAGCGGGATTGCGTTCACCCGGACCTCCTCGTGCTTAACCGGTGAGGAGAACCATACGCTCTCGCCGGACTCGGTGTAGAACCACCCCTCCGGGTAGGTGACAGCATAGCCGTAGGTGGTGTTGACGTACGTGCCGTTCCCGGAGACAGGCACCGGGGTGGGGGTAAGGCCGGGATCGGGTGGCTGCGGCGAGAAGAGCCCCGGCAGCAGAACCGCCCCGACAACGGCCAGAGCAACCACAAGAACCCCGGCGATCAACAGTCTCTCTGATCTCATGCTATCCGGACACTTGGCCCGGGAGAGAATAAATACCCTTCAGTCGGGTCCTGCTGACGGCCGGGATCAGCCCTTTCAACCGTGGCTTCGGAGCATTTTTTCCGACAGGCGCCTCCCCCACGGCGGTCGTCCGTCGTCAGGAAGCCCCGGCGGCCTCAGATACGGGGGCACGAAGATCGGCAAGCAGGTCGTCGATGGTATCCACATACTTCACCCGGATGCCGAGGTACTTCTCGATATAATCTTTTGCGTCCACGACGACCG
The DNA here is from genome assembly GCF_032944295.1 of Methanoculleus nereidis. Taxonomy (NCBI): domain Archaea; kingdom Methanobacteriati; phylum Methanobacteriota; class Methanomicrobia; order Methanomicrobiales; family Methanomicrobiaceae; genus Methanoculleus; species Methanoculleus nereidis. Next base: position 159,149 of record NZ_JABFFQ010000002.1, read on the forward strand.
GCCGTTGCCGCGCTATTCGCAGTCCGCCGAACGAACGGACCTCCTCCCGGTAATCAAACACCTGGTTGTTCTCGTCAGAGAGGATCAGGAGCGTTTTGCCGCTCCCTGCGGCGGCCTCGGCCTTCTCGAGGATTCCTCCGACCGGGCCGATACTCCCGTTCTCATCGATGGTTCCCGTCACGGTCACGCTCTCGTTGAGCGGAAAGTCCTCCAGCACGGAGAGAAGCAGCGCGGTCATCAGTGCCCCCGCACTGGGGCCGTCGATCTCGGAGACCTCCTCCGGCCCCTGGATGCTGAAGATGATGTCGCTCCTCGTGAGGTTCACACGGGAATGGTCGGCGGCGACAACGACCGCAAGGTTTGCAGCATCCTGAAAGGCTATCCCCATCAGGGGCGTCGTCTGGACAAGCACCCTTCCTTTCCCGGGCACGACTTCGACCGAGACGTTCACCATCGCCCCCTCTTCGGTCACCTCCTCGTAGAGAAGCGGGCCGCCCCGATCGACCTCGACCGTCTGGATGATGACCGGCACCTGCAGCGAGGCAGCACTCCCATTCCCTGCCCCCCTCACCAGAGAGAGCGGGATCAAGGTCGGCGTCGGGAGGGGGTCGGCTACCTCCGGTTTGGAGAGGGCCGGGGAGATCTCGTCTTCCGGCACGAGAACGACAGCCAGGAGAGAGACGTTCGCAACAAGCGATAAAACGAGCAGGATCGTCAGGGTCTTCTCCCGTATGCGCATACGCTGCCCGAATACCATGTGTCCGGATATATAACTTTCCGGTGCGCGATGGCTCGTTAGAGCCGGAGCGGGAGCACCGCCAGGTGCGACTCGCGACTGGCGTGAGCATCACGAGCGGCAGGAGCGTGAGAAAACGCGAAGCGTTTTCGAATGCGACGGGCCGAAGGGTGCGAGGGGCCGGGGCAACCTTCCTGATCCCCGTCACTACCCCCGGATGACGTTCTTCAACCCGCCTACCCGGGTCAGGGCTCCGGCTCTTTGACCGCCTCCACCTCGAGGCGCACCATGGGGACGTGGATCCGGCCGTCGGGCGAGGGGAACCTCTCCACGTACCGGCTCACCACCCCGGCGATGAACGCCGGCCGGGCCTCTTCGGGCAGCCGGTCGAGGTAGAGGTGCCAGGTGGTTCGGATCCACCCGGCGAGACTGTCAATCTGGTCGAATGCCATGTCTTTCCCGATCAACTCGACCCGCAGGGGCGTGAGCCCTGTCGCTTCCAGGAGTTCACGCTCCTCCTCGGCGCCGTAGAAGGCGTAACAGGGGGCCGGACCGTCGAAGAGCCTCGTCCACGGATCCTCCGCGAGCGTCTCGTCCGCGATCGCGACGATCGGCGCGGCGTTGCCTCTCCCGCCCATCTGGAGGAGGACCCTTCCCCCCGGCCGGAGAGCGCAGGCGATACCCTGAAAGACCCTGCCGTGGTCGGCGACCCAGTGCAGGGCAGCGTTCGAGAAGACGACGTCGAACTCTTCATCGAACGGCAGGTCGAGCATGTCCCCCTCAATGAGGCGGAGATTCGGATACTGCTCCGGTGGGAAGCGCTCCCGGGCGAAGGCGATCATGTCGCGGGATACGTCAAGGCCGAGTACCGAGCCGGAGGGGAGGCGGGCTGCAATCTCCGCGGTCACCTTCCCCTCGCCGCATCCGAGATCGAGCACCCGCTCATCGCCGGCAAGCGCGAGCTTTGCTATCAGTTCATGCGCCCAGGTCTGCTGGGCGGCGGAGTGCCGGTGGTAGTCGCCCGGGTTCCACGCGTGTGCCATGATGTTCACCTCCGTGCTGTCTGCACGTTCTCCCGGTGAGAGGTATCGCCTCCACCCGTCATCATACCTTCGGCAACGGGCCGTCCCGGCAGGTCCTGCAGGCCGTCACGCTCCGCCCCCTCACTCTTGAACCATCCAGGACCTAAAAAACCGATAACCGGCAAATTTCACCAGGATTCTCGCGTTTCGGCACGTATCGTACACAGGAACACTTCAATACGATTTTATCCTCCTCCGTTGGAAGAAAAAATAATGAACCGGGTACCAGAGCGCTCTCTGCGCACATACCTGCCCGTGTGCGTCCTCGGCGTGGTGATCCTCCTCATCGCCGCTGCAGGCTGCACGAACGTCACCACCCCGACAGGTGGAGATTTCATCTCCGGGAGTGTGGCGGGGGATTACGCGGGAGGAACAATCTACGTTGCGGCGATCGACGCCGCGGCGTATACGGCATCGGATATCAGGGTTATGGAGACCGGGGAGCATCCCGAGCGCTCGCAGTACGTCAGCGGCTTTGCCGCGCTCGATGCGCCGGGCGATTACGTCATCTCCGGACTCGCCCCGGGCAACTACACCGTCTACGCCTGGGCGGATACGGATGATGACGGCCGGATCGACCACCTCGATTACCGCGACCCGACCGGATGGTACTGCACGCCGTCGCACCTTACCCCCGTCGGGGTCGCCGTTACACCGGGGAACGCCGCGACCGGGATCGATGTAACCCTCATCGCCCCGACGCCCTACCCCGACGATGATCGGGAGATCGCCGTCGGCAGCGGCGGCGGAAGGCTCGCCGTCATGAAAGGCTGCCATGTCCTCCAGGTATGGGGAACGCCGGAGGAGAGGGCGTATGCCTACGGCTACCTCTGCGGCCCGCAAATCCGGGACTGGATCGACTACGTCCTGATCGAGTCGTTTATGCAGTCGCCCGCCGACTACGAGGACCTCTTCATCCCCTACATAGAGGAGCATATGGCACCGGCAAACCCGACGTATATGGCCGAACTCGACGCCATGCTCGCCGGGATGAACGCAGGCGGCACGGATCTCTACCTCCCGTCGGTCTCGCGGAACCTCACCCGCTACGACCTCCTCGCGGAGAACACGTATGACTTCATGCTCTACTACAAACTCTACGGCCTCTACATGGGCGACCTCGGCATCAACCGCACCACAACAGGCGACGCCGGCGTCTCGCCGCACCTCTGCACGAGCGCGATCGCCTGGGGCAACCTGACGGAGAACGACGAGCTCGCCGGCGGGATCATCCACGGCAAGAACATGGACGGTGAGAACGACCTGCGGAAGGTCACGGTCAACAGCCTGCTCGTCATCGCGACCGACCCGGGTCCGGGCGCGAAACGCACGGTCGGGATAGACTGGCCCGGGTTCATCGGGACGTTCAACGGCATGAACGAGGACGGCCTTGTGCTCGTGCCCCACTCGTCGCCGTCGATCCCGGACTGGAACGCGACCGATCTCATGCCCACCACCTTCCTCTACAGGAATACGCTCCAGAGCGAGAGCGACGTTGCCGGGGCGTGGGCCTACTGGGAGAAGGTGAACGGGACCAGGACCGGCGGGAACAACGCAGGGGTCTCGGCACCCTACGGGAGCGGGACGGGAAGCGTCCCGGCGGCTTTCGAGACGGACTCCTACGGCGGCGCGGTGCGAGGACCGGGCGTCGTCGAGCCGAACGACTGCCTCTTGATCGCGAACAACTACTACCTCTACCGGGGCGCCCATCCCCCCGCCGTCGAGCGGGTGGACGGCTACCACGCCGAAGTCAGGCCCGAGGACTACCGCTACCAGAACATGCTCGCCCTCCTCGACGGCTACCGGAAGGAGGAGAGAACCATCGGCACGCCCGAGATGATCGCGCTCATGCAGTCGGCGTCCGTCTCGGAGGAGTACCAGGGCACCACCGAGTACACCTTCATCGCGTACCCGGACGCGGGTGCGTTCGCCGTTGCAAAAGAGGATCTCGCGGCAGGGATTTTAGATGCACCGTTCGCGGAGTTCGCGCACTTTGAGTTTGAGGAGGTGTTCGAGCGGCCCTCGACGGTGTGACCGAAAGAACTCGCCACTCTTTTTTCATCAAAACACGCAAGAAAACCGCAGATGCCGTTTTGCGAATTATTTTCCGGCCGAGGATCCAGGCGGCAGGCGGCGCCGTGCGACACTCGAACCCGCTACCCGGAAAATCACGCCCCCATCCGGCAGAGGTCCCGCGCCGCCCGGAGCACGTAGAGCCGCTCCCCCTCGAGTGCCTCCTCATCGACGACGAACGAGACGAACCCCGCACGGGCGAAGAGGTCCCGGACTTCGTCGAGATCCGTCAGCGACGAGACCAGGAGCAGAATCCTTCCGAAGGGCGCGAGCACTCTCCCGGCATCCGCGACGAACCGTTCTATCACTACCCTTCCTGTCGGCCCGCCGTCGAGGGCGTACTCCAGCCAGTCATCCATCCGCTCATCGGGAGCCGTCGGGAGGTAGGGGGGGTTGAAGAGGATGAGGTCGAACGGGCCGGAGACACCCGAAAAGAGGTCCGTCCTGATCGCCGCTACCCCGCGGCCGCGGGCGCACGCCACCGCATGAGGGTTGATGTCGGTCGCGACCACCGCCGCCGCCCGGCCGAGAAGCCCGGCCGCGACGTAGCCGCTCCCGGTCCCGACCTCCAGCACCCGGTCGGTCGGCCGGACCTCGGCAAGTGCCGCCCGGAGAAGGAGGTATGAGTCCTCAGCGGGCGGGTAGACCTGGTCGGGAAGCATCCCTAACTCCCGCTCATCGTGTTCGCGATCAGCGCGAACTCCTCGAGCGTCAGGTCTTCGGGCCGGCGCTGCAGGAGGTCGTCGGGCAGCCCCGCGATCGTCCGCTCGATCGCCTGGGCGGGAAATGTGTCCTTACCGCTCCGAAGGCCCTTCCGGACGGTCTTTCTCCGATGGGAGAAGAGCACCCGGACGACGTCCGCGTAGACCTCACGATCCGCGATCGGGTACGGCGGCTCGTGCGGCGTGATCCGGACCACCCAGGACCGGACCTGTGGTCTCGGCCGGAATGAGGAGGGCGAGAGATCAAGCAGCGGCTTTACGGAGGCGTAGGTCTGCACCATCACCGAGAGCCGCCCGACGTTCGGCGTTCCCGGCGGCGCGACCATCCGCCGGGCAAACTCCTTCTGGTACATCAGGACCGCAACCTCAAACCCGATCGCAAGCAGCCGGAACGTTAACTTCGAAGAGACAGAATAGGGGAGGTTCGCGACGACGATATCGAACGGCGGGATATCCACCCTCTTCGCGTCGCCCCTGATGATCTCGAGACGGCCCTCCTCGATCTCGTCGGCAAAGGCGATCTCGAGCTCCTCCACGAGAGCCGGATCGATCTCTACCGCAATGACGTTCGCACCCCTGTCAAGGAGGGCGCGGGTGAGGATCCCTTCGCCGGGACCGATCTCGAGCACCTTCCGGCCGGAAACATCGACAAAACCGGCAATCTTCTCGACGGCCCTTCGGTCGACGAGAAAGTGCTGATCCTTCGGAGCACTCATCTCGATGTGAAGACGTGATACTTCTCGTCCGGATCTTCAATCTCGCGCAGGATCCGGCTGACGACCATCCTGTCCGGGTGCGGGAGCGACTTGATCCGCCCGGAGATGTCGGCGAAACTCTCGAACGGCTTCTTACCGCGCTGCTCGATGATCTCCCACAGCAGTTTCTTCCCGATGCCGGGAAGCAGGTGCAGCATGTGGAACTTCGGCGTAATGGGTACGGACTTGTTGAAGAAGTCGACGAACCGCAGCTCGTTCTCGCGGACGATCTGCTCGACCACGAACGGCAGTTCGAGCTTCGCGGTCGCCGTCAGGTCTTCGTAGCCGATCCGCCGCTTGACACGTTCGACCTTCTCCCGCTCCGCATCGCCGATATAGACGCGGTCGTAGATCTGGATGTCCGCACCCGGTTTCGGGACGAGCTCGAGCAGTTTGAACTGGTCCACCCCGACTGCCTGGACAACCGGTTCGCGCTTGTAAGTAGGACGCTGGTCGCTAACGTATCCCATAGGGAGGATATCAATAACTACAGCGTTCTCCTCTTTCTTTTCGGTCTTCATTGGCACCACCCCTTCAATCAGAAGTGGGTCATTACCAGGTCAAGTATCTCGTCCAGCTCTTCCGTCGTGAGATTGAACCGTTCTTTGGCGTAGATGGCCCGAAGTTCGTCCCGGGTTCGCGGCATAAGGTTCGCAATGCGATAGGCAATCTCTTCCTTCATCTTCTCGAGTTTTATGAGCTCGTCGACAAGGGCGCGAGCCCTCTCGGAAGATGCCTTTGAGAGATGATTGGCATGCTCGATACTCTTACGAAGTTCGTATGACATCTCCTCTTCTGACTCAAGCCGGGCTGCCTCCACGGAAAGGAGGGTGTCGCGCAGCTCGGGAAGCAGCATCCGCTCTTCGCTAACGATCCGTTTTACTTTCATGCCAATCACTACTGCTGAGGGTTATACTTTCTGCGCTTTTAGATGTTGCGGTCTCGCAATCACCTGTTTTATTGTCTCTCCATCCCTGACTTCGAGCACCCATGCGCGTCCGCGCTGCCCGATGACCGTGCCGGTCTTCCCATGGAACCTCCGGTGGGGCATGCCCTTCTGGACACTCGGCTCGACCACGACGTGTACCCTCTGCCCGATCTCGAAGTTCTGAATCACTGAGGTGACCGGGGGGATACCGCGTTTTCTGAGGTCCTTCTTGAACTTATACCGCGTCTTCTTGCGTGGTCCATTGTGATGTGCCATGATTACTCACCATACTCGTTTGCTGTTTTGACCAGCACCACATCGAGGCTGACAACACTTGCGGTGCGCCCCAGGATCTGGGCAAGGCTGGGCTGGGTTCTGCCGCTGTCACCCGATATCAGTTCTTTGATGTAGAGGCCAGCTTCGCCGACGACTTCGACCCAGTATCTGTCGTCTTCTTCGCCCGTACACCCGATATCGAGGACCTGCCGTTCCCGAACTTTATCTGCCCGTCGGTGTGACACCCTATTCGGGGTGCGCTGTCGTATCGTTACACCTTTTAACTGATCGAGGGCCGCTCTGAACTCATCTGGGGTTACAGAACCGTCGATCTCGACCAGGATCCTGTATTTTTTATGCGCTTTGTCGGATTTAAGGCTTTGCACCATCTTCCGGTCCGCCCATCCGGCGAGATGAATCTCCACCCGGCCGGCGGCAGTCCGGTTGATCTCCTCCTCGAGCTGAGCCAGGTCCACCGACCGTTTCCGTGGCGCCTCGATCTCCATCACGAAGGGGCGGCCCGTCCCGAGCATCCGGGCGTCGATATCCTCCCGGCCGGCTCCATGCAGGACGGCGTTCTCCGCGCTAAAAGCCTCGATCGCCGGCCGGCCGATCAGTTCCTCGACGGAATCGGCGTACTGCTTGCCGGTGAAGTTGCACTTCTCGCACCCGGCCCCCCGACACGCCCGGCAGTCCCAGTGGGTCTGGGGGATGCCGCGCTCGTACTTCAGGTACCGGCCGGCGAAGAAGACGGGGTTCACCTGCACCTCGACCGCGTCCTCGGCGAGGTCGAGGATCGCTACAACGTCGGGCTTCTTCAGGTCGGCCGTCTTCCCGGTGAGGAGCGAGACGGCCTTGCCCACCTCCCGGTTCATCTCCGCCTTCAGTGGTTCGGGGTCATGGAGGGCAAGATCGCTCCAGACCATCTCCTCGCTCTCCGTGACAAGCGGCGGCACTTTCGTTCCGATGAGGAACGTGCCGAACTCTATGCCGGCGAGCGCTTCGGCGACCCTCGCCGCCCAGACATCGATGCGGGAGAATTCGCCGCTGCAGATCCAGCAGGACTCCGGGTCCGGTTCGTGGTGCGGTTCGTTTGCCGTAAGCTCGTGCGCGATCCGGAGCGCACGGCCGCGCTCCTCGTTCGTCAGCCCAAACGACCGCTTGCCGAAGAAACGCCCGAGGCAGTGGTTGCAGATTTCGCCGTATCCAAGAATTGCTTCTACCTCTTCGATGATATCCATCAGGATTCCCTCCGGTCCATCTCGTTTAACAGAACAGTGATCGTGTGATCGGCATGCAGCGACCGCGGCCCCACCGAGTAGCGGGCATAATCTGCCATCAGCGCCTGCTCCTCGGGGGTGAAGTTGTGGTGGTCGGAGAGGATGCAGGACTCCGGGAGCGCCGGAGCGGTTCTGATATCCTCCCCCGCCTCGTCGAGGACCGCAAACGAGATCTCCCCGAGGAGCCTTGCGAGCCCGCCGCGGCGGACGTAGACGCCCGGAGTCGACTCCCGGAACTCGTCCCCGCAGGGGATCGAGAGCGCCTTCTTGATCAGGGCGGCGCTGCTCCGCTCGTCCGGCGAGAGGTAGCGGACCTCGGCACCGCGGAAGAGGACGGTCTTTTCAGGACCGGGCTCTCCGCAGAGGATGAGGAAACACTCGACGTCGCGCCGGAGGTCATGGGAGAGGAAGAACGAAGAGTTGATGCAGCGGCAGAGGACGTCCATCCTCCCGCCGCTTCCGGGCAGATCGTTGAGGCTGAAGGTGCCGCTCGTTACGGCAAGGTGGCCCACGACGGCAAACCGCTTCATCTACTGGGTCCACCGAACTTCTTCATCATGCGCTGCATGTTGAACTTGCCGCCGCCCATACCGCGCATGCCTTTTAAGGCACGCTGCATGATCTTGTAGTATTTGATGAGGTCGCGGACGTCTTCGGGCGTCACCCCGGCGCCCCGGGCGATCCGCTGGATCCGGGAGCTCCCGATCACCGACGGGTCGTCGAGTTCCGGGGGCGTCATCGAGTCCATGATCACCCTGTAGCGCTGCATCTTGGTGCTGGTGATGTCGTAGGCGTCGTCCGGGATCTGCATGCCGCCCAGGGGGAGCATGCTCATGATCTGTTTTAAGGGCCCCATCTTGTTCAACGCCTCGAGCTGCTTGTACATGTCCCGGAGCGTGAACTTCCCCTTGAGCATGGCGTTGACGTCGAGCTCCTCGGCCGAGACCGCTTCCTCCGCCCGCTCGACGAGGGCTCTTAAATCGCCCATCCCGAGCAGCCGGGAGATGAACCCGTCCGGGTCGAACCGCTCAAGGTCCTCGATCGTCTCGCCGCTCCCGATGAAGACGATACCGCTCTGCGTCTCGGCAACCGCCGAGAGCGCGCCGCCGCCTTTCGCGGTGCCGTCCATCTTCGTGACCAGGACGCCGTCGATCCCGATCGCCTCGTGGAACCGGCGGGCCTGCTCGCTCGCCTGCTGGCCGAGCGCCGCGTCGATCACGAGCCACCTGTGCTCGGCGTGCGAGATCTCGTTGATGTTGACGATCTCCTCGATCAGGTTCTCCTCAAGGGCGTGCCGCCCCTGGGTATCGATGATGATCACTTCGTAGAGCTTGCGGTATTTCGGGAGGCCTTCGCGGACGATCTTGAGCGCGTCGGGTTCGTTCGGGTCGCCAAAGCAGGGGACGCTGATCCGGTCGCAGAGGGTCTTTAGCTGGTCATAGGCACCCGGCCGGAAGGTATCGGCGCAGATCACCCCGACCCGCAGCCCTTTGCGCTGGAAGTAGCGGGCGAGCTTCGCCGTCGTCGTGGTCTTCCCGCTCCCCTGCAGCCCCGCCATCAGGATCGTCTGGGGCCCGAGCGCCACCTCGCCCGGTGTTCCCATCAGCCGGACAAGTTCCTGGTAGACGATCCGGAGAACGTGCTCCCGGACACCCATCCCTTTCGGGGGCTCCTCTTCGAGGGCGCGCTGCTTGATCGCCTGGGAGAGCTGCATCACGAGTTTGACGTTGACGTCGGCGGAGAGGAGCGCCCGCTGCAGGTCGCGCACCAGTTCGTCGACCGCCACGCGGTCAATCACTGTCTTGCCGGCGAGTTTCTTGACGGCATCTTTTAAGGACGTACCAAGGTTATCGAGCATCAGGCTTCACCCCCGAGAAGTTCGTTCACCACGGCCCGGGGCTGAAACGGCATGATATCGTCGTAGCCCTGGCCGGTCCCGAGGAAGAGGATCGGTTTTCCGACGGTATGCGCGACCGATATGGCCGCACCGCCCTTGGGATCCATATCCGCCTTCGTCAGGACGACCGCGTCGGTGCCGACGGCCTTGTTGAACTCGTCTGCCCGGATGACGGCATCGTTCCCTGCAACCGCCTCGTCGACATAGACGACGAGGTCGGGCTTCATGACCCGCCGGATCTTGTCGAGCTGGTTCATGAGATTCGCCCGGTTGTGGAACCGGCCGGCCGTATCAGCGAGGACGACGTCGATATCATGCGCCTTCGCGTACTGGACGGCGTCGAAGAGGACTGCGGAGGGGTCGGCGCCCGCCTGGTGCTGGATCGTCTTGATCCCGAGGCGGTCAGCGTGGGTCCGGATCTGCTCGATCGCACCCGCACGGAAGGTATCGCCCGCACCGATCACGACCGTAAAGCCGTTCTTCTGCAGGTAATGGCCGACCTTTGCGACCGTCGTCGTCTTGCCGGTCCCGTTCACGCCGGTGAAGAGGATCTTGACGGGGCGCTCGTGCTCGCGGATGTAGTGCGAGAGATCGAGACCTTCCCCCAGCACGCCGCAGAGCGCGGACCGCAGGGTGGAGGCAACCAGGTCATCGACCGAGGAGCCGATCTTCCTCTGCTGCCCCACGAGATCTTTTCGCATCCGGCCGATGATCTCATCCGTGACCGGGAGTGCGACGTCGTTTTCGAGGAGCACCATCTCAAGTTCAAAAAGCGGCTCCTCGATGTCCTTCTCCCGGAGGAGGACCTCCCGCTCCTGGACAAGAACCTTCACTTTTTTGAAAAATGTGGGTTTTTCCCGCTCTTTCTCGGGAACCTCCCCGGAGACCGGAGGCGCAGGCGTGACGCCGGACTCTACAGCCTCCGCTCCCTCCGGCAACTCCGTAACCGGCTGCTCCAGTTCGGCACCGGCAGCCTCCTCGATATTCGAGGCAAATTTTGTCCTGATATTCTGAAGTTTTTTCTTTAGGGAATCAAACATTATCTACTTCCGCCCTGGCCTGCCTGAGCCTGCCGGGCCCCCCGATAAGCCGCCTCGAGGCGCCGGGAGATCTCCGTTGCCTGCCCCTGCAACTGCTCGACCGAGCCTGCGACCTTCTTCGCCACAGCCTCAAGTTCGGTTATCCGATCCTCTAGATACTCCACTGCATCAGCGCTGGCCCGCTCGACCGAGACATCGGCCCCAATATTCACCAGGACATGCCCGGCATCAAGCACCTTCACCCGAAGAAGAGCCCCGCCCCCAATAGGGAGAAGAACAGGGCTGTCCTCGTTCTCCTGGATGGCCCGGAGGGTCTCGATGGCGGCGGCGGATTCAAGACGTTGCTGCTCGATCATGCTAAGCTGCTGCGTCAGGAGTTCTATCTGCTGCCCGTATTCGTTCAGGTACATCTGAAGAGTCTGTATCTCGCGAGGATCTGCCTGGTCCACGTCATTCACCAGCTACTACGTTAACCGACTCGATGGTGATATAACTTCTCTTCAGGCGGTGTTTGCTCCCGATATCCGCAAATATTTTCTCTTTTGCCTGGTTCTCATTCGGGGCGCAGATGACCTTGCGGTACGGTTTCCATTCGTTGTTTATCTTACACGCGCCTACAATTTCAAACGTCTGGTTCTCCATGACTGATTCACTCCAAAAACCCAAAGACTTCTTCTATTCGTCCCAGCTCAAACCCGGTCGTAACGGATCCTGCGATGTAGCCCTTACTGTTTGCAAGGAGCCCGGAGCCCACGAGACCGCTCCCCATGTTGACCGACCCGAGGCCGATCGGAAGGTCGACGACCCGTTCGAGATTCGTGATCTCCGTATCGTTGGTTCTCGTGTGGACGAGAATACCCTTGTTCGTCGCGGACCCGGCCATGCCGACGGTCTTGATACCGCCAAGCGACAACCGGATCACCGGCACAGAGAGGAACGACCCGATCTCTTCGGCGACGTCGATCTCCATATCGGGATGGACGGCAGCAACATAGTCGTTTGCGAGGATCACGTTGCCTGCCGCGTTCATGCCCTCCTCGAGCAGATATATGTCCCGGTACTCATTCAAGACCGCCAGTTCCTCGTCGGTGGCAAGGCCGCTGACGACCAGGCCCTGGCTGTTTCCGGAAACAAGCGAACCGATGATGCTGCTGCCCTGAATATAGGTGCTCACGATCTCGACATCGAGTTCCCGTGCAAGGGCTCCGGTGAACTCATCCGGAGCGCCGGGATACACGATCGCAATATCCTCAAATACGCGGGCGTACACGCCTATGTTCGGATCGCCGGACAGATCGATCGTCCCTGTCATCTCACTCCTCGGCGAGCTCGGCCTGGACCTGCCCGTCCTCGAACTTCATCGCACGGACGCGAATCTTGCGCGGGGGTTTCGAACTGCCGTTCTCCCAGACCTTCTCGTTGATGCTCTTATCGAGTTTGACATCCTCGCTCTTCATGTGCCGTACAAGGAACGCCCTGATGTCCTTGATGGCGGTGTTGCCCCGTTTCCATCGGGGTGCACGCTTCACCTCGCGGAGAGGGATGATATAGATATGTTCCTTCAATGTCTCTGCCATAGTCTTACACCTTCAGGGAGCTCCGCCTCCAGTTGCGCCGCTTCGGATGCGACGCAACCGCACGGTTGGTCTTGATCATCACCCATGCCGGCACGCGGCGGTTCTGCTCGCATGCCTTTGCCAGCCGGATCTTCCGGCCCTTCATTAACTTGCTCATAGTTCTCACTCTCGTATTCTCAGGTATCCTTCCTGCCGACCACCAGCGACTGCAGGTGGCCGGGCGGAAAGAACGACGCCGAATCGATACCGCGGGCGCGGAGCGCGTCCCGGATCTCACCTTCGTAGTCACCGTTCCCAATGCTGCCCGTCTCACCGTACCGCACCACAAGCAGCCGTCCAGAGAGGCGTTCCACCTCACGTTTCCCGTAGCCGAAGAGCGGCCGGACGTAGGAGCAGCCGGAGATCATCTCCAGATGCTGCACCTCAGACCGCTCGAGCCGGGGAACCCGGTCATCCCGGCGGGTGCCGTCGGCGACCACCGCATACTCAGCCGAGAGGATCTCGACCGCCATCCGGTGGACCATATCGATCGCGTCGTTGGGGTAGCCACACGTGAGAAGCAGGTCGACAGCCTCTTGAAGTAGATCTCTTCCGAGCACCCTCTTCTTGAAGGGCAGGTCCAGAGCGGCCGCTGCAGCCCGCACTTCCGGGACCTCGCGGTCGGGATCGAATACGCAGGTATTCAATTCCACACCGTAATCGCGCGCGAGCATGATTGCTGCGAGCGAACTATCTTTCCCTCCTGAGAAGAGCACACCCGCTTCCATTACTTCCGCGTAATCCTGAACTCTTTCTTCGACGGCGTCAGCTGGGCAAGCAGGGCTTTTAACTGCTCGTCGGTGATCCGCTGCCGGATCCTGCCGCTCTGCGCGAGCATCACCAGCTGCTGCTCGACCGCTTTCGCAAAATCCGGCCGGGTCAACTTGATGGTATTGAGCCGCTCCCTCGCTTCAGGTTCGAGGATCTCCATGAGGGCGGCACGGATCTGAGCATCGATCTGCTGCTGGCGTGATGCCTCTTCCTCCATGGTCTGCTGATCCAACGCCTGCCGTTGCATCTGTTCCATTTTTCGGCGGCGGAGTTCCGCGAGCTCGTCGTCTACCATCACCATACCTCCCGGATCAATATTTCGCAAGACCCGGCGCAACCGTGGTAGCCTGGGCCTTCATGCCGTTTGCAACATTGTCGAGGAAGGACCTGCCGGCCGCGGAGACCATGCGCCCCTCGCTTCCGTGGGAGACGTACCCGGCCTCTTCAAGCTGCTGGAAGATCTTTCGGACGATGGATCCGCTTCCCCGCCTGAACTTGTTGGGAGACGAGCCCCCGTCATACTTGCCGCCGTAAGCGGAGCGCATCCTCTGGGTACCGACCGGACCGTCGGTGTAGATACGCCGGAAGACCGCCGCTGCACGCACATACCACCAGTCGTCATTCTCGGGGGGCATCTCTTTATGTACCCCCGTCTTCGCAAAAGCGGCCCAGTCAGGGGGCTGAATCTGCGGGTTTTTCTTGAGTTCTTCTGCCACCTGCCGGATGAACATATCAGCAGGGATGTCGTATACAGTTGTCATAGATGAACCTCACTCTCGCTAACAGTCTTTACATATTCGTCCAGTGACGTTTTATATATTTCGAGAACCGCCTCCGGGAGAGGCACCTCGCCGCTCCGTGAGGACAAGCGTCCGCCCCCGGACTTCAACGAGAACCGCACCGGCCGATGCCGCCACCTCCTCAGGATTGACCTCGGTGTTCCTGAGCCATCTCACCTTGATGACCTTACGGTCTTTGAGCTGGCGCCGAATCTCATCGATCATAACGCTTGTGACGCCCCGTTTCCCCACCCAGATGGTGGGCTTGAGGTCCTGGAACGACTCTTTCTTCATGGTTGAGGCCTCCCGACCGGATACCGCGACCGGTGTCCGCAGGCAAGACAGGTGACGACCACGCGCCCCCGGTGAACCCGGACCCGGGCGTTCGATCCCGGGACCAGGTAGGTGTTGCACCGACGGCAGAAACGGCGTTTCAGCGGCCGTTCAATCCGTATCCGATGCCGCATGCCGATCTTGCGGGCCAGTTCCACACAGCGGTTACTCCAGGTGGGATTTTCCGGGTAAAACTCCGCGGCACGTGCAAAGAGGATAGCAATCCTCTCACGGGCGAGTCTCCGGGAGCCTGATTTTCGTGTAGTATCTGCCATGGTGCGATCCGTTTTTGTGGTGGGTCTTGAGATTGGAGGCGGGAGGATATATAAGAGGGTGATGGCCGGGGGTCAGCGGACCCGCACCCGCCGGCCGGCGACCACCAGGCGGTCTTCGCAGAAGAGTTTCACCGCAAGTGGGAGGGCTTCGTGCTCCTCGGCGAGGATCCGGTCGGCGAGCGTCGACTCGTCGTCGTCCGGGAGGACCGGCACGCACCGCTGGACGACGATGGGACCGGTATCCATCCCTTCGTCCACCAGGTGGACAGTGCAGCCCGCGACCTTCACCCCGTACTCGATCGCCTGCCGCTGCGCGTGCAGGCCGGAGAACGCCGGGAGCAGGGCGGGATGGATGTTTATCATCCGGCCCGAGAACTCGCGGACGATCCCGGCCCCGAGGATCCGCATGTAGCCGGCGAGGACGAAGAGGTCCGCCCGGCAGCCGCGCATCGCGGATAAAAGTGCCTCCTCGTATGCGGCCTTCGAGGGGAACCGTGCATAGTCGACGACCGTCACCGGGATACCGGCGTCTTTCGCCCGCTCTATCGCGTACGCCCCGGGGTTGTCAGTGACGAGGCCGACGCAGATACCCGGGATCGTTTTGGCCGCAACGGCGTCGATCACCGCCTGAAAATTCGATCCTCTCCCCGAAGCGAGCACTGCAATCCGTTTCTTTTGAACTGGTGTTTCTGGTTTCATGTTATCGTTTTCCCTGATACCTTACCGAGAACCTTCCGGCACAACCGGGGGCGCGGTGATCAGTTTCACCTTGACGATCCGCCGGCCCCGCATCTGCATCACCACCAGCGTTGTGTTGCTCTCCTCGATCTTGACCACCTCACCGCGGCGGGGGATGTGCCCCAGCCGGTCAATGACGAGGCCGCCGATGCTCTCGTAAGCATCCGTCAGTGGGAGTGCCAGGTCCAGATCCTCGTTGAGGTGCTCAACCCATGCCCGCGCGTCGACCAGGTAGACGCCGTCCTCGACCTGCTGCACCTCGGGCTCCTCCTCGTCGAACTCGTCCATGATCTCGCCAACCAGTTCTTCGAGCATGTCTTCGACCGTCACGATCCCGGCAAACGACCCATACTCGTCGAGGACGACCGCCATGTGCTGTTTCTTCACCTGGAGTTCCTTCAAGAGTTCGTCGATCTTCTTGCTCTCGGGGACGAAGTAGGGATCGTACATCAGGTTCCTGATCGTCGCGCTTGTCTGCTGGCGGAATACCGCCGAGAAGACGTCCTTGACATTTAAAAGCCCGATGACGTTGTCGATGTGCTCGTGGTAGACCGGGATCCGGGAGAAGCCTGTCTCGTTGAAGAGGGAGAGGGCATTCTCGAGCGTGGATATGTCCTCGATCATGACGACGTCCACCCGGGGCGTCATCACCTCGCGGACCGTCGTGTCTCCAAAGCGCAGTACGGAGTAGAGCATATCCCGCTCCTCCTCCTCGATGGTGCCCTCCTCCTCGCCGACGTCGATCCATTCCTTGATCTCTTCCTCGGTGACGACCGGTTCGGTCACGCCGGGCCTGAAGGCGAACTGCCGCTTGATGCGGTCCGCGACCCAGAGCACCGGGTAGAGCACCCTCGAGAGGTAGAGGATCGGCCGGGCGACGCGGAGCGCGAGTGCCTCGGTGTGCCGGGAGGCATACATCTTCGGTCCGATCTCGCCGAAGAGCAGCATCAGGATGACCGTGACGCCGGTCGCTATCCCGATACCGACATCGCCGTAGATGGCGATGGCGATCGCGGTCGCGAGCGACGCCGCGGCCACGTTGACGATGTTGTTCCCGATCAGGATGGTGATCAGGAGACCGTCGGTCGATCGTTTCAGTGTATCAAGCGCTTTCGCTCCATTTCGACCCTGATTTAAGAGGGCGCGGACTTTCGCCCGGGTTATCGATATGAGGGCGACTTCCGAACTTGAGAAGAAGCCCGAAAGGAGCAGACAAACAATGAATAAAATGATCTCTATAGTTAGAAGGTCTACGACTACCATTTACTCCACGCCGCATCACGCGGCAGCATCCGGTATTGATTGATTGCCGGCATTTTATGAATTATGTCGTGGGCAGATGTTATAAAACCAGCGCTTCAGGAGAATATCTCTTGTAATGCCTCCGATTCCTGCATCAGGAGTACAACCTTCTCTTCGGATGAGAGGGGTCCCGGAAAAACCATGTCCTCGAGTTCCAGGGTGAGGTATCCCCCGTAGCCCCGGTCGGCAAGTTCCGTAAGCACCCGGGTCGCGGGCGGGTCGTCATGGATGGGGTGGTGGGGGCGCCCGTTCCCGCCAAGGGCGCTGACGTGGACGTTGACCATCCGTTCGATGCAGAGGTCGATGAACCGGATCACCTCGTCGCAGGAGGCCATCATGGCGTGCCCCATATCCAGCGTGAACCAGAGCCAGGGTTCACGCTCGAGCACCTCGGCCGCATCCTCTGCCGTGGAGAGCAGGGAGTTGACCCGCGGCTCCAGGTTCTCGATCGCCACCTTCACCTGCGCCCCCTCCGCCGCCTCCCGGAGCCTGGCGATGTAATCATCAAACCGCAGGTAGTCGTAGGCGCTCGGCGGCCGTTTCGCCGTCCTTCTCCCGGGGTGGACGGTGACCACGCCAGCGCCCATCCGGTCTGCCGTCCGAACCGCTTCGACGGTGTACTCGACCGATATCTCGGCGACCCGCGGGTTGATGGAGCAGGGGTTTAAGTCCAGCGACGGGGCGTGAATGGTGATCGGCGAGAGTTCCGGGTGGCCGGCGATACACCCGGCGAGTTCGTCTTCCGGGCGATCGCGAAGCCAGAAGTGCGGCGTCTCGACCCAGAACTCAAGCGAATCAAGGCCGGACTCGGCCACGTAGTCGAAGATATGATCGCAGGGATACTCGTGGAAGAACATCGTCGAGACAGCGAAACGACCCATAACACTACTTGATATAAACCATCGGTCTAATAGATTGTGATGATGCTCGGCGGTCATTCCACCGGTCCGGAGCGGTTCGGCACCCCGATTCTCGCAGTCTCAGAGGTCTCGGGGCTCATCTGCGGCCTCCTTGACGACGCCCGCCTGCACCAGATCTGGGTGCGGGGGGAGGTGACCAACTACAGGGATCACACCTCCGGCCACCGTTACTTCTCGCTAACTGAAGGAAACGGAAGGAGTTCGGCACTGATCAACTGCGCCATGTGGCGTAGTTACGCATCAGAACTCGCGTTCGAGCCGAAAAACGGGATGGACGTCCTCGCCTGGGGGTCCGTGGAGGTCTACGAACCCCAGGGCAGGTACCAGTTCATCGTCCGGGAGATGCACCCCGCGGGCCTCGGTGAGCGCCACCTCATGGTCGAGCGCTGGAAACAGGAACTCGACGCGGAGGGGCTCTTCGATCCCGGACGGAGACGGGCCTTGCCCACGTTCCCGCAGCGGATCGGTGTGGTCACCTCCAGGACCGGCGCGGCGCTCGCAGATATCCTCTCGGTCATCTCCCGGCGGTATCCGGCCGAGGTGGTCCTCTCCCCGACGGCTGTCCAGGGCGGGGGGGCGCATATCGAAATCGCGGAGGCGATCCGGCGGATCGACGGGCTCGTGGACGTGATCGTCGTCGGGCGTGGGGGAGGGAGTTTCGAGGACCTCTTCCCCTTCAACCACCCGGACGTCGTGCGGGCCGTTGCGGCGTGCAGAACACCGGTGATCAGCGCCGTCGGGCACGAGGTGGACACCGCCCTCTGCGACTTTGCTGCAGACCTCCGGGCGCCGACGCCTTCCGCAGCGGCGGAGCGGGCGGTGCCGGAACGCCGGGAGGTGCTCCGGGAACTTGCCGGGTGTGGGGAGAGGATGGAAGCGCTCCTCCTCCACCGCCTCGCCGCCTCACAAAACGAGGTCGAGGACCTGCGGGGGCGCATGCACCCCAGACGGCTCGCGCGCCGCATCAACGAACGGATGCAGCGCCTCGCGGAGCATGAGGAACTGCTCAGGCGGGCGGCGGTTACCCGGGTGCAGCGGGAACGCTCCGCCCTCGCGGAGATCCGCGCAAGCCTTGCGGGGCACAACCCGCTCGCCGTTCTCGACCGGGGCTACTGCATCGTCGAGTCGGGGGGGAAGATCGCGAGAAGTGTCGGCGACCTTGAACCGGGCGAGCGCGTGGCGCTGAAAATGAAGGACGGCCGGGCGAGCGCCGTCGTGGAGGAGATAACGTATGACAGAGACATTTGAAACGATGCTGGAAGAACTGCGGGGGATTGTCCGGAAACTCGAAGACGGCGACACGAGCCTTGAGGAGAGCATTGCCATCTACGAACGGGGCGCGCTTCTCGTCAAACAGTGCGAAGACCTCCTCGGCACGGCTGAGATGAAACTTACGGAACTCGGCCGGGACCGGTAGAGCCCGGTCTGCCACCGGACAGCCTATTCTCTCCTTCTCTTCCCGGATACATCCCAGAACACCCAGAGGAGTTCGGGTGCACCGCTGCCGGGGTCGTACGAGGTCGAAACCGCCACGGCAGCCGGAATGGGGGTTCCATCGAATCGGGTGAGTGAAAACTCCTGCACCGGGACTTCTTCACCCCGGGAGAGCGCTGCAACCGCCGACCGGAACGCCGGGATGCTTTCCTGGTTAAGGTACGCATCGAGAGGTGTACCCTGCATGAGGCCGGGAGCACGACCGAACAGGGTGCCCGCCGCCCGGTTCGCCTCCAGGATGACACCGTCCTTCCCGGTGCAGAGGCAGCCGGCAGGGAGGCGGGCAAACCGATCCCGGTACCGCCGGCAGCCGATGTCGACACTCCGGATGCCGGCGATCAGCTCATCGACCAGATCGTAGATCTCGGCAAGGCGGGATTTCTGCAGGAGCAGGTCCTCTGCGCGAACGGCTCCATCTCCTGCCCTGATCGGATGGAGGAGGCGATCGAGCTCCTCCAGGTCTTCAAGAAGGTCTTCGAGCGCCGGGGTCAGTAGTTGCATACCTGACCAGTTTCCCGCGCTGTGAACGCATAAACCTATCTCTGGCGGCATCGCGGGTGGGCATACGGGTTTCCCGTGCAACATAGGAGCACCGGCAACCGCACGGGTTTCGCGAGTCGCACCTGGCGGTGCTCAAACTCCGGTCCTACGGACAGTCGTTCTCAGGAATCTCTACCTCGAGTTCAACGACCAGGTCCTCTCCCCGCTGGAGCGCCTCGATGAACGCCCGGGGGAGGGTCGCCGCCACCCGGTTGGAGCGGATGCCCACGGTTCGGTCCGAGATGAAGTCGCTCCGCCGCCAGACGAGGTCGGCAGGGTGGTCCAGGGTGAACGCCGCGCTGCCCCCTGAGCGGACCTCGATGGTCTCGCCCCCTGCGGTAAGCCGGGTCGTGAGCACTGCCCGGTCATCGCGGAGCAGCTCTTTTAAGCCAGGATCGAGGTCTGCGGCGCCCTTATCGGCGGCGACGCCGATGATGCAGTCGCCGGCTGCGGTCAGCGTCTCGTCTTTTGTCACCTCAAACGTCGTCGGATGGGCCCCCCGGACCAGCGGGTGCCCCCGTGCCCGCACGATATCCCTCGCCTTCATGCTTATTAGGAGAGGGATGCTATTGCTAATGAATGATTAGCATCGTTTGCCCCGTCTGTAAAGAGGAGTGCGAACACCAGATTCTTCGGGAAGCCGCCGAACTGGTGGTGCAGTGCAGTGAGTGCGGCCAGGTCCACCGAATACCGAAGCCGCCTGAGCCGGAGATCCTCACCATCAAAGCCATCGTGAGCCATGAAACTGAATCAGTGGTCTGCAGCGTCGAGATGCTCGCCGACGAGGTTGTAAGCCTCGGGGACCAGATCGCCGCGGAGTGCGAAGACGAGGTCTTCGGGGTCGAGGTCACCGGCATCGAGGCCGGAGCAAAGCGGGTCCGCCGGGCGGCGGCCGGCGAAGTGACGACCCTCTGGACCCGCGGAATCGAGCAGGTCGTGGTGAAGGCGTCGATTCACACCGGGCGCACGACCCTCCCGCTCTATCAGACCATGGAAGGAGAGGAGGAGTTTATCGTCGGGGAAGCCTACACCTTCGCAGGCCGGCGGATCCGGATATCGCACATCAAACTCCGCGACGGCCCGGTTCTGCGAAAAGAAGGATGGAAGACGGTAGCCCGCAGGGTGAAGCGGATCTACGGGTATCTCGAGGGACGCTACCAGAGGCGGTGATCTCTCACCGGGGCAGGGGTTTCTGCAGGTGGCGCCGGATCGCGGCCTCGAGGTCTTCACGGTGGACAAGCCCTTCCATCCGCTCCCTGACCTCGTCGCCCTCGAGGACAAGGGTCGTCGGCGTCACCCGGAGGTTGTACGTTTTGATGTAGTGTGGGTTCTTCACGGCATCGATCTCTTCTATCTCGATCCCGAGAACCTTTTCCACCTCGCGAAGAATCGGGGTCTGCTCCTCGCACCCCATGCAGCCTTCCTGGTAGAAACTTATCACTGTTACCGCCATATATGGCAGAAAGCAGGGAGACTATAAAAAACTGTGGGGGTGCCGTCACCCCGTTATGCCGCTGAGCGTGACCCGGGCGCTGCCGTAGCGGTGCGTGATGACCAGCGAGTCATCAGTCTTGTCGACGACCTCCCCGAAGCGCAGTGCCGCGGTCTCGTTGGTCTCGTTGCCGAGAGGAATGTCCGGCGACGCTGCCAACCCGAGCGGGACAAGGTCGCCCACTTTCGTATTCGTGAAGTTGAGGCCGATGCCGTTTGCGTCCTCCACGCTCAGATTCATCTCAAGGTCGTTTACGCCGTAGGAGAAATCGATAGTTTTCGTCTCGCCGGCCTGCATCCCGACGAGCCCCACGGAGATGGCGTTGGTCTCGAAGCCCAGCAGGCCGAAGCCCGAGAAGCCCGTGATCTCAGGATACACGATCGGCATGACGGCGATGTTCTCACCCGAGACCTGTGCGCCGACGGGCATCTCCAGGCCGTAGGTCAGGAGGACGAAGTTTCCCTTCTCGTACTCGCTTGCAAGGAGGTTCTGGTCGGTCGTGATGAGGGGGCGCCCGTCCTCGTCGAGAATGGTGTAGCCGATCACCGCCGTATTTCCCACCTGGGCGGTCGGCTTCTTCTCAAACATCGGGGCGAGGTACGTCCCCACCATGGCGACCGCCACGAGCAGGGCGATTCCCACATAGGCCCATTTCATCCATGGCGCGGTATCGCTCTTGGGTGTCTTCTGCTGTGACTTTTTCATTACGAGTACAATCGCCGTTTGGTGAAATAAAATGATATTGTTCTGGAGGGGAGAAGGTGCATCAAAGAATAGATATATATTACAGCAACACTACCTTAAGGTTAGCCCTAAGCGACCTGCTCGCCTCAGGGCAATACACGTAGATAGGAGCGATTACAATGGCAAGAATCGAACGAGGACCATACCGGACGATATGGCAGGACTTCGACGACCTCATGGCCGAGATGGAGAGCAGGTTCCAGTCCATGCTCGGAGGAATCGGCGCACGGGGAGAAGAGGTCAGGGGCCGCGTCGTCCCGGCAGTTCGTGACTTCCGCATAGATGTCCGGGACCACGAAGACGAAGTAATCGTTGTTGCCGATCTTCCCGGCGTCGAGAAAGAGAACGTCGCCGTCCGGCTCAGCGATCCCCAGCACCTGGAGATCACCAGCAGGCGGACGGGCGAGACCGAGGAGGAGACCAGGGACTTCTTTATGCGGGAGCGTGTCTACGGCCAGATGAGCCGCACGGTGCTGCTTCCTGCCGAGGTGACCGAAGAGAACGCCGCAGCCTCATTCAAGAACGGTGTTCTCGAGGTCCGGCTGAAGAAAGCGCCGACCGAGACCGGGACTACAATCCCCATCGAATAACCCTATTTTTCATGCCGATAGCTATTTCAACCGAATAATTCATGTCGAGCCAGCGTGACACTATCATGATGGATAAAAAGAAGGTCAAGGATTACATGACCTACGACGTCGTCACCGTCGACGCACATGGAACGATCCGGGACGTCATCGAAGCAATAAAAAATACGCATCACGACGGCTTCCCGGTCGTGGAGAACTCAAAAGAGGTGGTGGGTTACATCTCGGCGCGGGACCTTCTCTTTGTCCATCCGTCGACACCGATAGAGCAGGTGATGTCCCGCCACCTCATCGTCGCCGACCCCGATATGAGCGTGAACGATGCAGCCCGCGTCATCTTCCGCTCCGGCATCCAGAAACTCCCGGTCGTCAACGAAAAGAACGAACTCATCGGGATCATGTCGAACGCCGACGTCATCAGGTCCCAGATCGAGCACGTCTCGCCGGAGAAAGTCTTCAAGTTCATCGAGACTCTGAAAAAACTCTACGGGGTCGAACCGACCCTGAAACGGGGCTCGGTCCCGATCAACGACCTCCTGCCCACCCAGTCGAAGATCTATGAGGACGAACTTGAGGGAAGGATGTACGAGATCAAGAAGGGGCTCGCCGAACCCCTGATCGTGGTCCGGCGGCCGGGCCGCTGGATCCTGGTCGACGGCCACCACCGGGCGATCGCGGCAAAACGGCTCGGGATCACGAACCTCGACGCCTACATCATCGAGGTCCGGGAGAACATCGAGCTCGGTATGGAGCGGACGGCACGGACACTGAACCTCAGCACGCTCGACGACATCAAGGTGCTCGATTACGCCCGCCATCCCCTCGTCGCACTGACGCACCGGCTCGTGCGGCACGGTTAGTGCTCCAGAACGTCCAGATAATCCCACACACCCCGGGTTGCCGCTTCGTGCGGGCGGTATCGGCGATCCGTCTCACGCGAAGGACGCGAAAGGAAGACGCAAGGGCAGCAATCACACAGTCTTCGCGTGCAACCATGCCGGCATCCACTTGCCCCTCACGTGCCAGGACCCCTGACGCTCTCCACGGCTAAAGCCGGGGGCTTTCTTGCACCCCTTGAACCCCGGATCTGTGAAATAAGGTGGAATAACCCGCTACGACCCTTCGGTCCGGGTATCGTAGTCCTCGTTTAAGACGTGCTCTTTGACCACCGTCCCCTCCGGAACGATCACCTCCGGCCAGAGCCGGGTCCCGGAATGGACGACCACATTGTTTTTCAGCACCACGTGCGGCCCGATGACCGTGTCGTGCTCGACGTTGCACCCGCTGCCGATGAGCGTATCGTTGTCGATGATGCTCCCGCTGACGGTGGTGTCACTCCCGATCACCACCCGGTTGTAGATGGACGAGGAGAAGATCTTCGCGCTGTTCTTGATGATGCACCCCTCTCCGATGCTCGTATACGGCCCGATGACAACGCTCTCCTCGATGATCGTCCCGGCGCCGATCGATACCGGCCCGATCACCCGGGAGTTCGCCGCAACCGAGACGCAGCTTCCTATCTGCGCTGGCCCCATGATACGGGCGCCCTTGATGTAGAGGTCGCCGGAGATGTTGGTGAACCCGATATCCTGCAGTTTCCACCGTTCCGCTTCCCGTAGCGACCTCGGGCTCCCCACATCGGACCAGTTGCCGCGGGCAAGCCAGGCCTTCAGGGGATAGCCCTCCTCCATCAGTTCGGGGAAGAGGTTCCGGGCGAAATCGAACTTCTCGCCGGTCGGGATATGGTCGAATACATCGGGGTCGCAGACGTACATCCCGGTGCTCGCGAGATTTGAAAAGATCTCTCCGGGACTCGGTTTCTCCTTGAACCGTTTGATCTGGTAGTTCGCGTCGATCTCGGCGATCCCGTACTCGGTGGGATCGTCGATGCTTATGAGCCCGATGGTGGTGATCGAGTCGTTTGCGAGATGTTCGCGGTAGAACTCAAGCAGATTTAAGCCCACTACATGATCGCCGCCGACGACAAGGAACGGCTGTTCCTCAAGGTATTTCTGGGCGTTCTTGACGCTGCCCGCCGTCCCGAGTTTCGTCTTTTCATGGACATAGGTGACGTTGACCCCGAAAAGCGACCCGTCCCCGAGGGCCGCTTCGATGGCCTCGCTCATGTAGCCGAGCGTGATCACCACGTCGTTGAACCCGAGGTTCGCCAGGTGTGAGACCAGGTGCTGGATCGAGGGTTTGTTGACGATCGGAATACAGGGTTTAGGACGCCCGAATGTGAGGGGGCGGAGCCGTGTGCCCTCCCCTCCGCACATTATACACACCTTCATGCCACTCCATTGTATGCATATCGATTTAACCCTATTGGGGTGATGCAGCGCCCCGTTCCCGAACCTTTATTCATCGTTGCACGAAGACCCTACAGAGACGATGACAGCGTTTGAATGTACGCTCTGCGGGAAGTGCTGCATGAACGCAGGCGGCCAACTCATCGAGATCGAAAAAAGGCTCACCAGCCGGGATTATCTCTGCCGGCAGAAGGTCGTCGGCGGGACATTTCGCGCCCGGGTCGAGGAGCGATTCCTCGATGCCTTCAGGGACACCGCCGAAAACGATGCGCACCCTTCCTGGTGTCCATTTCTGCGAGGCCTCCCGGGAGAAGAGGGGAAGTATATCTGCACCATCCACGACAGTCGCCCGCTGATCTGCCGGTCCTACGTCTGCTGTGCCATGCGGATCTTCGCCCCCGACGGCCGGGAGGCCGGGAAGGTGAAGGGGAGGAGGAGCCTCGATACTGAAGACGCAGTTCTCCGCCGATGCTGGGAGGAGTCAGTGGTACCGCTCGGAACCGACGACGACCTCGTCTGGCGGAGCGAGGTCGCCGGGATTCTCGGCCGTGCAGGCTACCGGGTCGAAGCTTATGAATGAGCCCCGCCGCCTCCCGGTTGTCCGGGGCCGGGTGCAGTGCACACAAAACGAGTCCGTTCCCGTCGACCTGTGCAGGCTCTGCGTCCACTCCGCTCTTGTCGTGGTCAAAGGAAGAGAACTCCCGTCACCGGCACGGGCCTACTGCAGCCGGTGCCGCGATGCGCCCAGCGTCGATATGACGAAGGTTGAAGCAGTCGTCTGTGATGACTGCTCCGGCGAGGGATTCCGGAGCATCGCAAATATCATCAGTTAGCGGATCACTTCCGCCAGAACTCCCAGGGGTGTTTCGTCTGGAACGGAACGCCCTTCGCCTCTTTATTCCAGTCGGTCTCGATCGTGTGGTGGACCAGCCGGACTTCGTTGCGGAGCTCGGTAAGAACCTCTTTGACGTCCTTGAGTTCTTGCTGGAGGTGGTTCAACTCTTCAAACGAGCGCTGCTGCCGCACCGTCACCGTCCCTCCGTCCTTACAGGCAAGGCCGGCCTCGATCAGTTCGAGAATCGCCTCGTTCCGGTCGAACGCGTGCTCCCTGGCAAACTGGTCGATCTGCTCCATCAGGTCGGGATCGAGTGCAAACGAACATCTCATTACCATAAGCCGTCCACTCCCAATATTGTACCTGTCTGCTGATTATAATGTCTGCCGCACCGAGTATGGTGCAGCCCTCCGCGAGAGAGAGCTTGCGCTCCCCGTGCAGTCATCTTCGGTAAAAAAAAGGTGTCCGGGTCCTCTATAGAGGACAACGCGGTCAACTGATATTTTCCATGTTGTATCCTTTCTGGGCGAGCAGGTCTTTCACCCGCTCGCGATGATTGCCCTGCAACTCGATCGAGGAGTCCTTGACCGTGCCGCCACAGGCCAGTTTCGCTTTCAGGAATTTCGAGAGGTCTTCGAGGTCGATGTCGTACGGGTCGAGGCCCTCGATGACCGTGACTTCCTTTCCATACCGACGCCTATTGATTTTTACGCTGATTCTCTGCTGTTCCTTGGCAACTTCTTCACAGATACACAGTTCCTTTGGCAGTCCGCAAGTCGGACATATCCCACCGTTCATTGCATGTACCTTTCAGCTCTCGTTATATATTATTTGGCATGCTATTCGTCAATACGACAGACATCGCACCCCAGGGAGAGTATCTGGTCCGGCCTGCTCCGGTAGCGGTAGACGGTGGTGCCCTTGCATCCAAGGTCGTGGGCGAGGGAGAAGATACGGGCGATCTCATCGACGGTTGCACTCTCCGGCAAGTTCACGGTCTTTGAGACGGCGTTGTCCACGTGCTTCTGGAACGCGGCCTGCATCCGCACGTGGTGGTCCGGTGCGATCTCGATAGCCGTCTTGAACAGATCCCGGGTGTGATCATCCAGCGGGAGGCCCTCGACCGTCCCGTGCCGCCGGACGTGCTCCGCCACGTCCTTCCCGCCGGCGGTCTTCGGCAGGAACTCAGCGACGAGATCGCTTACGATGCTGACCGGCTGCCCGTCGATCGTCCGGTCGTAGGCAAACGAGAAGACCGGCTCGATGCCGCTCGTCGTCCCGGCAATGAGATGGATCGAGCCCGTGGGGGCGATGGTGGTGACGGTGGCGTTGCGCATATCCCCCGAGAAGACCGACCCTTCGATCGCCGGAAACGACCCCGACTCCCTCCCGAGCTCCTCTGAGCGCTCCCGGGCCGTCTCCTGAATACGCTCCATCAGGCTCCCGGCGAACCTGAGCGCTCCCTCTGATTCGTAGGGAATTCCGAGGCGTATGAGCGCTTCGCTAAACCCCATGACCCCGAGGCCGATCTTCCGGGTGGCAAGGGTCTTCTCCCGGATCTCCGGGAGAGGGAAGCGGTTGACATCGACAACCGCATCGAGGAAGTCGACGCCGCACCGGACTGTGGTGGCGAGCAGGTCTTCGTCGAGGTCGTGCTGTCTGATGCACCGGGCGAGGTTGACGCTTCCGAGGTTGCAGCTCTCGTAGGGGTAGAGCGGCTGCTCGCCGCAGGGGTTGGTCGCCTCGATGGGGCCGAGGTGCGGGGTGGTGTTCCTCCGGTTGATCTCGTCGAGGAAGAGCACGCCCGGCTCACCCGAGATGCGGGCGGATGCGGCGATGAGACGCCAGAGCGCCCGGGCATCGATGCTCCGCGAGACCATACCGTCGCGGGGGTTGATGAGGTCGTACTCCTCCCCCCTCTCCAGGCACCGGAAGAACCGGGCGTCGATGCCGACGGAGATGTTGAAGTTCGGAAAATCTCCTGCCCGCTTGCAGGTGACGAACTCCTCGATGTCGGGGTGGGAGGCCGCGAGCACCGCCATGTTCGCTCCCCTCCGCCGGCCGCCCTGCCTGACCGCCCCGGTCGCCGCATCGAAGACCCGCATGAACGAGACCGGCCCGGTTGCGGCGCCCACGACCCCGTTGACGGCGTCGCCGCGTGGCCGAAGGCGGGAGAACGAGAACCCGGTCCCTCCCCCTGACTGGTGGATGAGCGCCATGTGGCCGAGGCTTCGAAAGATCCCCTCGAGAGTATCCTCCACCGGGAGGACAAAGCAGGCCGAGAGCTGCCCGGCGGAGGTGCCCGCGTTCATCAGGGTCGGGGAGTTGGGGAGGAAGAGGAGGTCCGAGAGGAGCGAGAAGAACTCGCGTGACTTCGCCGGGCCGCCCACGGCGTCGGCGACCCGGGAGAAGAGGCCGTCCGGCGCTTCACCGGGGAGGAGGTACCGGCGTTCCAGGAGGAGACGGGCGGCAGGGGAGAACTCCATACAACACCATGAAACCCCGCCCTTAATAATCCGTCGTGCCCAACTCTCCTGCCAGCAATGTCTCTCATCGTGCTCGGAACAGCATCCCACGTGGGCAAGAGCGTGACCGTCTCGGCGCTCTGCCGTGCGCTCTACCGGCGCGGAATCCCGGTTGCGCCGTTCAAATCCCAGAACATGAGCCTCAACTCCTATGTCACGGCCGACGGGAGCGAGATCGGGATCGCCCAGGCGGTCCAGGCCTTCGCGGCCGGGGTCGAACCGGAGGCCGATATGAACCCGGTCCTCCTCAAACCCAAGGGGGATTCGGTCTCGCAGGTGGTGCTGCTCGGGCGCCCATATAAGGATGTGCAGATCCGGGACTACTACAGAGAGACCGATACGCTTCTTGATGAGGCCGTCTCCGCGTTCGAACGGCTGCGGAGACGCTTCGGGAACGTGGTGGTGGAAGGTGCCGGGGGAGCGGCGGAGGTGAACCTCTACGACCGCGACATCGCGAACATACGCCTCGCCCGCTCGCTCCGTCTCCCCATCGTCCTGGTCGCCGATATCGAGCGGGGCGGGGTCTTCGCCCAGGTCTACGGGACGCTCGCCCTCCTTCCGGAGGACATCAGGCCCCTCGTCGCCGGGGTCATCGTCAACAAGTTCCGGGGAGATCCGGAACTCTTCGCCTCGGGCGTCGCAAAACTCGAGGAACTCACGGGCGTCCCGGTGCTCGGGGTGGTGCCTTTCGCCGATATCCCCCTCCCGAGCGAGGACTCGCTCTCGATCGGCGACAAGAGAGACCGGAAGACCGGGACGCCGGTCAGGATAGCCGTCCTCCGCCTCCCCCGGATATCGAACTTCACCGACTTCGAACTCCTCGAGCAGCACGCCGCGGTGGACTACGTCCTGCCCGGCGGAACGCTTTCCGGTTACGACTGCATCATCCTGCCCGGAACGAAGAACACCGTGGAAGACCTCGCCGTGCTGAACCGCCACGGAGTGGGGGAGGAACTCCGGCTCGCACGGGAGCGCAGGATCCCGATCATCGGGATCTGCGGCGGCTACCAGATGCTCGGGCGCCGGATCGTTGATGCCGGCATCGAGTCGGGGACCCCTGCACAGCACCCGGGGTTCGGGCTCCTCGACGTCGTCACGGCCTTTACCGGCTACCGCAAGACGACGGTGCAGGTACGGCGCCGGGCGACCGGGCCAGGCCCCATCCTCCCGGCGATGGGGGAGGTGGACGGCTACGAGATCCATATGGGCGAGACGGAGCGGGGCGACCTCTCCGAAGCGTTCGACGGGGAGGGAGCCGCAACCCCCGACGGCCTGGTCTTCGGAACCTACATGCACGGCCTCTTCCAGAACCCCGGTGCGGCAAACGCCCTCCTCGCCTACCTCTCGGAGCGGCGTGGCGTAGCCTTCGAACCGGTGGCGGCAGAGAGCGGTGCCCTCGGGGCCGCGGCATCCTACGACGATCTGGCGCGGCACTTCGAGGAGCACGTGGATATGGAGGCTATTCTGGGATGGTTTATGGATGCGACGGGCCGAAGGGCCGGAGCTTGAGAAGACCACAGGTCTTCGACTTGCGACGGGGCCCGCCCCCCGCATGACCGTGAAGATCCCCGATAGGGGTTGCTGCGCCGGCGCGAGGGGTAATAGCCAGATCCGGAATGCTTGCAAAGACCAGAATCCTGCTCCAGGCAGTGGCGGTTGTCATGCCCGGGTGCTGCACCAGGAACCTGCCGGCCCCTAACCACAGAGAGACAAAATAAGGATCTTATAACAGGCCGATCTTTGCCTTGATCTGCTGAATATCCTGTTCCATTGCAGAGAGTCTTTTATCGAGGTGAGAACACAGATCAGTGCGCAGATCGCGGATCTCACCCGTAATGGATATCTCCATCCGATCCATCTTCTGGAGCATCTGATCACTCTTCTCAAGCATCCGGTCCTGTTTCTCAAGCATGCTGCTTTGCTTTTTGTCGATGCTGAGGATTGCGGGGATGCCTTTTGTGAGCTGCTCGACCTGGATGACATGCAGATAATCGATCACCGGGAGGACGTAGCCCTCATACGGTTCAAACGCAATATCGGAGACATCTGCATCCGGAGGGCGCCCCTCACGGATGATGGAGCTGAATGCATCCACCTGCCCGGGCTCGCCCTCGTACTGCACCACCACCTGTTCGACGCCATTCTGCATCTGGTTTCTTGCATTGAACCTCTGAAATCCCAGTTCAAGGGACCTCTGGAGCAGGAAGAACCGGTAATCCACGCTGTGCACTCCTTTACCGGTGATGACTGCCTGCATCTTCATGCCAGAACATCTTTCCAGGAAGGCTAAATAATCTCTGGAACGGGTGCGATCAACCCCGCCCTTCCCCCGCTGCAGCAGGAGGCCCGCTCCGGTTTACCCGTGCCCGGGGAAACTCCCGGGCAGTGCGAGAACAGATCAATACGTTGAGAGTGCCGGCAACTGAGAATCGTTGCAATAGTGGTCAGGCCGGACGGATACAACAAAGGAATGCTGGCGGTGGACTCCGGCAGCAAGGGAAGATTGACGGATTAATGGAGAGCAGGGCGGCCGATGTCAGCAGGATCGACCGGAATAACAGTATTGTACTATCGGGCCAAACTATGGGAGATGAACAAGAGAGGCAGACACGCTCGACGCAACCGTTCTCGATTACATAAACGTAAGAGTTGTCGATTATGATCCGATCTGGCCGGATCTCTTTCGCACGGAAGCCCGCCAGATGGAGGATATCCTGAAAGAGAACCTGATCGAGGTCTTTCACATCGGCAGCACGTCCGTGCCGGGACTGAAGGCAAAACCCATCATCGATATCATGCCGGTTGTACTGAGTATCGAGCAGATCGATGAGAGATCCGGGCAGTTTGAGGCTATCGGCTATGAATCCATGGGTGAACTTGGCATACCTGGAAGAAGGTATCTTCGCAAAGGCGGGGAGAACCGCACTCACCAGATACATGCCTTCCAGTACGATAGCGTGCAGAATATCACAAGGCATTTAGCCTTCCGGGATTACCTGAGGTGCCATCCCGATGTCTGTTCTGCATACGCCGCTCTCAAGTCAGAACTTGCCATGCGGTATCCCGGAGATATAGGGGGATACTGCGACGGCAAAGATACTTTTGTAAAACGCGTGGAACGCGACGCGTTGCAATGGTACTGGAAAAAATACGATGCAATCAGTCGGTGTTAGGCTCTGGGGCCTAACACCCGACTTCGCTTCGGACCAGGTTGGCCCGAAGATCCACTATTCTTCAATGGCCGTTAGATAAAGAACCGAAACGCAATCCAGGCGATCAGTACCATGATAGCGGCATACTTCAGCCCTGCAAGCGCCCGGCCTTCGCCCATGACGCCTGCCGCAAGCCCCGAGAAGAATCCCTGGATCAGTGCGGCGTGGCAGAAGAGCCGGTTGTAGAGGAAGAGATCCACGGTGCCTATGAACGCCTGGCTCGAACCCGACGCCGCGACCGCCTCGCCCGCCTCCGCCATGGTGGTCAGGAAGGTGCTCGAGAGCACCCCAATGACGAAGAGGAAGACGAAGAACGACATAACGACGATGATCATGTAGATCATCATCCCGTTCTTGCGCTCCGTCTTTAAGTTGAAGAACTCGTAGGCGTCGTGCGCCGCCGCCCGCAGCACCTCGCTCACGTCGCCGCCGGCGGAACTCGCGTGGGCGATGAGATCGACACTCCGCTCGGCGAGCGGGGTATTCACGGTCTTCCCGAACCGGCGGATAGCCTCCACGAACGGGACGCCCCAGGACATCTCGGTATCGAGTTTGCGGATATGCGGCGTGAGCGACCCGTACTCGCCTTCCGAGACGATGTGGATGGCATGCGGGAGCGTCATGCCCGAATCGTTCATTCCGGCCACATCACGGAAGAAGTTCGGGAGGGATCCCTCAATGCTCGACACACGCAGCGATTCTTTGAGGTCGAGGGCCGCGAGCGGTACGATGGCGATGAGGAGTGCGAAGACAAAGACATCGTCGATCATCGTCGTCGTGAAGAGGACACTGACGCCGTAGGAGAGCACCATGCTCGCCAGCGCGCCGATGAAGAGAAAGAGCGCCACCGGAACGGAGACGAAGAGGACGGTGGCGGGCTCATCCATCATCACCTGAAGCGGGTGTTTCAGGAACCGGTAAAACCCTTCCTGGTACTTCCGCCAGTTCTCAATCTTCCCGAAGATCTCCTGTTCCCGCTCCGTGAACGGGTCGGGTTCCGGAGTGATCGTTTCCGCGCCGCCGCCCCGGGTGCGGTTTCTGTTCAAAAAGTCGTCGAAGATTTCCTTGAAGCCCATATCACACCTCCGGAGTCATGGAACTGATCAGGATGACGAACATCATGCTCCCGAACGGTACAAGCAGGTAGATGATGATGTAGAGGAAAAACGGGTTCGAATCGCCGGAGATGAGTGTCATGATCGACTGCAGGATGATCAGAAAGAGCATACCGGCAACCATCGCGGTAACATAAGACTCCGCGATCAGCCCGAGCGTCTCTAAAAACGACTTCTGCTGCTGGTTATTCTCGAGCGTATACTGGTGAGCCTTGGCGCGGAAGTACTCCGTAAGGTTGCTCCCGCTGGAGATGCTTGCAACGGCCCCCTGCAGGAACTCACGCATCCGCTCGCTCGGCGTCGCCTGCGAGACCGCACGCAGGGCCTCGAGAAGGTCCTTCCCGAAGAAGTCGGTCTCCCGGGCGACGTAACGTGCCTCGACGGCGCTCTCGCCGTAGATCGTGCTCTGGCCGAGCAGCCGGAAGACCTCGTCGGGGGTGATCCCGGCTGAAGACATGGCTGTGACGTAGTTGATGGCGTACGGGAGCGTGGCGTCGATGTTCCTGCGGCGCTCCCCGGCCTGTATGCTGGGATACAGGAGGAAGATCAGGTAGGTTATCCCCCCGAATATCAGGAGAGAGATGACCGTGATGGCGATGGTGCCGAGCAGCATTTTGTAGTCGTTCAGCGCGTAGAAGACCTCCGGGACCGCTCCACGGTAGACGATCATGTCGGGAATCCGCAGGAGGTAGGTCAGAAGCCCGATGAGCATGGCGGCGACCAGCCCCGCGCCGACCGAGGAGACGTACGCGGTCGCAAGATAGGCCTCGAACGGCGTATTCATCCGGGCACCCATCAGGTCGTTTCGAAGGCTGATGTAATCCGCCCGCTTCTCCTTCAGGCCGTGGCCGATCAGGTTGAAGCAGAACCGCTCATAGGTGTTCATGCGGAACCACCCTCCCCGTAGAGGTCGGCCCGCACCCGCTGGACGACCGTCTCAGGATCCCGGAAGTAGGAGACCAGGATCTTGCTCACGTCCTTGAAGTGGCGGATCTTCTTGATACGCATCCATTCCAGCACTTCCTGCCGCCGCTTCAGCTCTTCACGCATCCGCTCCTCGCTCCATCCCCGGTCTTCCATGATCTGTTCAAGGATGTAGGATTTGCCGGAATACCGGATCTCGTCAGTCGCCGGATGCCACCGGAAGACCTCGTTCGTGATCAACTCGTTCGTCCGGGGATCGATATCCAGGATCTCGATGAGCTGCTTGTTGCGCCGGATCCGCTGGCCGCCCACC
This sequence comes from Methanoculleus nereidis, assembly GCF_032944295.1. Classification (NCBI taxonomy): domain Archaea; kingdom Methanobacteriati; phylum Methanobacteriota; class Methanomicrobia; order Methanomicrobiales; family Methanomicrobiaceae; genus Methanoculleus; species Methanoculleus nereidis. Next base: position 192,762 of record NZ_JABFFQ010000002.1, read on the forward strand.
CGGGCCTGCACCTGGATGGACATCAGGGAGAGCGCGGAAAGCATGTTCCTCGGCACGTTGATCGGCGGGTTTTCCAGACGGTGAACGGCGCTTGCCACGGAATCGGCGTGCATCGTCGCGTAGGTGACGTGACCGGTGCTCATCGCCTGAAAGAGCGTCAGGGCCTCGCGGCCACGAACCTCGCCGACCAGGATATACTCCGGGCGCTGCCGGAGGGCGGCACGCAGGAGCTCGTACATATCGATCTCGCCCCGCCCGTCCTGCGAGAACGAGTCGCGGGTGATGCTCGGGATCCAGTTCGGGTGGGGGAGTTTCAGCTCCCGGGTATCCTCGAGGGTGACGATCTTTGCAAGCGGCGGAATAAACAGTGATAAAGCGTTCAGCGTCGTGGTCTTCCCGGACGCCGTCCCTCCGGCAAATATGCAGGACTTGGCGTTCTCGACCGCGAGCCAGATGAAGGCGATGCCGAGCGGCGAGAAGGTGTGCCACTCGATCAGGTCTGTGGGCGTGATCGGCTCCTCCCGGAACTTACGGATGGTGAACGTCGAGCCGTGAGCGGTCACCTCCGCCCCGAGCGTCATCTGGATACGTGACCCGTCGCTCATCGTGGCGTCCAGCATAGGCTCGGCGATCGAGATGTACTTCCCGGCCCGCTGCGCAAGTTTCGTGACGAATGAGTCGAGTTCAGCGGCATCGTGGTAGACGAGGCTCGTCTTCATCGACTCGTATGTCGTGTGGTAAACGAATATGGCACTGTCCACGCCGTCGCAGGAGATATCCTCGATGTACTTATCGTGCATCACCGGGTCGATCAGTCCGTCGCCGAGGAACTCCTTCTCCACGTGATAGAGAATCTTTTCCCGCCCGAGCGGCGGAAGGTGAATCCCGTAATCGGCGATGACCGTGTTCGCAGAATCGCGAAGCGCCTTGCGTGCTTCGTCGCGGGTGAGGTCACGGGTGGTGATATTGAGCGTCTCAAAGAGGCGTTCCTTGATCTCACCGAAGAGTTCCTGCTCCGCGGGCGTGAGTACGGGCTCAAGGACGTGATAAGTATACTCGTGCGTCGTGCTGTCGTAGGTCACCCGGACGTAGGCGTACGGCTCGTTTACCGGGTAGAGCTCGATCTCTTCAAGTCCCGGCGACGGCCGCATCGCGAGATCGACGAGCGGACCATGCTGCACAGGGTTGTACTCCTCGATCACCGTCCCGGCCCCGGGGAGCTGGAACCTCTTGAGGAACCCAAACCGCGGTTGTAAAACCTCTTCGGCAGGAGCCGCCACCTCTGCAACTGCGGCAAGCGAAGTCGAGGAGAAGGCCTGGGAGAAGAGGTCATCGAACTCCGATACGACCCGGGCATTATCGACAAAATCAAAATTGTGCTCGACACGGTTTATGCTCAGTTCATCGATCGTGAACGTCGCACTCTTCGGGAGGATCAGGTCCGCCAGGTTCCCGAGTTCCTCCACCGTCACTACGCCGTCATCGTCGAGCTCGGGCTCAGGCTCGGGCTCGGCGATCTCCTTCGGGCCGGAGGGGCCGGGTGCATCGGTCTCCCGCCACCCTCTCATCCGGTCGAGGATACCGGCAGGAGTGCTGCGCCCGGAGAGCGAGGCCGGCGCTTCCGGCTCTGCCCCGACACCCCCCGTCGCAGACAGGGGAGGAACAGCCTTTGAGCCGGCATTCGCCTCGTGCTGCCCGATCCGGTTGAGGAGTGCCCTGACCGGATTTTCGCTGCCCGCTGCGCGTTGTGCAGCGGTGTCTCCCGATATCGGCACCACTCCGCTGAACAACCCGACCCCCTCGCTCTCCTGCGCTTCTACGGGAGACTGCTCCGGTTGCCCGTCCACTTCATCGAAAACGGACCCGGCGGCATCCAGATCCGCTTCTCCCTGCATCTCCCCTTCAACAGACTGGAACGGCAAAGCGGGTTCATCACTCTCCATCGTGGTTTCCCCATTACCAGTCTCCAATTTTCCTGATTGTGTGAGAAGATTCCTGACCGTTGTTATCAATTCATGTTCTTCATCTTCACCTGTTCTCATCCTCTGTGCCCCCAATATCAATGCACGCTTCTACCTGAGGTTCATGGAACTCGATGATGCACCGCGTCCGCTCTCCGAGCCGATCCGAGACCACACACATATAGCGTCCATTGAGGAGCCGGAAACAGACTCTTCCCGCAGAATCCGTCACATCGCCAGTCATAACGACTTTTCCCTTCCGGATCGCAACGTGGGCCCCGGCAAGGGGCTTCTCGCCATCGCGTACAGTCAGGCAGAGCACCCCTATCCGCTGTCGGGTAGGAGTGCCGATGGTCGGGATATCGAGGCGGCCGTTCTTCTTCAGGTGGCTTTTGTCGAAGACCCTGCACCGTGACACCAGTGCATCAGCAATCGACGGCATCACCGGGAAGAGTTCGAATTCTTCCTTCCCGGTCAGGCGCAGAACGGCGGAGTCTCCGAAGAGTGTCCCCTTCTCATCGACAAACATGGCGCCATTCGCCTCACCCCCGGAGATAACCAGGAAAAACGTATGCCCCTTCTCTTTAAAGACCGCAACTCCGGTCGGGGACTGAGTAGTGCTGTAGTGCAGCAACTCATTAAGGGTAAAGCGCCCCTTGCACGTCGACTGTTGTAGGATCTCGTCCATAAGGCCGTTTATGTCCATGCACATCTTCAGGTAATATTCAGTAATTTTTATGCTGGAAAGGGGATTTTACCCCTATCACAATATATCACATCTGTATTCTATTATTAATACCTTGTGATAACCCGATACCAATTTGGGCAAATATTCTTGTGAAAGTGGCGCATCCGGAAAGCGAGAGAAGACCATTTGCGGACGGCAATCTCCGAAGGGGTTCCGGCTGCAGTGAGAGCCGCTGGCGGAGAACAGCCAGGATTAAACCATTTTCACAGGAGCGCAAACCATAGTACACCTTATCTATCCGGGGAACAGATCAAAACGGCAGGATCTCCCGCACAGAGCGATCGCCAGAAATAAGAGATAAAAGGTGGATAAAGTACCTGCCCATGATTCTTCCGCCCGTGGCAGCTGTCCCACTTATGATTGCAGCGGTTGCAATAGGGGCCACGCTCATGTACGCGTCGGTTCTGGACGCAAGAGAGCGGCGGGTCCCCCACAAAACCTGGCGCCCTGCACTCGCGATCGCACTCCCGGCGGCCGTCTGGGTATATGGGCTGACCATCCTCGCAGGCTGGCAGGCGGCAGCAGGGTACCTCGGCCTGGTCGCGGTCTTCTGCGGATTCTTCTACTTCTTCCAGGCGGCGAACCTGTTTGGGGGGGCAGATGCGTATGCCCTCATCATCATCACCGCATGCATCCCGTTCTTCCCGATAGAACCGTATTTCGGTACCCCACCCCTCGGGTTCTTCCCGTTCACCGTGCTCACGAACGCCGTGCTCATCAATATCGCAGCACCCGTTGCAATACTGGCGAAAAACCTTCTCGCGGGAAATCGGGCCCCGTTACCCTGCCTCTTCCTCGGGTTTCCGGTCGACGGGAAAGCAATCCAGAACGAATTCGGTTTTGTCATGGAAGATATCGATGAGGAGGAGGGCCGGCTGGTCAGGCGGTTCGTCGGATTCACCGAGTCGCTCGGGCGCATCGTGCGGGGCGAGCGGCGGTTATACACAAAAGATCTCAGGCTGCATCCCGAAGATTACCGGAGGGAACTTGCCCTCTACCGGAAGGCCGGCAAGGTCTGGATATCCTACGGCATTCCGTTCATCATACCGATCACGGCGGGGTTCCTGATCGCACTATTCATGGGAGATATCCTCTTTGTAATCATGAAGACAATCGCAGGAATGTGAACCAATATGGAGATACAGTTCAAGGACGGATTAGTGCCTGTCATCGTGCAGGAGAAAAGGACTCGTGATGTCCTGATGCTCGCCTACGCGAACGCAGAGGCGCTGGAACTCACCCGGACCACCGGATATGCACACTATTACAGCAGAAGCAGACAGAAACTCTGGAAGAAAGGGGAGGAGAGCGGGCACGTCCAGCGGGTCTGCCACATCCTCGTCGACTGCGACGAGGACGCCGTCCTCTACGAGGTGGAGCAGACCGGTGCGGCCTGCCATACCGGCCATGCATCATGCTTCTACCGGACGGTCGAGGGGGAAGAGATCGCCGGAATGGTCTTTGATCCAGAGAAGGTATACGCTAATAAGGGTGAATGACTTCATTACTATGGTGATTTTTTATGAAAATTGTACCCGATACAAGCGTCGTGATAGATGGACGCATAACATCGCTGATAAAAACCGGAGAATATAAGGGCGCAACAATAATCATACCGGAAGCCGTCGTCGCCGAACTGGAAGCACAGGCGAATCAGGGACGGGAGATAGGGTTTTCTGGTCTGACAGAACTTCAAGAACTCTTCCGAATGTCGGAAGAAGGTGTTATCGAACTCCAGTTTGCCGGAGAGCGTCCGAGTCTCGACCAGGTGAAACTCTCCAGCGGAGGCGAGATCGACGCCCTGATCCGGAACGTCGCGATCGACCACGAGGCCCGGTTCATCACGAGCGATCTCGTGCAGGCGGAGGTGGCGAAGGCCAAAGGACTCGACGTCACGTACCTGCGCCCGCAGATTGGCAATTTTTCGCCGCTCTCGATCGATCAGTACCTCGATGAGGAGACGATCGCGATCACACTTAAAGAGCGGGCGTTGCCGGTGGCAAAGATCGGCAAACTCCGGGAGACCCGCCTGGTCACCCTCCGGGATACGCCGATGAGCGAGTACGAACTCAAGGCCATGGCGCAGGAACTCCTGGAGCGGGCAAAACGCGACCCGGACGGGTTCATCGAACTCGAGAAGCGGGGGATCACGGTCGTCCAGATCGGGTCGCTCCGGATCTCGATTGCCCGGCGGCCGTTCTCGGACGGGATGGAGATCACGGTCGTCCGGCCGCTCGTGGACCTTTCGCTCGACGACTACGACATGGCACCGGAGATCAAGCAGCGGATCCTCGGGAACCGCCGGGGCGTCCTGATTGCAGGACCGCCGGGGGCGGGGAAGACCACCCTCGCCCAGAGCCTTGCGACGTTCCTCGCCGACAACAACTTCGTCGTGAAGACGATGGAGGCGCCGCGGGATCTGCAGGTTCCCGACCACATCACCCAGTACACGGCACTCGAGGGCAGCATGACGAACACCGCCGAAGCCCTCCTGCTCGTCCGGCCCGACTACGTGGTCTTCGACGAGATCCGGAAGAGCGAGGACTTCACTGTCTATGCCGATATGCGCCTCGCCGGGATGGGTATGGTCGGCGTGGTGCACGCCATGGAGGTGCATGACTGTCTCCGGCGGTTCTGCGACCGGGTCGACTACAGTATCCTCCCGCAGATCATCAACACCGTCATCTACGTCGTTCAGGGCGCGATTACGAAGATCTACGACCTTGAACTGGCGATCAAGGCACCGGAGGGCATGCCCGGCGACACCCACATCCGCCCGGTGATCGTCGTCCGCGACCACGCCCGGCGGGAGCCCGAGATCGAGATCTTCCGCTACGAGGGAGAGACCCTGGTGATGCCGCTCGGCCGGAAGAGGAACGCCGGAGAGCCTGCCGCTGCCCATGAGGAACCGCCTTTAGTCGCGGCACCGGCAGCGGAGCCCGAGGAGAACGTTTCCTGGAAGGTTGCCGAGAAGGAGGTTCAGCGCGAGATCGGGCGATACACGACCGGCCCGGTCGAGGTCCGCATCATCAGCGACAACAAGGCCGTCGTCTACATCGAGGACAAGGACGTCCCGGCGGCGATCGGGAAGGGCGGCAAGAATGTCTCGGCGATTGTGAACAAACTCGGTATCGGGATCGACATCCGGCCGAGGAGCGAACTTGAGGCGCAAAAACCCGTCGAAGAGGAGATGCAACTCGCCGGCGGTATCAAGATCCGCCTCGACCGCAAGCAACTGACGATCGTCTCTCCTGAGAACAAGGGCAAGATCGTGGACGTCTTCGCCGGGAAGGAGTATCTCTTCACGGCCACGGTGAACGAGGAGGGCGACATCCTCCTCGCCAAGAACAGCACGATCGCCCAGGAGATGATCAAGCGCTACAACGAGGGCGAAACGATCCGGCTGCGGCCGGTATGATGCAGGGCATATATGAGGAACCAGAACCTGGAGGCTTAGAGTGAGCGGATTAGACATGCAGGGCAACGAACGGGAGTGCATTACCCGGTGGGAGCACGCGTTCGAGGCCGATCCGGCAGAGAAGGAGAAGTATTACCTGACCGTGGCGTACCCGTATCCAAGCGGGGCGATGCACGTCGGGCACGGGCGGACCTACATCGTCCCGGACGTCCTCGCCCGTTATCAGCGGATGAGGGGAAAACAGGTTCTCTTCCCGATGGCGTTCCACGTCACCGGCACCCCGGTCATCGGGATATCGAAGAGGATCGCGAACGGCGATGAGAAGACGATCGGGCTCTACCGCGACCTTTACCGGGTGCCGCAGGACATCCTGGACCGGTTCATCGACCCGATGGAGATCGTCCGGCACTTCTCGGAGGAGTACCGGCGCGTGATGCAGAAGTCAGGACTCTCGATCGACTGGCGGCGCCGGTTCATCACCGTCGACCCCCAGTATAGCAAGTTCATCGAGTGGCAGTATAAGCACCTGCACGAGGAGGAGCACGTTGTCAAAGGAGCCCACCCGGTCAAGTACTGCCCGCAGTGCGAGAACCCGGTCGGCGACCATGACCTGCTCGAGGGCGAGAAGGCCGAGATCATCAAATTCACGCTGGTGGTCTTCTCCTGGGACGGCGCCAGGATACCCTGCGCAACCCTCCGGCCCGAGACGGTCTACGGCGTGACGAACCTCTGGGTGAACCCCGACGTTACTTATGTGCGGGTGACGCTTGATAACGAGGAGTGGCTCCTGAGCAGGGAGGCCGCAGATAAACTCGCCCTGCAGGACCACGACATCCGCGTGGGGGAGGAGGTCCCGGGAACGGTGCTCATCGACCAGACGGTCTCCCACCCGCTCTCCGGCGAGGTCCCTGTTCTCCCGGCGACGTTCGTGGACCCGGACATGGGGACCGGGATCGTCATGAGCGTTCCGGCCCACGCACCATTCGATTACATCGCGCTCCGCGACCTGCAGCAGCAGGGGAAGTACACGTCCATCCGGCCGATCCCGCTCATCTCCGTTGAGGGCTACGGCGAGATCCCGGCAAAGGACGCGGTCGAGCGTGCAGGCATCCGCGACCAGAACGACCCGGGAATGGAGGCGCTCACCCAGGAGGTCTACAGCGCCGAGTTCTCCCGCGGGAAGGTCTTTGAGAAGTACGGCGGCAGGCCGGTGCGGGAGGCCCGGGACGACGTTGCGGCGCTGATGATGGAGCGGTACGGCTCCATCCCGATGTACGAGTTCGACAACCGCCAGGTTGTCTGCCGGTGCGGAGGAAGGGTCTTTGTGAAGATCCTCCACGACCAGTGGTTCCTGGAGTACAGCGACCCGTGCTGGAAAGAGCAGGTGAAGGTCCTGCTCGAGCGGATGGCGCTCGTCCCGCCCGAGGTCCGGACGGAGTTCGACCGGACGGTCGACTGGCTGAAGGACTGGGCCTGCACCCGGCGGGTGGGGCTCGGGACGAAACTGCCCTGGGACCCGACCTGGATCATCGAGCCGCTCTCCGACTCGACGATCTACATGGCCTACTACACGATCGCCCACCACCTAAAGGCCATCCCGCCGGAGGACCTGACGCCGGAGGTCTTTGACTACGTCTTCTTCGGGGAAGGGAACCCGGAGACCGTCGACCGCGAGACGCTTGATGCGATCCGGAGCGAGTTCCTCTACTGGTATCCCTACGATTACCGGTTCTCGGCAAAGGACCTCATCTCAAACCACCTCACGTTCCAGCTCTTCCACCACCGGGCGATCTTCCCGCAGGAACTGCAGCCGCAAGGCATGGTGGTCTTCGGGATGGGGCTCCTGAACGGGGCGAAGATGTCCTCGAGCAAGGGTAATGTCTTCCTGCTCGAGGATGCCCTGGAGGAGTTCGGCGCCGATACGGTTCGGATGTTCCTCGTCGGGAGTGCCGAGCCCTGGCAGGACTTCGACTGGAGGAATGAGTTAGTCTCGTCGACGAAAAGACAGATCGAGCGGTTCTGGAACACAGTCGAGGAGGCGAAAGAGGCCGAAGGAACCTCCCCCATCGATGCCTGGCTCGCGAGCAGGCTCCAGCGCCGTATCGAGAGCGCAACGGCAGCACTCGACTCGTTCCAGACCCGGCAGGCACTGCAGGAGGCATTCTTCGGCGTCGAGGCCGACCTGAAGTGGTACCGCCGCCGCCTGCCCGAGGGCATGACCGGCGGGGCTGTGATGCAGGACCTCTGCCGGACCTGGGTGCGGCTGCTTGCCCCGATCATCCCCTTCACCTGCGAGGCGCTCTGGCGCGAGGTCGGCGGGGAGGGTATGGTCTCCTTCGCCCCCTGGCCGGAGGTTGATGAGACCCGGGTCAACCCGGAGGTCGAGCTCGCTGAGGAGCTTCTCGCCAGGACGGTCGAGGATATCGAGTCGATCGTGAAACTCATCCCGATGGAGCCTAAATCCGTCAGCCTCTTCGTCTCACCGGCCTGGAAGCACGAGGCCTTCCGGATCATCGCGGCATCGGCCGACAAGACGAAGGTGGTGCGGGAGATCATGCAGAACGAGGAGATGCGCAAGCGCGGCCGCGAGGCGACGGACGCGGCGAAGCAGATCACAAAACTCGTCCTGAAGTTGCCGCCCGACCTCGTGAAGCAACTCGCGGCGTCGTCCCCCGACGAACAGGCGGTCCTCGAGGGCGCACGAGCGTTCCTGGAGCACGAGTTCGGTGTGCCGGTGACGGTCCGGAGCGCTGAGGCAAGCACCCACCCGAAGGCGTCGGCGGCCCTGCCGTTCAAGCCGGCGATTGTGATTGAGTAGGATACTCTTCCTTTTTTAGGCTCTGTTGAATCGGGCATGAATGTGGATTCAAGCATACCTGATGAAAAACAGTAATACGGATCCGATCGCGGTCTTGGTCAGTGGGGAGCGAGGCTGCAAGGGTTTTGGGATCTCAATCCCGATG
>NZ_JABFFQ010000003.1:0-199578 GCF_032944295.1 Methanoculleus nereidis
CGGGGAAGGAGTACAGGCGACATCTCAGGAGGGCATGTTTCGTGAAATCCGGATGAAGGTGAACTGCTATAATAGAATGCTGGCTCTGGCAGGAGGACAAGCATCATAGGGATTATGCAACACAGCAGGGTATACCCGATATGCCGGCACAATCCTGACCGAGAAGGGGCGCCATGCACAACCGTTATATATAAACATCAGGGACTCTGGACTCCGAAGACCCCATCCAGGAGGGAAGAGAAATGGTCCAGAAACCCGCGGCTGCTCCCCGGAGAAACATGAAAAGGCGAACACTCAGGCATATCCCGGGCATACTCATTCTCATCCTGGTGCTCGTCCCGGCAGCGGCGTCCGCGACCGGCCCGACGGTGTTCGTCTCCAACTACACCGTCACCCCTGCCGTTCTCATGCCCGGGGACGAAGGGACGATCACGGTGGTGCTCACGAGTACCGCTTCACCGGCCACGGGATCGCCGCTCAACATCCGGCTGGACCCCGGCACCGGGGAGACGAATACCTCTACAGAAATGCAGGAGAACGCCTACATTGAGAATGTGCTCCTGGTGAGCACGGACGTCGAGGTCGTGACCGGAAGTTTCCAGGATATCGGCGAAATCGGCCCCGGCCAGTCCTTCCCCCTCACGTTCCGGATCCGCGCCCCCGGAGAAGAGGGAATCTACTTCCCGGAGGTCTGGGTCAGCGTGCGGGATGGGACCGGTGTGCGCTACCCCGTCCCGGTGAACGTCAACTCCGCACACGCCCTGATCAAGAGACCCGCGCTCCGTGTGGAGAGGACCGTTCCGGCATCCGTCGACCCGGGCGACCCCTTCAACGTCACGCTCACCATCCACAACGACGGCCAGGCCAGCGCGAGCGACATCTCCGTCAGCGTCAACGCAACCTCCGGCGCGATCGTCCCCCGGAACTCGGAGAACTACTACATCCCCGAACTCAAGGCCGGGGGGGAGTCGGTCCTGAACCTGACCTTCGAGACCGACACCAGCGTACCGCTCGGACTCGAACAGATCCTCGTCTCTGTCGACTACCGGGGCGCCGATCTCGCAGCGTCCCGGCAGGTGGCGACAATCGGTGTTCCCATCGTCGGCCGCGCCGAGATGGGCATCGCCTCCATCAGGACCGAACCGGCCCGGATCACCGCCGGAGACCTGGTAGACCTGACAATTCGGCTGGAGAACACCGGAACGGCGGATGCGGAGTCGGTCCGGGCGACCGTCGAGGACCTTCCGCTCCCGGGCTCAAAAGAGGCGTTTCTCGGGACGATCGAACCGGGGAACGACGGCCCCGCTGTTTTCACCCTGCAAGCCGACGAGGCGGGGGAGTTCAACTACACCCTCGTCGTCCGGTATACCGACGACTACGGCGAGCACACGGTCAGGCAGGCCCTGCAGGTCGTCGTTGCGGAACCAGGCCTGATCCCGGTGGTAGCCGCCGTGGCAGCGATACTCATCATTGTCATCGCGGCCGCGATCTTCTGGTACCGGCGGCGGCAGGGGGAGTGACGTGCCTGTGCTTGCAGGCCTCAGGGTCTCGGCGTTCCTTGCGTGGAAATCCATCCAGCGGGGGAGCAGGGGGACGCTCGCCCTCACCATCATGATCATCGCCCTCATCTTCGTGAACCTGGTCTTCCTCCCCTCGATCATCTCCGGGGTCGTCGAGACCTTCGATGCACAGTCGATCGACTTCGACCTCGGAAATCTGGTCATCGAGCCCCGGGAGGGCAGCCAGTATATCGACGACGTGACCAGCCTCCAGAAGAAGGTCGAGCGGATAGCAGGGATCACCGGAACATCGCCCCGGATAACCGCCGGTGTGACCTACTTCTACCGGGGCCGCAACGCCGCAAGCACGCTCTACGGCATAACCCCGGAAGACGAGCGGTCGGTGACCAGGATCGCCGAATACATGACCGCAGGAGAGTTCCTCTCGAACGGAGACACCGACGCAATCGTCATGGGCACGACCCTTGCGGGGACGGAAGGGGAGGAGGCGGGCGGCCTCCCCTCGCTCCAGGGGGTCGGGGTCGGCGACTCGGTAGAGGTGGCCTACCCGAACGGTGAGACGCGGACCTACCGGGTGAAGGGGCTCTTCGAGACCCAGTCCTTCGGCGTCGATACCGCAGCCTTCGTCACCACCCGCGAGATGAGCAGGGTGCTCGGGCTCCAGGACCAGGCGTCCATGATCCTGGTGAAGACCGCAGTCAACGGCAGAGAGGATGAGTATAAGACGGAGATCCTCTCCTACGGCGTTCAGGAAGATGTCCTGACGTTCCGGGAGAAGTCAGGAGGGTTCGTCGAGCAGGCGATCCAGAGTTTCAACATCATCAACACCATCTCGACGCTCGTCAGCCTGATCATCGCCATCGTGGTGGTCTTCATTGTGATCTTCATCAACACCGTGAACCGGCGGCGGCAGATCGGGATCCTGAAGGCGATCGGCATCGACCAGCAGATCATCATCAACTCCTACGTCCTCCAGGTACTCTTCATCACCGCTGTCGGGGCGCTCGTCGGGATAGCGCTGAACGCCGGCGTGACAACCTACCTGACCGCTTACCCGCTCGTCTTCCCCGGCGGCCCGGTCTACCCGGACGTGGAGGTATCGGCCATCCTCCGGAGCATCGCAAGCCTCTTTGCGGTCTCGATGGTGGCGGGCTATATCCCGGCGTGGCGGATCGCCCGGGAGGATATCCTCTCCGCAATCAGGGGGTGAACGGGTGATCGTTGTAGAAAATCTCACGAGGATCTACACCATGGGGAGGGTTGAGGTTCGGGCCCTCGGGGGCGTCTCGCTCGAGGTCGCAAAAGGGGAGTTCGTCGGAATCATGGGAGCAAGCGGCAGCGGCAAGTCGACACTCCTCCACATCCTCGGGCTCCTCGACCGGCCCACTTCCGGCAGGGTCCTGATCGACGGGACCGATGTCCTCGCCCTCTCCGACCACCGACGGACCCTTTTTCGGCTGAACCGGCTCGGCTACGTCTTCCAGGACTACGCGCTGATCGGGGAACTCACCGCGCTCGAGAATGTCTACCTGACGTCGCTTGTTCGCGGAGCATCGAAAGCCGAGTATCTCGAACGGAGCACCGAGATCCTTCGCCGGGTAGGCCTCGGGGACCGGATGGACCACCGGCAGAGCGAACTCTCGGGCGGGGAGCAGCAGCGGGTGGCGATAGCCCGGGCGCTCGTGAACAACCCGAGTATCCTGCTCGCCGACGAGCCCTGTGCGAACCTTGACAGCCAGACATCAAGGAGTATCCTCGACCTCTTCGCCCGCTTAAACGAGGACCTCGATCAGACGATCGTGATGGTCTCGCACGAGGACTGGCATAAAGAGTACTTCTGCCGGATCGTCACCCTGCGGGATGGGTTGATCGAGGAGATGGTTGAGTGCAGGAAGGCGTGACATTCTTTCACGGGCGTCGGCGGCGGGTGTGCTCCACGCTCCCGACCCCGAAGGCGCGCCAAACGAGACGAGCCGGGCTTGCCGGGGGAGCGGCGGGTTATCCTGCGCCGCCGGGCACCGTCGGATCAGAAGCGCCCGGCCATGCGGGCTACGTCGGAAATAACGGCGATACAATTTTATATCAAATCCATTATACACCCGGCCAGTGAAAAGTATGCAGGAACAGAAGACATTCAGGTGCAAGGACCTTGGTCTCGAGTGCGAGTTTGAGGAGAAGGCGGAGAACGAGAACGAGTTGATGAAGCGGATCGAGGGGCATGTCCAGACCGCCCACCAGATGAACCCGCAGGAACCGGAAACGCAGGAGAAGATCCGTAAAGCGATGAAGTGAGGGAGCGGGAAACTCCCGACTTTTTTTGCTCTGAATCCGGGGCTGTCCCCGAACCCCTGCCGTGGGGAGAGGATTCCGGTCTTCCCTCAGCCGGGCCGGTCTCCGATACCATCTAACGAGCTGCCGCAACGGTCCCGGCGGGAGCGGCAGGTTCTTCCCGGATGCTGTCGCCCGGAACCAGTATGGCGCATCACACACGTGTCAAAAGACGCTCCCCGGAAGATGAGGGCGGCCGCCGGCGCTGGCAGCACCCCGAGTCCATCCTCGAAGGGATCGGGCTTGTTTCCGGAGCCACCTTCATCGACGTCGGGTGCGGGGAGGGATTCTTCGCGCTCCCGGCGGCGCGGATGGTCGGGCCGCACGGCCGCGTCTGCGGGATCGATATCGACGCTGAGGCTCTCGACCTCCTGCAGGAGAAGGCTTTTTCCGAAGGGCTCGACAACGTCGTCCTCCATCGGGGGATGGCCGAGGAGATTGTTCTCTGCGACGGCTGTGCGGACGTCGTCTTCTTCGGCATCGACCTTCACGACTTCATCGACCCGGTCCGGGTGCTCGAGAACGCGAGACAGATGGCACGCAGCACCGGCATGGTCGTCGACGTGGACTGGAAGAAGGAACCCCTGCCCCTCGGCCCGCCGCCCGCAAAGAAGTTCAGCACGGAGCATGCGGCGTCGCTGATGGCAGAGGCGGGGCTCTGGGTTACAGCGGTTGCGGAGTCGGGACCGTACCACTACGTCATCACAGCCATGCCGGGCCGATGAAAAGAAGAGTTAGGGTTCACTCCAGGTTCGCGATGCCGCCGTAGTCGATGGCATTTACGAACGCATTGAGATCCTGCTCAGAACCGCCTTCGACACTGACATAGACCATGAACCGCTCGTTCACGCCGACCCAGGTGCCGTAGGAGTCGGGTTTGCTGAAGACCTCCCAGGATGGGTGGCCGCTGACCGTGCCCGACTTGTAGTAACCCTCAGTCGTCTCGAATGCAACAAGCGAGTCCCACGACTCCCAGTAGCCCACGTTGTAATAGGCCGAGTCCTGGATCAGGACCGTTGCCCGGGCGTCACCCTTGCTGTAATCACGAGACGCCCAGGTCCATTGGCCGTCCTCGACCGTCCAGGTAGCCCCCGCCGGCTCGTCTGCAGTCCAGCCCGCAGGAGCGCCCGGCAGGTACGAGATCAGGGTCGCAAACGGTACTGCAGATATGCTTCCTTCTGCCGCACCGGAGACGGTGGTGCCGGCAGCAGGGGCTGTCGTGGCCACAGAGCTGGTTTCATAAGGAGTCGTCTCTGTGGGGGACGTATCCGATGTACAGCCTGCAGCGAGCATGCAGATCCCAAGCATGATAAGAAGCGCCGGGAAGATCGTGTTTGAAGAGAGTGTTCTCATAATGATGCCCTCAGAAAGACCAGATAGATAGAATCGTATTTATAAATTGCTATTTAACGATACGGATCGATTGGGTCGAACTGAGTGCATTTTGAAGCGCTCACCAACCCCATTCACGATGGCTGAGTGAAAACAGCTGGAACAAGATGGATCGGCGGGCACCGTCATAAAGGGTTTAAGAAAAGTATTTAACAATTCTAAGCGAACTTACCGCATGGTTCAGAAAAAGAGTATCTATGGTGTCCTGATTGCAGGACTCCTGGTGCTGTGCCTCCTCGGTGCCGGGTGCACGTCGCAGCCGGCGGAGGAGGGGACCCCGACGCCCACGCCGGTGGAGACCACGGCCGCTCCGACCGCGACGTCCACACCCGCCCCGGCGGAGGAGTACGCCTTTAACGAGACGAACAACAACGAAACCGTCACTGTCCCCGTCGGAAGCGAGATCACCATCAGTCTCGACGAGAACCCGACGACTGGCTACGAGTGGAACGTCACCTCGTCCGCCGGGCTCGAGTACGTGAACGACACGTTCATCGCGCCGGAGACCGGGCTCGTGGGTGCCGGTGGAGTGCACGTGTGGGAGTACACCGCGGCTGAGGAGGGGAGCGGCGAGTTTTCCGCGATCTACAAGCGCTCCTGGGAAGAGACAATCGGAAACGAGACCACATTCTCGATGGCGTTCGTCATCGAGTAACCCCCTGACCCCTTTTTCTCGAAACAATCACTCTGGTGGAGCAGTCCGGGCCGGGTGCCCCGGCAGATTTTCCGGGTGGAGGGGCAACAACTCCAGCAGTATTTCAATACGCATATATATGGCAAATGCCAGGTTGGAACTATGAAGCACGAGAAAAAGACATTCCAGTATCTCTTAGGTTTCCTTGTGGTCCTCGCCCTGGTGCTCGTCTTCCCGGCAGCCGCACAGGGGACCGCTCCGCGGGTGGTGCAGTCCGGCGAGACAATCGAGGTGGGGAGCGAACCTCTCGTCCTTGAGCTTATCAACCTCCGCAACGCGGATACGCAGAACCCGGTTACAGAACTCCGGCACTACCGGAACGACGACCCCACAAGGCAGATCGTCCAGGTCATCGCCGTGCCGAACGACGGCTACTTCACGGTCAACACACATACGCTCGGTGGGAAATACGGACGATACTACGCGTACAGCGCGAAGGACGGTCTGCTCAAACAGCATAGCATCACGTTCGCCGCCGCTCCGACGATGACACCTACGGAATCCAGCACTACGGCCACGGGAACGCCCGCGGAGACACCGGCAACCACGGCCACGGCTACGACCACCACAACCTCGACGCAGGCGCCGTTCCCGGGAGTGATCGCGATCGCCGCGATTGCCATTTACGGGCTGCTTGCCGCAACGCACAAGCGGTAGACAGATTCTACCGTATCGTCTGAAAAGTCACCGCGGACGTCCCGACCGGTAAAACTGGCTGCCGATCAGCCTCGCAACTTTTTGGGGACGCTTCACCCGGCCTGCAGGTCGGTATCATATACAACCATAGAAACCCCGCCACCGGCCGCAACACCGACGGCGACCCCGACATCGGAAACAACACCCCCACCTACCACAACGGTAACCCCGGCAGTAGACCTGCCGCCGACATCCGTGCCAACCGGATCACCGACACTGTGACGAAGACCAGAGCCTGCGACGACAACACTCCCGTATAACGACCGACTCCGCGGGTCATGCCGCGGGACCATCTCAACGATCCCGGATGCGAGGCATTTTGCCGCTACAACTCCTCGCTCCGGGACAATAAGTCCCACCATGCCCCTGCGTTTCGCGAGGTGCGTCCAGCAGGTGATATTCAGGCAGTTCCTCCCGGCGCATACGCTCGCCACAAGAAAAAACAAAAAGGGAGGGTATCGATAGACAGGTTACGCCAGATAATCGTCCGGGCGCGGGATCTGCTCTTTCAAGCCCTTGCGCCGGCGGATGCTCTTGACCACTTCGTCCACGATGCCTGCGGGAACCAGTTCGAACCCGCCGAACTCGGTGCTCCACATCGCACGGCCCTCGGTGGCCGACCTGACGTCGCCGGCGAATCCAAAGAGCTCGGCAACCGGCGCCCTGCCGACGATGGTCATCGTGTCGCCCTCACTCAGCATATCGAAGACCTGGCCGCGCCGACCCTGGATCTGTGAGGTTGCCGCACCCATCTGCTCGCTCGGGACCGTGATCTGGATCTTCTGGATAGGCTCGAGGAGCGAGTCGCCGGCTATCAGCAGCCCCGCCTTGACGGCACTCCTGACCGCAGGGATGACCTGGGCGGGACCACGGTGGATAGCGTCCTCGTGGAGTTTCACATCCACCAGCCGGATCTTTAAGTTCTGGACCAGCTCGTCGGCAAGCGGACCGCCGCGAAGTGCCTCGCGCCAGCCGTCAAGGACCAGTTCCATCGTCTCGTTGAGGTACTGGATACCCTTCGTCATGTCGATGAACATGTTGGTACCCTCGATCGCCTTGACGTTCTTGGCCTCGTCCTTGTCCATACCGGCGGCAACGAGAGCGTCACGCCGCTCGATCGCCTGCTGGTTCATCGAGATCTCGCCGTCCTGGATCATCTTCACGATTGCCGGGTCCATCGGTTCGAGTTCGATGTAGAACCTGTTGTGGCGGTTCGGTGACTTCCCTTCGACCGGGCCTGCCCTGCCCGTGACCGTCTCGCGGTAGACGACGATCGGCGGGGAGGTGATGATCTCGACGCCCTTGTCGCGCTTAATACGGCCGGTGATGATCTCCAGGTGGAGTTCGCCCATGCCGCTGATCAGGTGCTCGCCGGTCTCCTCGTTGATCGAGACCTGGACCGTTGGGTCTTCCTTCCCCACCTGACGGAGAACCTCGACGAGCTTCGGGAGATCCTTCATGCTCTTCGCCTCGACGGCGACGGTCATGACCGGCTCGGAGTAGTGCTTCAGCGACTCAAAGGGAGTCATCTCGATGAGCGACGTGACGGTCGAACCGACGATGGCATCTTTCAAGCCCGTCACAGCGGCGATGTTCCCGGCCGGGAGCCCTTCCACCTCGATCCGCTCGGCACCCATGAAGATGCCGACCTGGGCGAGACGGTTGGCGCGCTTCGCTGCGCCTATGATGTAGCACTCGGTACCCCGGCGGAGCGTTCCCGAGAAGAGACGGCCGGTGGCGACCTCGCCTGCATGCGGGTCGAACGAGATATCGGTGACCATCAGGCAGACGGGGCCGTTCGGGTCGCAATTGACCATTGCCTTCCCCTCAGGGGTGGTGTAGTCACCGCGCCAGATGATGTGGATACGCCGGTCCTGGGCCTGGAGGGGGTTCGGCAGGTGCTTGACCACCATATCGAGGAGCACGGCGTGCAGGGGGCTGTTCTTCGCCAGCCACTTCATGTCGCCGGTGTTGCACTTCTCAAAGACGTCCTTGAACGAGACCCCGCTCTTCTGCATAAAGGGAACGGAGACGGCCCAGTTGTAGAGCGCGGAGCCGAAGGCGACGGTGCCATTCACGGCATCGAGTTTCCAGCCCTCGTTGTACATCTTCTCGTTCATGCCCTTGATCAGCTTGTTGACCTTGTCGATCACCTTCGCGAGGCGGATCTGCATCTCCTGCTCGTCCACCTTCAGTTCGTTGACCAGCCGGTCCACCTTGTTGATGAAGAGAACCGGACGGACGCCTTCCTTCAAGGCCTGCCGCAGCACGGTCTCCGTCTGGGGCATGGTCCCCTCGACTGCGTCCACCACGACGACAGCGCCGTCCACCGCACGCATGGCGCGGGTCACGTCGCCGCCGAAGTCCACGTGGCCGGGGGTGTCGATCATGTTGATCAGGTACTCATCGCCGCCATACGTGTGGACCATCGAGACGTTGCTTGCATCGATGGTGATGCCGCGTGCCTGTTCCTCTTCGTCGGAGTCCATGAAGAGCTGCCGACCGGCGAGCTCCTCGCTGATCATGCCCGCTCCTGCAAGAAGGTTGTCCGAGAGTGTTGTCTTTCCGTGATCGATGTGGGCAACGATACCGATGTTCCGGATGCGCTCCGGCTTGTCCATCAGCGCCGTCACCCGCTCTACCATCTTCTTTCGTCTGGTCATAGATTACACCAAAAAAAGTAATAGGGAGTTTTAGCGGGCAGCCTTTGCAATGCGTTCTCTTTCTTCTTTCTTCGAGACGGCGTATGAACGGGTGTCGCCGTTCGCGGCTGCTATCAGTTCCTCGGCAAGCGCTTCGCTCACGCTCTTCTTCTTCTTGTGGCTCGCCTGCAGGACACCGGCGGTGATGAACCGGAGCGCAGTGTCGACACGGCGTTGCGGTGCGGTGTCGACCGACTTCGGCACGTTGATACCGCCGTACTTCAGCCGGACAGTCTCCTCACGGGGCCCGGTGTTCGCGACGGCGTCCACCAGCACCTGGACCGGGTTCTTCTTGGTCTTCTTGTTGACGATCTCGAAGGCCTCCCGGACGATGCGGATGGTAAGTTCCTTCTTACCGGTGTTGTTCTCGGTCTGCATCATCCTGTTGATCAGGCGCTCGACGATCAGCATATTGCTCTTGTTGAACTGCTGGCCGACGAGCTTGCCGCAGGAGTGCGGCACGATCATCGCATGCAGGTTCACGTAACGGGCAAGGCTCGGATCCCGGATCTCCACCTCGCTCATGTCCCAGCGGTTAAAGAGGAGCTGCTGCGTCCCGGTCTCTTCCGGCTGCGTAGTTCCTGCTTCTACTTCCACCATACTACTTACCTCCGCGGCTTCTCCTTGCGGCCCGTGACCATTTCACGCAGGCTGACGTTGTTTACCTTGGTCACGACGAACCGGACGCCGGGGATATCACCCTTCGACCTCCCCAGTCTGCCGCCGATGCCCTCGATCTCGACCTCATCGTGCTCGTCGATGAAGTTGATGGCACCGTCGCCGACGGCGAACGCGGTTACCTGCCGACCGTTCTTGATCAGCTGCACACGGACGCACTTCCTGATCGCAGAGTTCGGCTGCTTTGCCTCGACACCCACCTTCTCGAGAACGATCCCGCGGCCCTGCGGTGCTCCCTCAAGGGGGTCAGCTTTTACATCGAGCCCGAGCTGGCGTCGCGCGTAGCCAGTGTCATGCCACCGGTTATTATTTGCGTCGCGCTTCAGTTTTCGGGCTGCAAATTTTCCATTTCCCATCGAATACCCTCGAATTAGTTAAATTTGTGGATAGGAGCAACTCCTGGTGTGCTATAAAACAACGCGCGTTACGGATTTATATATTGTGGAACCCGCTTGCACGCCGATCTTCTGCCCTAGGTATTAGATCGGGAGCTGATATATATTATATCCTGGCGGGCAACCTTCATTGATGAATACCCGGATATACAAGGAAGTTTTTTTCGAGGCGACGCACCGCCTGATTCACTATAAGGGGAAGTGTTTCCGGCTGCATGGCCACCAGTGGCGGGTAGAAGTCTGGATCGAGGGGACAGCTGATGAGCGCACCGGGATCGTCCTCGACTACAACTGCATCAAGGAAGTCGTCGGACGGTTCGACCACCAGGTGATCCTCAACGCCGACGACCCCATGGCAGCATGCATCGAGGCGTTCCACCCGGTCGTCACCACCTCCGGCGACCCGACAAGTGAGAACCTCGCAGGGCTGATAGCGGAGATGATCAACACCGAGGCCGGGCGGCATGGGCACAACGCGCGTGTCGTAAAGATCCGGGTCTGGGAGTCGACGACCTGTTACGCAGAGCGCACCTATGATCGTCAGTGAGATCTTCCGGAGCCTCCAGGGGGAGGGAAATAACCAGGGGCGGCCCTGCACGTTCATCCGGCTCGCCGGGTGCAACCTCCGGTGCGCCTGGTGCGACACCACCTACGCGCGGGAAGGTGGGCAGGAGATGAGTATCACGGAAGTCCTCGACCGGGTCTGGCTGCAGAACGGAAAGCACATCTGCATCACCGGCGGGGAACCGCTCCTGCAGCCCGAGGAGGTGCTCAAACTCCTCAAGAAGTTCAGCCTGCATGGGTATACCGTCGAGATCGAGACGAACGGTACACGCGACTTCCGCGAGATGCAGGCCTATGCCTCCATCTGCATGGACGTCAAGTGCCCCTCGTCGGGCGAAAAAAGCGATCTATCGCTTCTCCCCTTCATCACTCCCCGCGACTGCGTCAAGTTCGTGGTGGCAGACGAAAACGACCTCCTCTATGCCCGGGCGGTGATGAGCCGCTACGATATCCGCGGCGAGGTCTTCGTCTCGCCGGTGGAGGGGTCTGATTACCGCACCATCGCGGACTACATCGTGAAAGAGAACCTCCCGGTGAGGTTTCAGCTGCAACTGCACAAGATCCTGGGGGTAAAGTGATGAAAGCAGTATGCCTTCTCTCGGGCGGCATGGACTCCACCACGCTCGCCTACGTCGCAAAGGATATGGGCTACGATATCATCGCGCTCCACTTCACCTACGGGCAGCGGACGGAGGCAAAGGAGCGGGAATGTGCACAAAAGATTGCCCGCCTGCTCGACGTGCAGGAGTTCGTCGAGATCAGCCTCGAGCACTTCACGAAGATCGGGGCATCGAGCCTGACGGACACCTCAATCGCAGTCGAGAAGTACGCCGGCGAGGAGGAGGGCGTCCCGAGCACGTACGTCCCGTTCAGGAACGCAAACCTCCTCACCATCGCGACCAGCCTCGCAGAGGCCCGGCGAGCGGACGCGATCTTCATCGGTGTCCAGACCGGGGACTACCCGGGGTATCCCGATTGCCGGCCAGAGTTCATCGAGGCGTTCCAGCGGGTGGTCGACCTCGGCACGGCGGCGGACCCGCGGATCACCCTGATGACGCCGTTTGTCCGGATGACAAAAGTGGATATCATCCAAAAGGGCCTCAGCCTCGGTGTCCCCTACGAACAGACCTGGTCCTGCTACCTGAACAACCACCGCGCATGCGGAATCTGCTCCTCCTGCCACTACAGGAGGGAGGCGTTCCATGAACTCGGGATCGAGGATCCAATCGTATACGAGGGATAATTATGGAGATTTACAGGGGTAAACGGCTCAGCATCGAAAAGAAGGAGGTTACCCTCCCGAACGGTAAGACGAAGGAGCGGGTGGTCGTCCACCCCGGTGGAGCGGTCGCCATTCTCCCCCTCGACGGGGAGGACTGCTACCTCATCCAGCAGTACCGGTTCGCCATCGACGGCTACATCTTCGAGGCGCCGGCGGGCACCATCGATGAGGGCGAGGAGCCGCACGAGACCGCCTACCGGGAACTGATCGAGGAGACCGGGATGAAGGCGGAGACCTTCGTCCCGAAAGGCTGGATCTATCCCTCTCCTGGGTACACCGACGAGCGGATCTGGCTTTATCTCGCCGAGGGCCTCTCCCCCTGCTCCGACTACGGAATGGACGATGACGAGGTGATTGAAGTCGTCCGCGTCCCGGTCAGGGATCTTCAGGCCATGATTGCGGACGGAAGGATCGTCGATGCAAAAACGATCTGCCTCGCCTGCCGGTGCCTGCAATGAGGCGGCGGGAGGGGATTGGCGTATGTGCGCAGATTTATGCCCTCCCCCGGGAAACATATAGTAGCTCCGATAAGCGAACAAAACTTCAGTTAGCTTGGTGAACTCCGATGGAAGAAACGCAAGAGATGGATACCCCGCGAAAGCGCTACGAATTTAAAAAGATGCTTGAGAGGCTTGCGGAGAAGGAGGGAAGCGGTACCGAGCTGATCACACTCTATATACCTCCGGATAAGCAGATATATGACGTGACCGCCCAGCTCCGCGACGAGTTCGGCCAGTGTGCAAACATCAAAAGCAAACAGACCCGGACAAACGTCCAGAGTGCCATATCCTCCATCCTCTCCCGCCTGAAATACTATAAGCGCCCGCCGGAGCACGGCATGGCGATCTTCTGCGGCACGATCAACACCGGCGGCGACCGCACCAACCTCGAGTGCGAGATCATCGAGCCGCCTGAGGCGCTCAATACCTATATGTACCGGTGCAGTTCCTCGTTCGAACTCGAACCGCTGGAGCAGATGCTCGGCGAGAAGGAGATCTACGGCCTGATTGTCCTCGACCGGCGGGAGGCCTACGTCGGATTTCTCCGCGGCAACCGGATCGAGCCAATCCGCGGCGTCACCTCGACTGTCCCCGGCAAACAACGAAAAGGAGGTCAGTCAAGCGTCCGTTTCCAGCGGCTCCGGCTGATCGCCATCAACGAGTTCTACAAGAAGATCGGCGATCTCGCGAACGATATCTTCCTCGCTGAGAAGGACTTCTTCGAGCGGTTCAAGGGCGTGCTGATCGGCGGCCCAACCCCCACGAAGGAGGAGTTCGAGGCCGGCGGCTACCTCCACCACGAGCTGCAGAAACGGATCATCGGGCTCTTCGACGTCTCCTACACGAACGAGTCCGGGCTTGCCGAACTCGTCGAGAACGCGTCGGACGCCTTGAAAGGCCTCGATATCATCAAGGAAAAGAACATAATGAACCGGTTCCTCCAGGAACTGGTCAAAGACGACGGAGCTGCCGCCTACGGTGAAGAAAGCGTCAGGAAGAACCTGGAACTCGGTGCCGTCGACACCCTTCTCCTCTCCGACAAACTCCGGAGAGCCCGGTTGAAACTTGCCTGCCAGAACAGCGACTACACCGAGGAGCGGACGGTCAGCATCGAGCCGGGGAAACATATCAAGGACCTCGACTTCGGCACCTGCCCAAACGACGGCGGGTCGCTCTATATCGAGGAAGAGAGTGATATCATCGACGAACTGACAACGCTCGCAGACCAGAGCAGCACGGCGGTCAGGATCATCTCGGACGATTTCGAAGAAGGTTCGATGCTCCACAACGCATTCGGCGGGAT
This sequence comes from Methanoculleus nereidis, assembly GCF_032944295.1. NCBI lineage: Archaea > Methanobacteriati > Methanobacteriota > Methanomicrobia > Methanomicrobiales > Methanomicrobiaceae > Methanoculleus > Methanoculleus nereidis. The sequence goes on from NZ_JABFFQ010000003.1 coordinate 14,055, forward strand.
CGCTGCAATCCTGCGTTACAGGACAGGATACTGATGTTTCAGAAGAAGTATCACCAGATTGAGCGCATGCTCCGGGCATGCACCGGTGAAGAGGACGTCCTCCTCACGACAGGCGGGGATCACGCCGATCTCGCCTCGACCGTAGCGTTTAAACGTGCAAAAAAGGAGAAGCAAGCACCCCAGAAGATCGCCGTGGGCATCGCAGAGAAACTCTCGGCAAACCCCGACCTCGGCGACGTCCGGGTCGAAGCGGTCGGCCCCTACGTCAACTTCCGGTTCGGGCCGACGCTTCTTTCGGAGGCGGTGCGGGAAGCCATCGAGCCCGGTTACGGGAGAGTCTCCCGCCGTTCCGGCCGGGTCGTGCTCGAACACACGAGCGCGAACCCGAACGGCCCGCTCCATGTCGGCCACATCAGGAACACCGTCATCGGCGACACCCTCGCCCGGACGTTCCGGAAGGCCGGCCACCCACTCGAGGTGCAGTATTATCTCAATGACATGGGCCGCCAGATCGCCATCGTCTCGTGGGGGTTCGACCATCTCGATATCGCCCGGGAGGAAGGCGAGAAGGAAGACCATTACGTCGCCCGGGTCTACGTCGCGGCGAACCGGGAGATCGAGAAGAACCCCGGGATCACCGAAGAGATCGACCATCTCATGCAGAAGGTGGAACGCGGCGACGCCGAAACCGTCGCGAAGTTCCGTAAAGCCGTCTCCCTCTGCGCGGAGGGGATCAAGGCGACCCTCGCGGCCCTGAACGCCCACCACGACAGGTTCGTCTGGGAGAGCGACTTCGTCCGGATCGGCGACGTTGACCGGATCGTTGAGCAGGTCCGGCGCCTGCCGCAGGCCCACGAGGACGAGACGCTCTGGGTCGACCTCTCCGAGCAGGGGTTCGAGAAGAAGTACATCCTCCGACGCAGCGACGGCACCTCGGTCTACAGCACCCGCGACCTCGCCTACCACACCTGGAAGGCACGCAACTACGACCGGATGATCGACGTCCTCGGGGCGGACCACAAACTGATCGGCGCCCAGCTCCGGGCCACCCTTGAGCTGCTCGGCGAAAAACCGCCCGAGATCGTCTTCTTCGAATTCGTCTCCCTTCCAGAGGGCGCCATGAGCACCCGGGCGGGCAAGTTCGTCTCGGCGGACGAGCTCATCGAGGAAGTGGCCGCGAAGGCGTTCGAGGAAGTGACCAGCCGCCGTCCCGAACTCCCCGAAGAGGAGCGGGCCGCTATCGCAAAGTCGGTCGCCATCGCCGCCATCCGCTACGACATCGTGAAGGTCTCCCCCGAGAAGAGCACGGTCTTTAACTGGAAGGAGGCGCTGGACTTCGAGCGCCAGAGCGGCCCCTATATCCAGTACGCCCACGCCCGCGCCTGCAGCATTCTCGAGAAGGCCGGGGAGTTCGAGCGGGCCTACCACTACGAGACCGACCACGAGGTCGCGCTCGCCCGGCACCTCGCCCGGTTCCCGGCCGTTGTCGAGCAGACCGTTGAGGAACTCCGCCCGCACCTGCTCGCCTCCTACGCCCGCGAGCTCGCCGACCTCTTCAATGCCTTCTACCACTACGACCCGGTCTTGAAGAGCGAGGGGGAGACCCGGAACAGCCGCCTCGCGCTCGTAGACGCGGTCAGGAACACCTTACAGGAGTCCTTAGAGACTCTCGGGATCGATGCACTCAGAAGCATGTAAAGCCCTCAAAAAACAGGGCTATCAATTCATCACCCCGAACTCTTCGGCGGCCGTAAAACCCTGCATGTGGAACAAGCGGGCGCTCAGGGGCGGGGAGATGTGCTACAAGGCACAGTTCTACGGCATCGAGAGCCACCGCTGTGTCCAGATGACCCCGACCCTCAAGTGCAACCAGCAGTGCCTCTTCTGCTGGCGGTCGTTCGAGCACGAGGTCGTGGAGGAAGAGGAGTGCCCGCCGGACGTGATCATCGAAAATCTCCGGCGCGTCCAGAAAAAAGCGCTCTCGGGCTACAAGGTCTCGCCCTACGTAGCGCCGGAACGGTTCGCGGAGGCTCTCGACCCCACGATGGTCGCGATATCCCTCTCGGGGGAGCCGACCTGCTACTCGCGGCTCCCGGAGCTGGTCGACGGCCTCAACGCCGAGGGTTATACAACGTTCCTCGTCTCGAACGGCACCCGGCCCGACGTCCTCGCCCGATGCCGGCCCTACCAGACCTATGTCTCGTTGGACGCCCCCGACCGGGAGACCTACCTCTCCCTCTGCCGGCCGAAGGAGGACTACTGGGACAGGATTCACGAGAGCCTCGCCGGACTTCGGGAGCGCCGGTCGGCCATCCGCACCACGGTGGTGCGCGGCTACAACGACTTCTCTCCCGAGGGGTATGCGGCGATCTACCAGGACTCCGGGGCCCGGTTCGTGGAGGTAAAGGGTTATATGTATCTGGGGTACAGTAGGAATCGACTGCAGAGGGAGCAGATGCCCGAACACCGTGAGATACGAGCATTTTCCGAGAAAATCGCCGAGCACTGCGATTATGTCATCAGGGACGAGAGCCCGGTGAGCCGGGTTGTCTGTCTGGAGCGGAAGATATGAGATTTGATGTGGAAGAGTTCAAAAAGAGAGCGAGAGAGGACTTCGAGCACGCCTGGCACGAAGGGCCGTCGGTGCTGACCCCGCCGGGGGTCTCGGGCCGGTATCCCCGGGTGAGATATACCCGGGCGACACCGCACCCGATCTTCGAGATCGTGCAACGGCTCCGCGAGACCTACCTCGCGATGGGGTTTGACGAGGCTATGAACCCCCTGATCGTCGAAGAATCGGACATCTACCGGCAATTCGGGCCTGAGGCGATGGCCGTCCTTGACCGGGTCTTCTACCTCGGCGGGCTGCCCCGCCCGAACGTCGGTATCGCGAGAAAGCAGGTCGAGGAGATCGAGGCCATCCTCGGCCGTGCGCTCCCGTCCGGGGCCGAGGAGAAACTCCGCGAGACCCTCCACGGCTACAAGAAGGGGACGATCGACGGCGACGAACTGGCGCACGAACTCGCGACCGTCCTTGAGGCCGACGACGCCGCCGTGGTGCATATCCTCGATGCGGTCTTCCCCGAGTTTAAGGCGCTCGCCCCCGAGTCGTCGCGCAACACCCTCCGGAGCCACATGACGAGCGGCTGGTTCCTGACGCTCTCCTCCCTCTGGGAGAAACGTCACCTCCCGATACGGCTCTTCTCGATCGACCGGTGTTTCCGGCGGGAGCAGGAGGAGGGCCCAACCCGCCTGATGACCTACCACTCGGCCTCCTGCATCGTCGCGGGAGAGGACGTCACCCTCGAAGAGGGGAAAGCCGTCAGCGAAGCCCTCCTCTCGGCCTTCGGGTTTACGGAGTTCCGGTTCCAGCCCGACGAGAAGCGGTCGAAGTACTACATGCCCGAGACCCAGACGGAGGTCTACGCCCGTCACCCGGTCCTCGGCTGGGTCGAGGTGGCCACCTTCGGCATCTACTCGCCTTCGGCGCTCGCGGAGTACGGGATCGGCGTGCCGGTGATGAACCTCGGCCTCGGGGTGGAACGGCTTGCGATGATCGCCTACCAGTCAAACGACGTCCGCCAGCTCACCTACCCGCAGTTCTTCCCGCAGGAGATCTCCGACCGCGAGATCGCCGGCGCCGTCCACCTCCGTGAGGAACCGGCGTCCGCGACCGGGAAGCGTATGGCGGAGGCGATTCGCGCCACGGCCGCCGAGCACGCCGCCGCCCCCGGACCCTGTACGTTCACCGCGTGGAAGGGCGAGATCGCGGGAAGGGAGATAGTGGTGATCGTCGAAGAGCCCGAGTCCAACACAAAACTCTGCGGCCCTGCCTGCGCAAACGAAGTCTTCGTCCACGACGGCTCGGTCCTCGGTGTCCCGGACATCGAGAAGTGGGCGACCGTCCGGCAGGAAGGCGTCTCCACCGGCATCACCTACCTCGATGCGGTATCGAGCCTCGCCGCCGCCCGGATCGAGGAGGCGGCGCGGTGCGGTGAAGAGGCTCACGTCCAGGTGAAGATGTCGAAACTCCCCTCCGACGTCAACCTGCGCATCGAGGAGTACGCGATGCGGCACATCACCGACCACAACAAAAAGGTGGACCTCCGGGGCCCGGTCTTCCTGACGGTCAGGTCGGTCATCCCGGAGCCGTCGACTCAATAAGGGCTTTTTCCCGCCCCGGCCCCTCTTTTTTTCCGGAAGCGCCTTCTTTATTGCGTTCGATGCATCTCCGGAGCAGGGGCAGCACGTCCCGCTGGGTGACCAGATTGAACCGGGCCCTGCTCGGGGCGAGCCCGACCTTGATCGAGTAGGCCTCGGGCGGCATCGCCTCGAAGAGATCTTCGTCTGTCCGGTCGTCGCCGATGGCGAGGATGAAGTCCCAGGCACGTTGAGAGACCCAGTTCAGCGCCGCCCTTCCTTTGTTGACGACGTTGTTCTTGATCTCGATGACCTTGTTCCCGTCCATGACGCCGACGTTCAGGTTCGACGTCAGGTGCAGGAGGTCGTCCTTGAGGTCTTTCGCCCGCTGCGCACCGAGCAGCGGATCGGTTCTCCGATAATGCCAGACGAGCGAGTAGTCCTTCTCCTCGATGAAGGCGCCGGGGGTGCGGTCCGTGTAGAGTTCGAGGAGCGGGTAGATCTCCTCTTTCCACTCGTCCGAGAGCGCCTCAGGCATCCGCCACTCCCCGGAGCGCTCCCTGACCCAGACACCGTGCTCGGCGATGATCCCGATATCCATCTCCCCGAACCAGGCATCCAGCGTGGACCGGTCCCTGCCGCTGATCACCACCACCTCGTTTCCCGGTGTGTGGGAGAGGGACTTGAGCACCTCCCGGGTTGCGTCGCCGGGAACCGCCTTCTGCGGTTTTGCAGCGAAGGGAACCAGAGTTCCATCGTAGTCAAGGAGAAGCAGTCGATCGTTCGCCGCAGCGTAGTCTGCGACCAGTTCCTCCCTGATGGCCGGGGTGACGATCTGCTCGGAGCGTTCGGCCTGGACTGCCCGGGCATCGCCGAGGCGCGTGAAGAAGTCACCTACCCAGCGCTCGATGTCGTAGCGCATCAGCCTCCTCTGCATGACCCGGTTCCGCTCGATCTGCTCCTTCTCCGGCATGGCGACCGCAGTCTCGATCGCCTCAATCACCGCGTCCTGGTCGTTCGGGTTGACGATAATCGCCTCGCCGAGTTCCTCCGCCGCTCCCGCCATCTCAGAGAGGATGAGCACCCCGGTGCCGTCGGTCCTCGTGGCGACATACTCTTTCGCCATCAGGTTCATCCCGTCCCGAAGCGGCGTCACCAGAGCGACGTCGGCGGCGCTGTAGAACGCCACTAACGTCTCGAACGGGAGGAAATTGTAGAAGTAGCGAACGGGAATCCAGTCGGTCGTCCCGTACTTCCCGTTGATGCGGCCGACGAGTTCGTCGATCTGTTTCTTCAACACCTGATAGCTATCGACGCCGGTCCGGGATGGGACCGCGACGAGGACAAGCGAGACCTTCCCCTGGTAATCCGGCTTCTTCTCGAGGAGCGCGTCGAACGCCTCGAGCCGGAGCGGGATCCCCTTTGTGTAGTCCAGGCGGTCGAACGAGAGAATGATCTTTCGTTTCCCGTACTCCTGACGGATACGCGCGATCTCCTTCTGGACCGGGGTGCTGCCTGCGGAGTCGGCGAACCGGTGGTAGTCGATGCCCATCGGGAAGAGGTCGGTGCGCACCATCCGGGTGCCGGTCCTGACCTCCCCAAAGGTGTGCTCGTACCCGAGGAGCCGCCGGACGCTGGAGAGGAAGTGGCGGACGTAGCCGTAGGTATGGAACCCGATAAGGTCCGCTCCAAGGAGGCCGGAGAGGATCTCCTTCCTCCAGGGGAGGTGGCGGAAGATCTCGAACGACGGGAAGGGGATGTGGTGGAAATACCCGATCTCGGCATCCGGCAGGCGCTCCCGGAGCATCTGCGGGAGGAGCATCAGGTGGTAGTCGTGGACCCAGATGGTGTCGTCGGGCCGGGCCACCTCCATCACGGCGTCGCAGAACTTCTCGTTCACCCTCTGGTAGACCTGCCACGTCTTCGGATCGTAGTCTGCATGGAGGTTGAAGTAGTGGAGGAGCGGCCAGAGGGTGTTGTTGCAGAACCCGTCGTAGTAGTGCTTGATGTCATACGGGGAGAGGAAGACCGGGTGGCACTGCTCTTTTGCGAGCACCCCGACAACCCGATCTTTCTCTTCTTCCTGATTCTTCCGGATGTTTATGCCAGGCCAGCCGACCCAGAGGCTCTCGTAGGACTTGTAGAAAGAGCCAACTCCCGTGGCAAGACCGCCGACGCTCCGTTGCAGGTGGAGGTCGCCGTTCTTGCGGGAAACACCGACCGGAAGCCTGTTTGATACTATCAGTAACCGGTTCATAGTTGATCCTGCTCACAGTCGTGGGATGATCACCATCCAGGTATTCTCAACCAAAATTAAGGTTTTGGCGAAATCTCCAAAAATTGCAGATATCAAACCCCGGGCGAACAACTCCTTTCCCCGGCTCTCCCGTCGCCCGCCGGCACCATGCATCCCGGGCGCGTCCTATCGTAGCGATTCCGTCGGAGGATCCGCGGCGGCGGCTGGCGGAGGAGGGGCGGATTCGTGGCCGGGGTGGGCAGAGCAATCAGGATCTGGTTATCGTATGTCGCAGGCCGGGCGGGGTGGGGGAGATAACCTCGAAGACCGAAGGACGACCCCCACCGCCCGGCCGGAGGGATAGGAAGTATCCCTCCAGCCTGATCGTGAGGAGTTATGATATTCTCTATTGCAATGCGGCTATCGAGGCGACGAGCGGTGGTAAAGGAGGATTGCGGGACCAGGGATGGACGGGCATCCACGACCGGAGTGCCGCGTCTGCGCCCCACACCGCAAACGTTATATTTTTCTAACACAATGTTAGATATACATAACAGGTGGCGCGATGAAGAAGCGATACGCGATACAGATTGCGGCGGGAGTGGTTCTCGGCGCTGCAGGCATACTCCTTCCATTCCTTGTAGCCGGGACGGAGGCGATCTCCTCGCTCCTGGTGACCATCGGTCTCGTGATCCTCGCGGTGGCCGTGGTCCGGCACTGGAGGTTTCGGGACGAACCGGAGAGAGACGAGCGGACGCAGAAGATCGGGGCCTACGGCATCTCCTACTCCTGGCTCCTCACCATCGTCTTCCTTGCTCTGCTCTTCTGGGTGAACTACCTCGGGCTGCTCGCCCTCACGGTCGAGACCGTGCTCCTCTCGACCATACTGCTGATGGGGCTCTCCGCACGGCTATTCCAGTGGTACTTCTTCCGGCAGGGGGATGTGGCGTGAGGCCGACGTTGCAGGCAGTGGTCGGTGGGGCCTCCATCCTCACCGGAACCGCCTTCGCCGTGATCCTCCCCGGGCTGAACCCCTGGATACCCATCATCCTCATCCCCTTCGGGGTGCTGCTCATCGCCGGGGCCGTGATGGAGCGGATGAAGACCGACGAAGGCCCCCCAGACGACGAACGGCTCCGCAAGATCCGCACGTTCGCACGCTCGTACGCCTGGCAGGTCTCGTTTGTCGCCCTGATGTTCCTGCTCTTCGTCGATTTTGCTGGCATGGTCCGGCTGAGCGGGAGGGAGGTGCTGGTTGCACTCTTCCTTCTTGCGGGGATCAGCGCGAGCGTTGCGGAACTATACCTGCTCCGGAAGGGGGACGCCGGGTGAGGACCCGGATCCGGGAGCTCCGGGCGAAGGCGGGGATTACCCAGGAGGAGCTGGCGCAGCAGGTCGGGGTCCGGCGGGAGACGATCGTCTTCCTCGAGAAGGGGAAGTACAACCCCTCCCTGAAACTCGCCTATAAAGTGTCCAGGGCGCTCGGCTCAACCATCGAAGAGGTCTTCATCTTCGAGGACGAGGATCTGGCGTGATCGTGCCGTCCCGGCGGATGGCTGCACGGCAGGGGAGTCGCAACCGGCGTCCCCCGGGAGCCCGCCGACGATCGGGTGCAGAAGAAACCGCCAGCTCCGGATCGATACAGTAGAGCAACAGGGGGTCACAGAAAAATGATATTGGGGACAATCCATAAGGTTGGAGTGGCAGACTAAAAATGTTCCGATTCGATATTCGTGAATTAATCCCCCAAATTTAACATTAGCCCAATATTTGGGCCTTTCTCCCGATAACGCTTTTTTATTACATCAAAAATATATTGTATGCCGGTGATTCGATTATTCGGGATGGGCGCAGCAAGAGGGAATTGTTTTCCGCATTTTTGGGAGATAAGGATCGATCCTTTCTACCCGGCCCGCCACTGCCGTCCGGCCGCCCCAGAACAAACCCGCGGACGGCAGGCCGAACAGAACCCCGGGCCCTTTCGATCGGTCTCAGCGATGGTGTTTGAGAAACGCATTACGCACCGGGGGTCTTCGCAGTGGGCGAGCCCGAAGGTGTGCCCCAGCTCATGCACCGCCTCCACCACGGCGCGGTGCAAAAAGAGGGCCGCATCTTCCGGCAGCCTGTAGAACGACTGTCTGAGACGATGAAGGGAGATCAGGGCGCACCTCCGATCGGCTATCCCAAAGACAAAGTTCATTCCCGGGAAGTAGAGGTCGGCGTTGGTGATCCCCAGTATCCGGTTGCCGCCGGCGGGCTCCAAGGAGAGCGAGAGGAACTCGAGCACCATCTCCGCGTCGTACTGGTTGCGGGCGGCGTTCCGCGCGGCTGCAGGAAGCGGGATCTCCTCCCCGATCGCGACGTCGCGGGAGAACGCCGCCTCCAGGGGATCCTTGAGCATCCGTATCTCCTCAGGATCGACCTTCCCAATTGGGACCAGGATGAGATTCATGGGGGCATCCTGGCGCCGGTTATCGGCAGGCGAGAACTTGAGGGTATCGATCAGGGATTGGAGGGGTGGCGCCCCGTGACAGAAAGCCGTCCGGCAAGGTCGTCAAGGATGCTAACGGCCGCCTCCCGGTCAAGCGGCTGGTTCTGGTTCCCGCACTTCGGCGAATAGATGCATGCGGGGCATCCCGCAGTGCACCCGCAGTCGCGGACCAGTTCGTGCGCCGTCCCGGCAACCGCGGGGAGGAGGGCGAACGCCTTCTCCGCAAGCCCGATCCCGCCCTCGTAGCCGTCGTAGACGAATATCGTCGGCGCACCGGTTGCAGCGTGGAAGGAGGTCGAGAGTCCGCCGATGTCATGGCGGTCGCAGACGACATGATAGGGCATGACGGCGATCAGGGCGTGCTCCGCACCGTGCAGCCCGCCGGCAAGGTCTCGCCCCCCTGCGACGACCTCCTCCACCGCCCGGTCCGGCAGGGTGAACCAGAGAGCCTTCGTCTCAAGGTGGAGCGGCGGGAGGTCCAGCCGGTGGTAACTCACGGCCCGACCATAATGGCGCACTGTATACCCGACGACCTCTTGGGTGACCTTGATGTCGCCGAACGAGACCTGCATGCCCCCGATATCGCGGCGCCGGATCTCCCGCACGACTGCCACGTCGGTGGTGGAGAGGGGCTGGGTATAGGTATCGGTATCGGTCTCCTCCACCCGGATGGCATGTTGGTCGAGATCCATCGCGGTCACCACGTAGGTCTCCCCCCGGTGGAGGAGGATGGCGCCCGGGTGCGCCTCCCGGTAGGCCTGCCCCCGATCCATCGTCTCGAGCAGTCTCGCCCCGTGCATCACCCGGAAGGTATCGGAGGAGACGGCGTCCAGGCTGACCATATCCGCCGCCCGTCCCTTTCCGGCGTAGATCCAGCCCCTCGAGGCCTTCCGGAGCAGGTGGACCTGCTCGAATGCCGCAAGCATCCCCGCGAGATCCGGACCGAACCAGCGGCCGTCACGCTCCGGGTCGACAGGGAGTTCCGCCGCCGCGCAGAGGAGGTGGCCCGAGAGGATATACGGATTTCCCGTGTCCACGACGGCATGCTCGCAGGGCCGGGAGAAGAACGCCTGCGGGTGGCGCATGAAGTACTGGTCGAGCGGGTTCTCGAACGCGACGAGAACGGCAAACGACTCGCCGGAGCGGCGTCCGGACCTCCCCGCCTGCTGCCGGACCGAGATCATCGTCCCGGGATACCCGGAGATGATGACGCCGTCGAGCGACCCGACATCGATCCCGAGTTCGAGGGCGTTCGTCGTCACGACGCCGCGGAGACTGCCGTCTTTGAGACCGTCCTCGATCGCCCGCCGGTCTTTGGGGAGGTAGCCGGCCCGGTATGCGCTTATTGCCGGGAACGGCCCGGAGCGGATCGCGATCAGTTCGGCAAGTCTCCGGGAGACGGTGAAGCAGAGCGTCCGGCATCCGCTTTCCACCGACGCAAGGAGGAGGTCTTTCGTCGCCGAATGGGCGGACCGCCCGCCGCCGGCGGTAGAGGGGTTGTAGAGGACGAACGTCTTTGCACCCGCCGGCGACCCGTCCTCCCCGATAGCGATCGCCTCCTCCCCGGTCAGGCGGGCGGCGAACTCCCCGGGGTTTGCAAGGGTGGCCGAGGAGAGGACGAACTGCGGACGGGCACCGTAGTGGTCGGCGATGCGGGCAAGGCGGCGGAGGAGCATCGCCATGTGCGATCCGGCAACCCCGCGATAACGGTGGGCCTCGTCGATCACCACAAACCGCAGGTTCCGGAAAAATCGGCTCCACTTCATGTGCCAGGCGAGGACCTGGTGGAGTTCGTGCGGGTTCGAGAGGATGACCCGTGAACGCTCCCGGATCGCCGGCCGCCTCCCGGCGGGCGTGTCGCCGTCGTAGATGGCGGCGTCCACCCGGATCCCGGACTCCCGCTCCAATTCCCGGACCACCTTCACCTGATCGTTCGCGAGCGCTTTTGTCGGGTAGAGGAAGAGCGCGGTTGCGCCGGGGTCGGCGGCGAGATGCTCGAAGACCGGGAGCAGGAACGCGAGCGTCTTTCCGCTCGCGGTCGGGGTGGTGATGATGATGTTCTCTCCGGTGCGCAGGTGTTCGATCGCCGCACACTGGTGAGTGTAGAGCCGGAGTCCCTTCCCATCGCAGTAGGACTGAAGTTCTTTTGGAAGGAGACGGGAGAGGTCTCCATACCGGGCTTCCCGGCGGGACGTGGTCTCGATATGCACGACACTCTCCCGAAACCGGGGATCGGTCGCGAGCAGGTCGAGAAAGTCACGCACCGCCATTGCCATCCCCCCGGAGTATGGCAAAGAGCCGGGCGAGCGAGATGAGGTCCTGGCGGTTATGCTCCACCACCGGGACGAGCGGGCCGGGATTTCCCGTCCGCTGGTAGGTATCGTAAAACTCCGGCACCATCCGGCCCGGAACGTCATCCGCCCGCCCGACGCCGAGGACCTCCCTCTCGAGCGTGCCGAGCCGGCAGGTGGCGAACGAGCCCCTCCAGCGGCGGCGTGCGAAGTGGAGGACGTCGAAGTGAGGCATGCCGAGCTCTGCCGGGATACCGTAGTAGGCAAGCCGCTCCCGGATATAGGGGAGGTCGAACGCCCGGCCGTTGAAGGTGACGAGGGCCGTGCCCACCGCTTCCAGATCGGGGAGGACGGTGGTGAGCGCCGCTTCCTCCTCGTCGACGGACCGGAGCAGGTACTGGTGGACGACGATTGACCCGCCCCGAACCCGGGCGAGGCCGATGAGGATGATCGGCCGGGAGAAGAGCCCCAGGGTCTCGATATCGAGGAAGATGAAATCCCCGGGAGCGTGGAACCGGCTGACCTCGAGGAGGAGCGGATCGCTTCTCCGGCGCCGCCCAATCCGCTCCAGAAGGTTGCAGACGTCCCCCTCCGCAACCGAGTCCAGGAGCCGGGCAGCCTCCCGGCGGTAGAGCGGGTGCCGGACAAGGTCGGCGACCGTCCGGTAACCCCACCTTTTCAGCTTCCGCTCCGTCACCTCACCGATGCCGCGGACCAGGGTGAGGTCGCCGAGGATGGCCGCCACCGCCCGATCCGGGTCACGGTCATCAAGGTCCATGGCGCTCCGGGACTCAAGACGGTAACATCTCCCCCCGCCACACGCAACCTCCCGGCCGCAAAAGACGTCCTCGAACGCCCGGCCCCGGTAACCGGCAATGAGGTCGTCCCGGAGCCTCCGGGCCCTATCGTAGTCCGGGAAGGGGGCGAGCGGGGACCACCGCCCCGGGGCGAACCTCTCGTCCCCCCCGAAGGCGTTATGCTCCCCGGCCCGGTCAGCCCGGGCCCGCCACAGCCTCCCTGCCCGATCGAATGGGTAAGCCATTCTGTCGGCAGAGGGTTGGACTCTGGCGGAATTCAACCTGATCCCCGCGTAGTGAAAGTGAACGGGGGACCTTTCCCTCCTGCGTTACTTCTTCTGTGCGGGCCTCACCACGATCGAGCACACATCGTCGCCGGCACAGATGGCGCTCAGGTATTTCAGAGCGTAGTCCGGGTTCAAACCCGGTATCGCGGCGCCTGTGTAACCGTGACAGGCGTTGCAGACGGCAAGTGGGTTTTCGCCCTGTTCTTTCGCCCGCGCGACCATCGCACACTTCCGGACGGTCAGGAGCGCCTCGTCCGGCGCTGATTCCTTGACCTCGTACCGGTACTCGGGCCCAAAGAGCACCCCTGTTGCCGCCGCAAACGCTTCCGCAACCTCCCGGGCGTTTCCGAGCGGCATCCCGAAGGCACGGGCGATGACGCCCGCTTCCCTCCCCTGCTCCCGCCATACCGCCCGCTCGACCTCGTTGTAGAGCTGGTCGTCGGCACCGTCCCTGATGGCTCTCCGATAGGCAAGCGGCAGTGTGGAGACTTCCCGGGCGGCAAGTTTCCAGCGTACGTCCACCGGTATCCGTTCGAACGTATCCATATCCTCTTTCTCCTCCTTGTGATGTTCTCCGGATCGAAGGCGGATACACCTGTAACCCCATCAAGGTTCTCACGAATGTGCCGCTCCTCCCGGGCACCGCATAAATACTCCTGCAGACAACAAAAGGAACGACATGAAGATCGGAGCAGCCCTGATCGATATCGACGGCGTCCTCTACGTCGGCGACCGAGCTGTCGCTGGAGCGGGCCGGACGCTCCGGGAACTCGACCGGCGGGGAATACCCTACCGGTTCGTCTCCAACACCACCCGCCGCTCCCGCCATTCGGTCGCCGGCCGCCTGCAGGCCCTCGGCTATGCCGTCCCGGAACCCTGGATCATCACCGCCCCGGTCGCCGCCGCCGCACACCTGCGGGAAGGTGGCCGGACCCGGTGCTTCCTCCTCACCACCCCGAACGCCCGGAGAGACTTCGAGGAGGCCGGTATCGTGCCCGTGGAGGAGAATGCCGACGCGGTCGTGGTCGCCGACGCGGGCGACGATCTGACCTACGCCTCGATGAACCGGGCGTTCCGCCTTCTCGTGGGCGGCGCAGACCTCGTCGCGCTCGAAAAAGACCGGTACTGGATGGGGGCGGACGGGCTGATGCTCTCGGCCGGCCCCTTCGTGGCCGCGCTCGAGTACGCCGCCGGAAAGGAGGCGGAGGTGATCGGGAAACCCTCCCCGGCTTTCTTCCGCCGTGCGCTCCGGGAGATCGGGGCGGACCCGGGGGAGGCGGCGATGATCGGCGACGACATCGTCACCGATATCGGCGGCGCCCGGGCCTCCGGGATGAAGGGCATCCTGGTCAGGACCGGCAAGTACCGGGAGGAGACGGTTCGCGCTTCAGGCATCACACCGGACCTTGTCATCGATTCGCTCGCCGACCTCCCGGATTACATCTGATACCATGTGGAAACGGATCCTCACCGCGCTCGTCCTCGTCGCCATGGCACTCGGCGCCGGGTGCCTGGGTGGTCTTCTCCATCCTCCGGTCGTCCCGCCGGCGATCGTGCCGGTCGAGGGGGCTGCCCTCGACCAGGCGCCGGCCTACACCTTCCCGTTCGAGGACGGGGAGGAGACGATCCGGGTCAGTCCAGACCCGGCGGTCTATGCCGGTGCGAAAGCAGCGGATCGGCAACTCTACCTCTCAGAGAACCTCTCTGAAGAGGAGTGGATTCCGATCTACTACCTGGCGTTCATCAACGATCCTCATCAGGAACCCCTTTACGCGGACTTGCTCGCGGCCCTCCGGGAGATCCGTGACCGGGAAGCCCTCGGCGACGACCGCTACCTGGAACTGATCGCCGCATTCGTGCAGTCCATCCCGTACCGGACCGACGCCTCGGTCGCGGAGCCGAAGTTCCCCATCGAGACCTATGTGGACGCAGAAGGGGACTGCGACGACAAAAGCCTCCTCCTTGCCGGGCTCCTCGCACGAGAAGGCTACGGGGTCGCGCTCCTCTACTTCGGGGAGGAAGGGCACATGGCCGTCGGGGTGAAGAGCGCCGGGTGCCGCTACCGCTACCGCAACACGCCGTACGCCTACATCGAGGCCACGAACACCAGTTACGTGGGGATTCCGCCCGCGGAACTCGCGGACGGGACGCTCCTCTCCTCCGATCCCCTGGTGATCCCGGCCGGGTACGGGAACAGGTCCTACACGGCGTGCGGCGAGGTCGAAACGATCGAACACGCCCTCTCGGCATCCCGCAACCACCTTGAGGAGTTCGAGGTGGAACTCACGGCTCGTACCCGGGAGCTCGAAGAGGAGAGAGTGTCCCTGGAAGCTCTCGATGTGAGGATAGCGGCCCTCTCCCGGTCGGGGGAGATCCGGGAGTGCAACCGTCTCGTCACGGAATACAACCAGAGGGCCCGGGAATATAACGACGCGATAGACGCCTACAACACCCTGCTCGCTGAGTCCGAGGCTGCCGTAGACCTCCATAACCACCTCATCACCCACGCGCACGACCGGTCCGGATCGTACCTCCGTGCCCGGGCATACCTCGCGGGGTGACGGAGGGGCAGGGATCCCCGGAAGGGGGATTACGCGTGGCTCTCCGCCTCAAAGAAGGGGTGGTTCGCCGGGGCGCTGGAGGCGAAGTATGTTGCCTTACGCATCTGGCTGCGCCGAACAACAGTCGGATACCGGGCGGCCCGCTCGGCAAGGCAGGCAAACGTGGTGAATGTAGATCTTTCCATGTAAAAAAACGGAGTGAAGGCACTACTTAACTGTAGGCCGCGTGCGGGGTGAAAGTGAAGAGCCGGGAATCCGCCAGAAGCTTCGCGCCCGTTATGCAGGAGTTTACCGGTTATCGCCGCGATCAGGACCTACATCAATCGAAAAGGTAATTGCTCCGTTGGCAAGCGTTAATGTATTCCCTTGACAAATACATGGAACGAAGTGCCGTATGCTGGATATCAGTGATTTACACGTGAGCGTGGATGGCACCGAGAAGCTCCACGACATCAACCTCCATATCGGGCAGGGGGAGACCCATATCCTGATGGGGCCGAACGGCTCGGGGAAGAGCACGCTGCTCAAAGCCATCATGGGGTTCGGCGGCTACACGATCACGTCCGGATCCATCGTTTTTAAGGGAACGGATATCACCGGGATGCCGGTCCACGAGCGCGCCCATCTCGGGATAGGCATGATGTTTCAACACCCGCCCGCGATATCGGGGCTGAAACTCGAAAAGCTCCTCGCCGCCACATCCCATCTGGGCGAAGACGCAATCGAGGCGCTCGCGCAGACGGTCAATATGGAGCATTTCCTCGCCCGCGATACCAACGTCGGGTTCTCCGGCGGCGAGATCAAGCGGAGCGAGGTCCTACAACTGAAGGTCCAGCAGCCCGATTTCCTCATGCTGGACGAGCCAGAGAGTGGTGTGGACCTCGAGAACATGAGCCTGATGGGCAAAGAGATCGCAGGCCTGCTCGAGAAAGATGTCCATATCGTCAACCGCCGCCGGAGCGGCCTCATTATCACCCACACCGGCTACATTCTCGATTACCTCGAGGCCGACCAGGGGCATGTGCTGATCGACGGCCGGATCCGGTGCCACGGGAACCCCCGCGAGATCCTGCGCGTGGTCAAAGAGAAAGGATACGGAGAGTGTATGCGTTGCAAACAGATGTAGGCGATATCGAACAGCTCTCGCAGGAGGACCGGGAACGTCTCGCTCTGACCGGCCTTGAAGTCGGAATGCAGAATCGGTGCGGGAGTTTCTTCCAGATCGACCAGGATGTGATCCAGACCACCTGCGGTGCCGAAGGGATCGAGATGATCCCCATCAAGGCCGCCCTCGAGAAGTACGACTGGGTGAAAGACTACTACTGGAACGCCGTATCGCGCGAAAAGGACAAATATACACAGTACCTGGCGAAGCAGGAGAACCCGCAGGGCCTCGTCGTCATCGCTCATGAAGGCGTGAAGGTCGAGATGCCCCTCCAGGCCTGCCTCTTTCTGCGCGAAGAGCCGGTGCAGCACGTCCACAACATCTTCATCGCGAGGGAGGGATCCGAGATCAACATCATCTCCGGCTGTGCAAGTTCCTGGCAGAAGGAGCACGGAGCGCATATCGGAGTGACCGAGATCTACGTCGGCAAAGGCGCCAAGGTCACGTCCACGATGATCCACAACTGGAACCCCGGCATCAGCGTCTTCCCGCGGAGCGCCACCGTCGTCGAAGAGGACGGAACCTTCCTCTCGAACTACGTCTGCATGCAGCCGGTCAACCGTATCGAGATGTACCCAACGGCCCGCCTGGTCGGGAAGAACGCCGTGGCCCGGTTCTCGAGCATCGTCGTCGCGACACCGGGCTCGACCCTCGATCTGGGTTCCCGCGCCATCCTCGGCGCCGAGAACGCGAGCGCCGAACTGATCACCCGGGCGATCACCACCGGCGGCACCATCATCTCCCGGGGCCACATCCTCGGCGAGAAGGACAACACCCGGGGCCACATCGAGTGCAAGGGCCTGATCTTAAAAGACGGCATCGTCCACGCCATCCCCGAGATCGAGGGGACGCTGACCGGCACCGAACTTTCCCACGAAGCCGCGGTCGGCAAGATCGCCCGGCACGAGATCGAGTACCTCATGGCCCGGGGTCTCTCCGAGGAAGAGGCCACCGCAACCATTATACGCGGGTTTCTGGATGTGAAGATCAGCGGTCTGCCTGCAGTCCTGCAGGAGCAGATCGATGCCGCGATCGATAAAGCAGAATCAGGCTTCTGATTCGGGAGACGGGAGGATGGAGACCGATCCCTGCAAGAGGGAACGCGAAGAGATGGTGGAGTTCCAGATCCGGGCCCGGGGAATCGGAGACAAAAGAGTGCTCGCCGCGATGCGAAAGATCCCCCGCCACCTCTTCGTGCCCAAAAACCTCGAACGTGCGGCTTACGACGACCGGCCGCTCCCCATCGGCGAGGGGCAGACCATCTCCCAGCCCTACATCGTCGCCGTCATGACCGAACAACTGGAGATCCGCTCCCACGACCGTGTCCTCGAGATCGGGACCGGCAGCGGCTACCAGGCGGCGCTCCTTGCCGAACTCGCCGCGAAGGTTGTCTCCGTCGAACGCCTCGCCCACCTCGCCGACCGGGCGCGGGAGAACCTCGCGCGGGCGGGGGTCACCGGCGTTGAGGTGGTCGTCGGCGACGGCACGGAAGGGTATCCGCCGGAGGCACCCTACGACGCCATCGTCGTCACGGCGGCAACACCCGAGATCCCCCAACCCCTGATCGACCAGCTTGGCAAGGGAGGACGGCTGGTCGCTCCCGTCGGGCCGCGGGAATGCCAGGATCTCGTCAAACTCGTCAAACGCGAAGGCAGGGTGGAGACGATCCCGCTCGGCGGCGTCTGTTTCGTGCCGCTGATCGGGCAGTTCGGATGGCAGGGAGAGGTGTCCCCGTGACGGTCTACGACATCACCCGGGACCTCTCCGAGGATGCTGTCCTCTATCCCGGGGACGTCCGGCCCCGGTTTCGCGAGATCGACAACGGACAGTACCGCGTGACCGAGATGACCCTCGGGAGCCATACCGGAACGCATATTGACGCCCCGTCGCACTACATCAAGGGGGGACTGACGGTCAACGAGATCCCGCTTGCGGTGCTGATGGGGCCCGCACGGGTGCTCGACTGCAGCGACGCAGGGGAGGTCATTGAACCCGATCATCTCGCCGGCTGCATCGACGGTGCCCGGACAATTCTTCTGAAGACCTGGTTTTCGGGACGGCGAGAGTTTGAACCCGGCTACCCGGCGCTCTCCCCTGAGGCGGCAGACCTCATCGTTGAAGCCGGGATCACCTGCCTCGGGATCGACGCCCCATCTATCGAGACGTATAACGGCGACGGTTCGGTCCACTGCCGGTTACTCGGGAACGGAATGGTCATCCTCGAACTCCTCGACCTCTCCGCCGTGCCGGAGGGAAGCTATTTCATGGTGGCGCTGCCGTTACGGCTCAAAGGTGTGGACGGGTCACCCGCGCGGGCGATCCTCTGGGACAGGGAGGAATTAATATGAGTTTCTGGCACGATGCAATAGGAAAATTGGAAACAATCCTCGCGGACAGCGGATGCGAGGACGGGATCGTGACGCTCAGTGTGAACTACGATGGAGACATCTGTCAGTATCCCAGAGGGGTCTACATGGAAGGGCAGTTCGGCGGCCGGAGCGGGCAGTTCGTCACAAGCGAACCCCTCCGGGCCAACACCCGGGTCTCCTTTATGTTCGGTGCGCCGCTCGCAAATCAGAAGCAGCGGGCGGCGGCAGGCGCGATCGTCAACGCCGTCTCGGCGTTCCTCTGCCTGTCACGAAGACTCCGGCCCTGCACCCCTGACTGCTACACCCCCTGCCTTGCGGAGCTCTCCCGTGAGGTCGCCGGAAAACGGCTCTACCTCGTCGGCCCGATGCCGGTGCTCGAGCGGACCCTCGGAAATCAGGTGGTCGACTCGCCGGAGGCGGCAGACCTCTTTCTGGTCGCCGGGGACGGTATGACGAGCGATGCGGGGATCGCCTGTATCGACGAATACCGGGGCAAGAAACGAATGATATTCCTCGGGCCGTCGACCGCCGGGGTCAGCGGCCTTATAAATCTCGAGCACTGGTGTCCCTACGGACGATGAATACCTTTTTTTAGGAAAGAAAGGATTATACAGGAGTATGCTTTTCGGCTCTTCCGGAATCCGGCAGGAGTTCAGTCCCGGCCTCGTCGAGCTCGCGCTCCGTATCGGAGCAGCCACCGCAGACGATGCTTCAACAATCGTCGTCGGCCGGGACACCCGTATGACCAGCGAACTGCTTGAGCACAGCATTGTTTCCGGGATGCTCTCGGCCGGTGCAACCGTTTATTCCTGCGGCATCGCGCCCACGCCGACAGTCGCGCACGCAACGGGATGCGTGGACGCAGGGTGCATGATCACCGCCTCGCACAACCCCGAATCCTACAACGGGGTCAAACTCTTCAACCCCGACGGGTCGTCATTCACCCTCCGGCAGCAGGCGGCGATCGAGGAGGGGCTCCGCGGCACACACTGGAAGAACTGGGACGAGCAGGGACACACCTTTCCTGTCGACGCAGTGGACGCACATCGGGAGACGATCCTCGACCAGGTCAGCCTGGAGAGGCCCATCACGACCGTGCTGGACTGCGGCAACGGGGCGGGAAGCGTCATCACCCCCGATCTTCTTGCCGGAGCAGGGGCAACCGTAATTGGCCTGAACTGCAACGTTGCAGGAAGGTTTGCCCGCCCATCGGAGCCGCTTGAAGCAAACCTCCCCTATATCGGCGAGATCGTCCGGCGACGGGAGGCCGCGTGCGCGGTGATCCACGATGGGGACGCCGACCGGATGATGGCGTTCGATGAACGCGGCCGCTACATCGACGGCGACCACCTTCTCATGCTGTTTGCGAAATACCTCGACCGCAAGCGGGTGGTCACCACCGTCGACGCATCCATGGCGATCGAAGAGGTCGCGGAGGTCCACCGCACGCCGGTCGGCGACAGTTTCGTCTCCGAAGAACTCCTCTCCTGGGGAGACTTCGGTGGGGAGGCATCAGGGAGCTGGATCTTTCCCGAGCACTCCTACTGCCCGGACGGGATCTACGCCGCGGCCCTGCTCTGCGAGATCGCCTCGGAGTGGTCGATTGCAGAAGAACTCGACCGGATGCCCCGGTATACCCTCCTCCGGGAGTCGTATCGCATCGGCTCGCCGCGGGAGGTCATGGCGGCGATGGGGGCAGACGAGCCGACCCACGGGGTCCGGTTCGAGGATGAAGACGGCTGGTACCTGATCCGGGCAAGCGGCACCGAACCAAAGGTCCGGATCACGGCCGAAGGAAGAACGCCCGCAAAGGCAAAAGAGATGCTCGGCCTGGGGCACGTCGCCCTTGAACAAGCGAAACGTATTCTGGAGTGAATGTATGCAGTGTGTCGTACTGGCAGCAGGAGAGGGGAAACGAATGCGGCCCCTGACCGCCCGCCGTCCGAAAGTGATGCTTCCGATCGCGAACCGCCCGATGATGGAACACCTGGTTCTCGCGGCCCGCGATGCGGGAATCAACGACTTCATCTTTGTCGTCGGCTACTTCGAACGCGAGATCCGGAACCACTTCGGTGACGGGAGCAGCCTTGGAGTGAATGTCACCTACGTGACCCAGCGCCACCAGCTCGGCACGGCAGACGCCCTGCGGGCGACGGCAGGAATGGTCAACGGCCGGTTCCTCCTCCTAAACGGGGATATGGTCCTTAAAAGAGATGACATCCAGGAGTTTTGCCGGATGGACGCCCCCTGCATGGGCATACACGAGACGGACCACCCACAGGACTATGGTGTGGTGACCGTGGAGGGGAACCGCATCACCGGCCTTGAGGAGAAGTCTGAAGATCCAAAAAGCAACCTGATCAATGCAGGCGCCTACCTCTTCGAGCCCGACATCTTTGATCTCCTCTCGGGGCTCAAGATATCGGGGCGGGGCGAGTTCGAACTGACCGATGCCCTCGACTCCTACATCGGGGAGGGAACGCTCAGGGCACACCCGCTGGAATACTGGCTCGACGTCGGACAGCCGTGGGATCTTCTCGACGCAAACGAGGCGCTCATCTCTTCGCTCTCCCACGAACGGCACGGCGCTATCGAGGACGGATGCACCGTCCCGGAGACGGTCAGCATCGGGAAAGGGACCGTGATCCGATCCGGGACCTACATCGAAGGTTCCTGCATCATCGGCGAGAACTGCACCATCGGCCCCCACGCCTACATTCGGGGCTCCACCGCCATCGGGGACAACTGCCACATCGGGCACGCGACCGAGATCAAGAACTCCATCGTTATGTCGGGGACGAAGATCCCGCACTTCAACTATGTGGGTGATAGCATCATCGGGAGCGGGTGCAACTTCGGGGCAGGCACCAAGGTTGCAAACCTCAGGCACGACAACGGAGCGGTGAAGGTCTGCGGAAAGACCACGGGACGGAGGAAGTTCGGCGCCATCATCGGCGACGACGTCCTCTTCGGGATCAACTGTTCGGTGAATGTTGGAAGCATCGTCGGTAGCAACGCGAGGATTGCTCCCCACTCCCTCGTGGAAGGGTGCATCGACGACGGTTCTATCATCAGGTGATATGATGCAGGCAGTCATTTTAGCAGCTGGAGAGGGGAGCCGTCTGCGGCCGCTCACCCGGAGCAAGCCCAAAGCCATGATCCCGGTCGCAAACCAGCCGATCATCGAGTACGTCATCGATGCCCTGCTGGAGAACGGGATCCGCGACATTGTGGTGGTAGTCGGATACCGCAAGGAAGACGTCATTCGATACCTCAACAAACTCGATGCCCCGATCCAGGTCGCCGTGCAGGAACGGCAGCTCGGGACCGCGGATGCTCTCCGGGCGGCCGAATCAGAGATCACGGAAGATTTCCTCGTTCTTCCCGGTGACAACTACGTCAACGCGGAATCGATCGCCCGGATCAAGAAGGAGCAGAACGCCATGCTCGTGGCCGAGCATCCGAACCCCTCGAACTTCGGAGTCGTCGTGATCCGGAACGGCCTCATCCGCGAGATCCTCGAAAAACCCGAAGACGCCCCGACGTTCACGGTATCGACCGGGATATACTCATTCAAACCCGACGTCTTCTCCTACCTCCAGACGAACGAGATCCCCGATGCTCTCGCCGCCATGATCGCGTCGGGCCGCCGGATACGGGCCATCCCGGCAGATGATTGGCAGGATGCTGTTTACTCCTGGGACCTCCTGAAACTGAACAGCCGGATGCTCCGGGGGATCACACCCGGGATCGGAGGCACGGTCGACGCATCCGTCATCCGCCGGGGTACCGTACGCATCGGCACGGGGACGACCGTCGGCCCGAATACCGTGATCTACGGCCCCGTCACCATCGGGAGCAACTGCAACATCGGCCCGGGTTGCATGATCATGCCCAATACGAGCATCGGTGACCGCGTGGTGTTCGAGCCGTTCACCTATGTTGCCGACTCGCTTATCATGAACGACGTCACGATCGGATCCCACTCGAGGATCGTCTCGGCGGTCTTCGGCCAGGGCTGCATCCTTGCCGACCATACCACCACCTACCCCTCCGCGAGTTTCATCGAGGTCGGTGGCCGCATCCACAAGGAGGAATTCGGTGCAGTCCTCGGTGACGGGGTCCGTGCGGCACCATTCACAACATTTAAAAATTGTATAGCAGGTAACAGTGTTACTATTGAGGAGGGGAAGACAGTGGTCGGCCTCATCGAAGACGGCACCCGGGTGATGTAGATGTGCGGAATCGTCGGCTATATCGGGAGGCGTGACGCAACGCCGGTCCTCATCCAGGGCTTGAAACGGCTCGAATACCGTGGCTACGACTCATTCGGCATCGCAACGGTTGGAAGTGCGATCGAGATCTATAAGAAGGCAGGCCGTATCTCGGACGGTGAGGCTGGCGCGACTGATTTGTGCGGGTGTACCGGGATCGGGCATACCCGGTGGGCTACGCATGGCGAACCCAATGACATCAACGCCCACCCGCATATCGACTGCAACGGCAAAATTGCCGTGGTGCATAACGGGGTCATCGAGAACTACAGCGAATTGAAACGGCAGCTCGAGGGGCGCGGCCATACGTTCCGGTCGGAGACCGACACCGAGGTGATCGCCCACCTCATCGAGGAGCATTATAGCGGGGATCTCCTCGCAGCGGTCAACGCCACCCTTCCTCTGCTCGAAGGCTCATACGCCGTCCTCGCGATCGCGGAGGATACCCATCGGATCGTCGCCGCCCGCGACGCGAGCCCGCTCGTCCTCGGCGTCGGGGATGCAGAAGTCTTTGCCGCCTCGGATATGACGCCGCTTCTCGAGTACACCGAACGTGTGATCTTCCTCGAAGACGGTGACGTCGCCGACCTGACGCCCGATCGCCTCACCATTTACCACGGCGGCCAGACAGTGGAGCGCCCGATCGAGCTGATCGCCTGGTGCGTCGAGGATACCCGGAAAGGCGGGTTTGCCCACTACATGCTCAAGGAGATCTACGAACAGCCCCAATCATTCTACGAGACCATCAGAGCAGGTATCAGCGATGGCGTGCAGCAGATGGTCAGGGAGGCAGACGAGATCACTCTGGTCGCATGCGGGACATCCTACCACACCGCCCTGGCCTTCAAATACCTGGCCGAATCGCTCTGCAGTATTCCTGTACGGGTCGAGGTCGGGTCGGAGTTCAAGTACTTCACCCCACCCCTCCACGGCCTCGTGATCGCGGTCTCGCAGTCAGGGGAGACAGCGGATACGATAGCCGCGTTAAAGAAGGCGAAAGCCCACAACTGTCCCACGCTCGCCATAACCAACATGCAGGGAAGCACGGTCACCCGGATTGCTGATGAGACCCTGCTCATGCGGGCCGGCCCCGAGATCGGCGTCGCCGCAACCAAATCCTACACGGCACAGCTTGCGGCGCTGATGCAGATTGTCAACCTGCGGTGCGAGGGGGCGTTCGATGACGTCCTGTCGCACGCGCACCTGGCCATCGGGGACGTCCTCCTTCAAGATGTCAGGGAGGCGGTCACCCTCTGTTCAAAGGCCGAGCATGTCTTCTTCGTAGGAAGGGGGCCGTTTTACCCGGTCTCGATGGAAGGCGCCCTCAAGATGAAGGAGATCAGTTACGTCCACGCCGAGGGGTATGCGGCGGGAGAACTCAAGCATGGCCCGTTTGCCCTGCTCACGGAGGAGACCCCGGTCGTCGCTGTCTGCACCCCGGGACCAACCTACGGCGTGATGGCCTCGAACATCAAGGAGATGAAGGCAAGGAAAGCGCCGGTTATCGCTCTCGGGGTTGCCGGTGATACGGAACTTGCCGAGATCGTGGACATCTTCATTCCTATTCCGAACACACACCTTCTGGTACAGGTGCTGACCGCATCGGTCGCCCTCCAGCTGCTCGCCTACCATACCGCTTGTGCGTTGCAGCGGGACGTCGACAAACCGCGAAATCTGGCAAAGAGCGTGACCGTTGAATGATTGAGTATGGACAGAACGCCCTCGGCGAAGGGGCAACGATATTCGAGCCGGTGACCATCGGGTTTCCCTCCCGCGACCGGATAGGAGAGGAAGACTACCCGGGCGCCACCATCGGGAGGAACGCAGTCCTCAGGTCGGGCACCATCATCTACTGCGACGTGAAGATTGGCGATGGGTTCCAGTCCGGCCATAACGTGCTGGTACGCGAAAAGACGACCATCGGTAACGGGGTGGCAATAGGAACGGCGGCGGTGATCGAGGGCGATTGCACGATCGGCGACGATGCGCGTCTTCAGAGCCTGGTCTACATCCCGACCGGGGCCCGGATCGGTGACCGGGTCTTCATCGGCCCGAACGCCGTGCTGACGAACGACCGCTACCCCCCCGGCCCTCACGAATCCCTCCGGGGCCCGGTGATCGGAGACGACGCCGTCATCGGTGCGAACGCAACCATCCTCCCCGGCGTCACCGTCGGGGAGGGGGCGTTCGTCGCCGCCGGTGCGGTAGTGACAAAGGACGTCCCGCCCGGGATGCTCGCGGTGGGAGCGCCGGCACGGTTCCGCCCGCTCCCCCCTGAAGCGAGGCGGTGCCGGTGAAGATTCCCGTCGCCCGGCCGCTCGTCGGGGAGGAGGAGGTCGAGGCCGTCGCCGATGTGTTGCGGTCGGGGATGCTCGCCCAGGGGTCGGTCGTCACGGAGTTCGAGTCCCTTTTTGCCGAATACTGCGGCGCCGCCCACGCAATCGGCGTCAATTCCGGAACAGCGGCGCTCCACGCGGCCCTCCTTGCCGCCGGCGTCGGGCCGGGGGACTCAGTGGTCGTCCCGGCGTTCACGTTCTTTGCGACGGCGTCGAGCGTCTCGATGTGTGGGGCGACACCGCTCTTTGCGGACGTCGATCCACGGACGTTCAACATCGACCCTGGCTCGGCCGGGGCCCTCATCCAGCCCGACACCCGGGCGGTCGTCGGGGTCCACCTCTTCGGGCAACCGTTCGACGTCGCTGCCGTCCGCGCACTCTGCGACGACCACAACCTCGTCCTCATCGAGGACGCGGCCCAGGCGCACGGTGCGGAGTACCACGGGAAACGGGCGGGCAGCCTCGCCGATCTCGCCTGTTTTTCGTTTTACCCGACAAAGAACATGACCACCGGCGAAGGGGGCATGGTCACGACCGACGACGACCACCTTGCCGAACGGGTCCGGCTCCTCATCAATCACGGGCAGAGCCAGAAGTACCTCCATTCGGCCATCGGCTACAACTACCGGATGACGAACATCGCCGCCGCCATCGGCCTTGTGCAGCTCGGGCGGGTCGAGGGGTTCAACGAGCGCCGGATCGAGAACGCTCACTACCTCGACCGCTATCTCGAGGGTACGGGACTCGTCACACCCTACACGGCACCGGACGTCCGGCACGTCTACCACCAGTACGTCGTGAAGCTCCCTGCCGGCTACCCGCTCACGCGTGACGTGTTCATGAGCGCTCTCGGCGGTAAGGGGATCGGAACCGCCGTCCACTACCCCATCCCCGTCAACCGGCAGCCCGTCTACGAAAACGAGCACGCTTCCTGCCCAGTATCGGACGGTCTTGCGGCATCGGTCGTGAGCCTGCCGGTCCATCCGGCGGTGACCGACGAAGAACTGGCGTACATCTGCGACGTGGTCCGGGGGCTGCTATAACCAGGCATCGTACCCGGCCTCAAGCCATCCGGACCCCGATCTTATCCCCATCCTTGCGACCCGGCGGTATCGCCTGCGACGTGTCTTGCAATACGAATGATCTTTTTTGCGAGGGGAAAGAGAAGAGTACTGTACAACCGAAAAAGCAGAACACCATGAGGACAAATTACTTCTCGTATTCCCAAACGATAAATACTAATCCCATAGATTAATTTCATGCTTCTCTGGATCGGCCTGGGGCTCCTCGCGGCTGCGGTCGTACCCTATATCATATTCTTCATCGGGATCAACATCGGCAAAAAAACCGGCGAACCGCCGGCACTCGAAGAGTATCCGCCCATCAGCATCATCATATCGGCCTATAACGAAGAGGCAGTCATTCAGAAGCGGGTCGAGAACATCCTTGCATCTTCATACCCGGCAGACCGATATGAGGTCATCTTTGTGGACGACTGCTCCTCCGACAACACCCGGGTGCTTGCCGGGGAGGCCTTCAGGAAGGCCGGTATCACTCACCGGATCATTGCCAATACCGAGCGACTGGGCACAAACCGTTCGTATAACAAAGCGATGAAGACGGCACGCTTTCCGATCGTCGTCACTACGGACGCGGACGTCTTCTTCGAGCGGAAAGCGCTCGAGTGCCTTATTGCCCGGCTCGTCAGCGATGAGCGTATCGCTGCGGTCTGCGGAGATCTCCACCCCCTCCCCGGAGACGGCTCTCATCCCGCACAGATGGAGAGCGCTTATCGGAACTACTACGGACGGATGTGCAGCTGGGAGAGTGCTGTCGACTCTACCTACACATTCAATGGTGCGCTTGTCGCATTCAAGCGCGATCTGGTGACCCGGATCGATGATAAGCGCGGAGCAGACGACGCAAACACGGCATTCGAGGTGATCCGGCGCGGGTTCCGGGCGGCTTACGAGCCCAGGGCTCTGGTGTATGAAGATATACCCCGGGATTTCCATACGCAGTACCGGCAGAAGATCCGTCGGGCAACACGTCTGATCGAGGCGACAACCGCAAATCTTGATCTCCTGGGGCATGCACGTCCATTTTCGCGGCTCTTCTATCCCCTGCGGATCTACATGTACCTCGCAACGCCGGCCCTCTTCTTCATCGGAAGTGCTCTCTTCATCGTAGGGCTCGCCCTGGCAATCCCGATCTTCGCTATCGGGGTGCTCGCCCTCCTCGTCCTGATCGGTTACTTCTGGAGGAGCAGCACCATCGTCTCCTTCGCCACAAACCAGGCCTACCTGGCAAAAGGACTGCTCAACCTGGGAAAAGACATGCGGGTCTGGGAGAGTACGTCAAACAAGGTGGGGACCGGGTAGCCAGTCCGGTCTCCCCTCTGCTGAGGGGCCTGAAATCATCAATTTTTACCCGGAGCACGATCCAGCGCAATAAACCGGATCCTGCAAGAGAAATATATCATCCTGCAGATAGACTCTCTTATCCATGTGTGGTATTGCCGGGCAACTGCACCTTGCGGGAGGAGGAGCCGATCCAGAGTTGGTCCGGCGGATGTCCGACCTCATCAGACACCGCGGGCCCGACGGGGACGGGATCTACGTAGACGGGATGGTAGCGCTTGCTCACCGCCGCCTGGCAATCATCGATCTCTCCGAAGAGGGGCACCAGCCGATGCAGAACGAGGACGGGGCGCTCTGGCTGGTCTTCAACGGGGAGATCTACAACTACAGGGAACTTATGGAGGAACTCATCTCATGTGGGCACCAATTCCGGTCAAAGACCGACACCGAGGTGATCCTCCATGCCTACGAGGAGTGGGGGGTCGACTGTCTACGCCGGTTCAACGGGATGTGGGCGTTCGCCCTCTGGGACGAGCGGCGGGGCGAGCTCTTCTGCGCCCGCGATCGTCTGGGAATAAAACCGTTCTACTATGCCATGGCCGGCGACTCGTTCCTCTTTGCCTCAGAGATCAAGGCATTACGAGATCATCCGGGGATAGGCAGGCGTCCCAACGAAGAGATGGTGTCTGCATTCCTCACGTGGGGCCTCGCAGACCACACCAACCAGACGATGTTTGAGGGAGTGCTCCAGCTGCTCCCGGCACACTACATGATCGTCGGGGAGAGCGGGATCGTGGAGCATACGGCATTCTGGGAGGTTGCATTCAATCCCGCCCTTGAATCAGAGCCCGATTCCGACGAACGCCTTTCCGGGGAGTTCTTAAGCCTCCTTGAAGACGCGGTTGATCTCCACCTGCGCAGTGATGTGCCGGTTGGAACCTGCCTCTCCGGCGGACTGGACTCATCCTCCCTGACGGTGCTCATCAACCGGGCGCTCCACCGGAGTTCTCCAGGAAAGGAGCCCCCGCGCCAGAATACGTTTTCTGCCTGCTTCGAGGACAAACGGTGTGACGAGAGCACCTACATCGATATCGCCGTAGAGAGTACAGGCGTCAGGTCACACCGGGTCTACCCGACCACCGATTCGATCTGGGCGGATATCGAGCACCTGCTCTACATCAACGACGAGCCGTTTGCCGCCCTGACACTGTACTCCCAATACTGCGTCATGCGGCTTGCCCGGGACGAGGTAAAGGTGGTGCTGGACGGGCAGGGAGCTGACGAGCTCCTTGCAGGCTACATCGCCTACCAGTACTGCCATATCAGGGAGCTGGTCCGGGGGTTCCATATCCTGCGGGCTGCACGCGAGACTCTCGGGACACTCAGACACCACAGTGATTTCCTCTCGTACACCCTGACGCAACTCTTTGCCCGCAAAAAGCACCGGAGCCTGATCCGGATGGAAGGGTCCCGCACTCCCCGCTATCGCGGCACCCTGAACGAGGTCCTGGAGACCGACCTGATGCGGGCGAACCTGCCCTATCTGCTCCACTGGGAAGACCGGACATCGATGGCCTTCTCGATCGAAGCACGGGTCCCGTTCCTCGACTACCGGGTCGTGGAATTTCTGGCGTCATTGCCCGCCGACCAGAAGATCAGGGGCGGCGTGACCAAGTTCATCCTCCGAAAGGCCATCCGGGGGCTGGTTCCCGAGGTGATCCGGTGCAGGATGGACAAGAAAGGGTTCGCCACTCCCGAGGAGGTCTGGATGCAGGGGGACATGAGCGAGAAGGTCCTTGAGATTCTGTCGTCCGAGGCGTTTAAGAGCCGCCCCTACTGGGATGCTGACGCAGTAGCAGAGAGCTATAAGGCCTTTCTCCAGGGGAAGGCGCCCTACTCGTCCGAGATCTGGCGTATAATCTGCTGTGAACTCTGGCTGCGCCGGTTCATCGATCCGGCAGCATAGCCCCGGCAAGGAGGAAGGGAGATCTCCTCTATCAGATCTGGCCCAGGCGGACGTACTGTCTCAGCCCATAACTCGCAAAACTGTAGGTATATTGTATCGCGCGGACGATGCCGGACGGCCCCTTTCGGTAGAGTCCCATCCCGATGAGCATGTTCCTGAAATAGTGAAAGACCAGTTTCACGTTCCTCACGAGCAGCGCCCGCGAGGATATTTTCAGGCCCTGGAGATCTTCTGATGCATTCCGTCCGATCGCCTCAAAGCGCTCCTTCTTCTCTTGCGGATAGTCCTCGAAGTAGCCGCGATGGTGATAGATCGCTTTCGGGACAAACTTGATTCTGCCGGTGACGACCGCTTTCTCATGGATTGCACCGTAATACCGAAGCCTGTCCCTCTTCGCAAGCCTGACATGGATCTCCGGGTGCCCACACGGTGTTTCAAGGACTGTGCCGTCCGGGAGGACGTCGTGCCTGAGGAACGAGTAGGCGTCGTACTTCGGGGAGGAGGCAAGACCCCGGAGGTTCTCGATGAGCCCCGGCTCGAGCGTCTCGTCGGGATCGAGGATGAAGACCCACTCGTTCTGCGCCCTCTCGATACCGCAATTCCGCTCGATGGCAAAACTGCCGGAGAACTTCTTCTGGATTATCACGGCGCCGTACTTCTCGGCAACGCCGGCCGTATTGTCCTCGCTCTGTCCGTCGACAATGACGATCTCATCGACGTATGCCGAGATCATCTCCAGCGACCGGGCCAGAGCCTCTTCTTCGTTTTTTGTTATAAGGCAGGCTGTGATCCCCATGCTGTCACCGCTTCCTATCTCTTCTCTCAACGTTCTGGAGGGTTCTCGTATAGATGCTCTGCACAGTGCCGGCGATCCGGGCCCAGGAAAACTGGTCCACGGCCTTTTTGCGGGCCGCAACCCCCATCTCTCTCCGGGCGGCATCATCAGTCAGGACATGCACCAGCGCATCGGCGAGCCCATCGGAATCTTTCGGCTCCACAAGGAGCCCGGTCCTGCCGTCGGTGATGAGATGCGGTATGCCCCCGACATTCGTCCCCACCAGGGGCCTGCCGCACGCCATCGCTTCAAGCCCCGCGATACTGGTCGCCTCCTTGAGGGAGGGGAGAACCACGACGTCCGCCGCCGTATACCATGAGGGCATCTCGGCGTTCGGAACCGACCCGGCAAAGATGATGTGGTCCTGCACCCCGAGTTCACGGGCTCTCTTCTGGAGCAGGGCCAGCTGGTCGGGATACGATCCCCCGACGACAAAGAATCTGGTCTCCGGGCATTGCCGGAGAACCGCCGGAACCGCTTCAACCAGGTATCTGACACCGTTTTTCGGTTCGAGGCGGCGGGGACAGAGCACGATCCGGGTGTCCGGTGCGAGGGCGTACTGCTGCCGGAGGTCCCTGGACGGAACCTCCGGCGAAAATTTATCCGTATCCACCCCGTTCGAGACGAACGTGATCTTCTGCCGGGGAACCCCGAGCGACCCGACCGCCCCGGCAAGTTCGTCGCTGGGGGTGATGATGTGGTCCATACGGCTGTAGACCCACCGGTACAGCCCTAACATCCTTCCCCGCTCGAGGCGGTCCAGGAACCCGGAGGTATGCTCGGTCGCAATCCCGGGCACCCCCGGCTGCAGCCTCGACACGAACCCGTCAGGGAATACGTAGTGCGAGTGCAGGAGATCGATCTTCTTTCTCTTGATGATGCGCCGTACGCTGAAATATTCAAGCAGGGCAAACGCCGGATACAGCAGCACGGTGTTCCGGGGCAGGTAGACCCTGACAACATGGAGACCGTCGACCGTCTCTTCTCCCGGAGCGAAGAGGGCATCCCGAAACGTAACTATCGTGACGTCGTTCCCGAGGTCCCGGAGCGCCCTGGCAAGCTCGTAGACATGTGCTGCGATCCCCCCGACATTCGGGAGAAAATCGACCGAAAGTATGCAGATATTGAGCCCCATTCGCTCCCCTAACTACATTTACATCAGGCTCATTATATGTCTTCCCAGATGGGGGCCGAAGAGTAGTTGACCCCGACGAGAAATATCGCAACAACAGCGCTATATATGGCACCGGATCAATGAATGGAATACCGCACCAACCATGCAGGTGAACCATGAGCAGCGTCGCAATTATCCTCGGGACACGGCCTGAGATCATCAAGATGTCTCCGATCATCAGGGAATATGAGAGGAGAGGAGAGGACTACTTCATCCTTCATACCGGCCAGCACTACTCCTACTCAATGGACAAGATCTTCTTTGAGCAGCTGCACCTCCCGGAGGCGCGGTACAACCTCAACGTGGGGTCGGGTCTGCAGGGGGAGCAGACCGGAAAGATGCTCGGCCAGATCGAGCGGGTCCTGATCGATGAGGAGCCTCATGCAGTTCTCGTACAGGGAGACACCAACACGGTGCTCGCGGGAGCGCTCGCCGCAGTGAAACTTCATATCCCTGTCGGGCACGTCGAGGCCGGCCTGCGGAGCAACGACCGGAGAATGCCGGAAGAGATCAACAGGATAATGGCAGATCATGCCTCCGATTACCTGTTCGCGCCGACGGAGGAGTCGCGACAGAACCTGGTGCATGAAGGCATACCTGACGGGAAGATCTTTGTCTGCGGGAACACGGTCGTAGATGCGCTATTCCAGAACCTCTCGATCAGCGAAGAGACGATAGATCCCCTTTCAGAACTCGGGGTCCGCCGGGGCGACTACTTCCTCGTCACCGCCCATCGCCAGGAGAACGTCGACGACGCGAGAGGACTCGGGAATATCCTCAAGGGTCTTGAACGTATCGCGACCGAGTACGCGGTGCCGGTGATCTATCCCATGCACCCTCGGACGAGGAAGATGATGGAGCAATTCGGACTGCAGGCTGGAGCGATTCGCTGCATCGACCCGATCGACTACCTCTCCTTTCTCCAGCTGGAGAAGCATGCGGCATTGATCCTGACCGACTCCGGCGGCGTCCAGGAGGAGGCATGTATCCTTCGCGTACCCTGTGCGACGTTGCGGGAGAACACGGAGCGGCCGGAGACAGTGTCTGCCGGCGCAAACATCCTGGTGGGGACCGGTCCGGAGGCGATCGTGGAAGGCGCGCGGACGATGATGGAGAGGGAGCGGACCTGGGAGAACCCTTACGGGGACGGGACGGCGGGAAAGCAGATAGTGGAGGTCCTCGATGCAGAGGATAAATTCGCCGCAGAATCGGGACAATCATGAACGTGAACTACCCCGCCCTGAAGGGCGGGGCTTCCTGCTCCGCCCCCTTCACCCCCGCAAAATAAATACCGCTTCGCCCCACACTCTTTTGAGAAACCATGCCGGTAATAACCATTCGTATGGCAGAGGGACGGACGCTTGAACAGAAACGGATACTCGCAGACGAGATCACCGCCGCGGTCACGAAGACGTTCGGCGTTGACCCACAGGTGGTCACCATCTTCTTTGAGGAACTTACGACCGAGAGCATCGCACGGGCGGGAAAACTCCTCTCGGAGCAGTAGTCCCGTAGCGAGCGAACACTTTTTTAGCCGAAAGGAGCCTCAAACCCCGTGAGTGAATGGCATCATGGCACGCGAATTTGACGAGAAGGACTTTGCCATCCTGCGAAAACTGGCTCCTGAATACAGCGGTGTCCTCTGTCCGGGCTCAGGGCACGAGTTCCACTCGATCCTCCCCCCGGTCTCCAACCATATCGCGAAGGACGAGGAAGACTTTGCAGAACGGGTCAGCCGCCTCTCGGACGAGGAATGGGGCTATCTCACCGACCAGATCCTCGCCGGCCGGGAGGACCTCGGGTGCATGCCCGAGGAGGATATCGAGACCGTTCTCGTCCGTATCCGACAGGCGGTATCGGAGGCGGCGGCCGAGAGGGTCGAGCGGCTCTACCACCTCTCCGGGTGCGGGCTGCTCTAGCGACTGGCCGCATCCGGAAACGGTATATGTTTCGGCGACGACCAGACCTTCATGGAATTAAAAGAGCAACTTACCGGCGTTCCCGGGATGCTCCGGCCGTTCAAGGCGTACCTCCGCGAGGCAGGACTCAACGAGGGCGACCAGGTCGTCTATTACGGCTGTCCCGGCACCTGCACCCCCTTCATCGAACTCCTGGGGTTCGCCATCCGTGATCTGCCCCTCGAGCAGGTCTATGTCCCCTACGCGGACGAGGCGGCTGCAAAGGCGATCCGCCCGGTCAAGGGTGTCGGGATGCAGGTCTCCGATGATGCGGTCAGCGTCGACCCGAAGGTGATCATCCTGATGGGCGGGCTTTCGATGCCGGGCGTCCCGGTCGAGAAAGAAGCGGTGCAGGCGGCCGTCGCCGCTCACCCCGGCGCGAAGGTCGTCGGCATCTGCTTCATGCAGATGTTTGAGAAGATGGGCTGGCTCGATACCTTCGACTTCGATCTCATCATCGACGCCGCCATCGATCCGGTCAAGGTCTGGCAATAATCAACCGGTCGGGCGCCGCCGGTGCAGACGGGGCCGGCGGTTCCCGCGCCCGGTTGGACCGGAAGAGGGTGAACCGGAACGCCGCTCCCTCCTCCGGACGGCCGGGCACCCGGTCCTCGACCCACACCCGACCGCCGTAGCGCTCGATCAGGGTGCGGGTGATGTAGAGGCCGAGCCCTTTCCCGCTTCGGCTGCTCGTGCCCCGTGCGAAGCGCGTGAAGAGGATGGGTTTGACCGCATCGGGCACCCCCGGCCCGGTATCCTCGACCGAGACCCTGACCGTCTCATCGCCTTTCTTGACACGGACACTGATCTCGACTCCGGGATCCCCGAACTTAATGCTGTTGCCGATGAGGTTTGCGAAGACCTCGGAGAGGAGGTCGTCGGCCATAACCCCGACCGGCTTTCCGTCATAGACAATTCTCGCATCGGGATGATGGGCGATCTCGGCCCTGATGATGGCATCGAGATCGACGGGTTTTGCCGTCGTCTCATGGGAATGCAACCGCCGGATCGTCGAGACGTTCTGGATGATCTCAATGCTGCGGCTGATGCCGCCCCTGAGTTTCCGGATCATCTCCCTCTCCTTTCCCTCCAGCATATCGACCAGAAGGTCCGCGTAGCCGAGGCTGACGGCGTTGGCATTGTTGATGTCGTGCGCCATGATGTCCAGGTAGAGGTTCGCCTCGTCGTGCGCCGCCCGCAACGCTTCCTCAGCCATTATACGGTCGGTGATGTCGGCTCCCGAACCGATCACCGCGCCCGGCTGACCGTCGTCGCCGGTAAGCACGGTATCCTGCCATGCGAGGATCAGTTCGTCCCCGCTCCGCGTGACGACCGGGCTCTCCCGCCGGCCGGGGAAGGCGGCGTTGTTGGCGATCGCGGCATCGAAATCCTGCCGTCGCGTCTTGCGGGATGCTTCGGGGACGACGGTTGCAAACCAGTCCTTCCCGATCAGTTCTTCCTCACGGTAGCCGAGCAACTCGCAGCCGCGGCGGTTGATGAGCCGGATGGTGTGGTTGGCGTCGATGACAACAAGAAGGACAGCCGCCACGTCAAGGTAGCGTTGCACGAGGTCCCTCTGTTTCTTCACTTCCTGCTCACGCCGTTTGAGCTGTTCGGAGAGGGAGGCGACGACGAAGGCGATGACGACGAACATCAGTGCGCGCCCGTAATCGTTCAGCGTCAGGATGTCGGGCCGATAAAGGAAACTGCTGACGACGACAAGCCCGCCGAGGAAGATGGCGACCAGGATGCTCCGCTTCTCCCACCAGAGCGCGGTCAGGATGATCGGAATGTAGAAGAAGTGCGAAAAGACGGTCCCAAGCATCAGGACGGTGTGGAAGTAGTAGGTCAGGAAGACCGATATTGCGAGGAGTGCTATGACGATGGTCACTCGCTGGTATTCGGTAAGGGTAGTCACGGGGTGCCCGCCTCGACTACCGATATATATAATTTCCATCATATAAAAATGTCAGCATGGATATTATCTGTGGATTCAGACTGATTCTCCGGTGGTTTCGCGCGAGGGGAACGATCTTGGGGTTGGCAGGAAGGCGTGTGTCGGCCGGGCACGACATCGGCACCCTGCAGGCGAGAAGGGATCGCAAGGATGCCCAAAAACGGGAGAATTCTGCCGGATGCGCCTGATTTTCTACAAACAGCCTATATTTAATAGATCATAGAGCAAAACTACTTCAACCGTCTGCTTCACCGGAGCGGCTGCCTGCAGGCCTGCATCGCGTGAAGCGGTACCGTGCAGCGTACCGTGGCGCCGGGTTCTCCCGGGCAGGTGGCGCCACAAAACGCATCCGCTGGTGAACCCGTGTCGACAGACCTTACCGAAGTACTCAAAGCGATGGGCTATGCAGATGCCGGGATCCCGACCCTGGTGGGTTCGTTTTCTCCCGCCGTCACCGAATACCTGCGGGACTTCCGCCCGCAGGAGGTCCGCGACATCGTCGAGACGCTCCTCTACATATACATCGCCCAGAACAGCGCGTCATCCCGGGGAGAGGGAGTGGGCGTGGTCGAACAGAGCTGTTACGCCTATACCTCAGGACCGCTCTTTGCCCTTGCGCAGGTCAGCCTCATCGAGTCGGCCTCCTGGCACGGCACGACGGTGATCCGGGCAACCTCTGCCGGAGAGGCCATCGCCCGGCCGCTGATGGAGGCGCGGCTTCAGGCACTCGATATTCCGGGATTGGCCTGCGAGATCCACGAGGTCGTCCCGGCCCTTCTCGCGGGGACTGTGAAGGGGTCGTTTGTCAACAAGACCTTCCCGTCCGCGCTCCCCCGCACCGAAGAGACGTTTGTCAGTTTTCTTCTCAACAACAGTCCGGGTCTCTTCCTCGAATGTGAGCGGTTCGCCGCCCGGCTCAGGGCCGCCGGGTGCGCGGTCCTCGCCCACGCCTACGACCTCGACGGTTCCAGGGCCGACGGTGTCGTCTACACCTTCCCACCGGAGTTTGCATACATCCTGAAGGGAATGCTCGAGCGGATCGATCCGACTGTCCGGGAGCACTACGATATGCTCCTTGAGTCGTTCTACTCGACGTTCACTGTTCTGCGCTACCTTGCCTGCGGCGAGGACTACGACCGTATCCGGGCATCGCCGGCCCATCGCCGCGAACTCTCGAGGGTGCTTACGGAGCTCGCCGATGCGATCTACGTCCTTGAGGGGGTGCGCGAGGAGGACGGGATTGACCTCGCCCGATTCATCGTCAAGGACCGGAATCTCTATGACGCGCGCCTCCGGGATCTTGGACGGGTGCTGATGAGCGAGGTTGCCGAAAAGATCGTCATCGACCGGCCGGCCCCGGCGGCGGAGCCTCTCCCCCCTCTCCGCGAAGAGCCAGCCCCCGCCCCGACTCCCGTGCCTCCGGCCGAAGAGGAGGAGATCGGATGGGACGAGACCTTCTTCGCCGACGTAACGGAAGAGGAGGAAGGAGAAGAGGAGAGGGAAGAGCCGTCCCCGCTCCCGCCGCCGCCCGCGCTCCGCCGTTTCGTCACACCCCCTCCGGCCCCCGTAATCCGGCCCGCCCCGGAACCGGCACCCGTCCGTTCCGACGGCCTCGATATCTTCCTCGGGCATGCGCAGGACGGGCAGCGGGTCAACTGGTCGCCCGGCCAGCTCAACAACGGCCACATGATCATCCTCGGCGGCTCGGGCGCCGGCAAGACCGAGACGATCCGGTGTATCGCCTCGGAGCTTGCAGCACAGGCGATGCCGGTCGTCCTCATCGACTTCCACGGGGACATGGCCGCGAGCGACGGGGATATCCGGTCCTACAAGATCCGCGAGGGCGGGCAGTACTACTTCAACCCGCTGGAACTCGATCCTTCCATCGACGAGATCACCCCGCTCCGGGCGACCTCGGACTTCGTCGACGCCATCTCGATCAACTTCCCGACGCTCGGCATCCAGCAGCGCCGGAAGATCAAGAATATCATCAAGGACTGCTACCGGATGTCAGGAATCACAGGGAAGACCGAGACCTGGACGCGGGTGCTCGACTTCGATGCCATCGAGGGTGAGATCATGAACTGTGAGGACGAGGCGATCCCGGCCTACCTTGAGGACATCTTCGACTACAAACTCTTCTCGGGGGAGGAGAAGATCTCCCTCCCCACGATACTCTCCGGCGGCATCACCCACATCAACTTAAATGCCCTCCCGGAGAACCTGCGCTACCTCTTTGCGGATCTCTTCCTCCGGCGGATCTACTACACCCTCCAGGCGACGGGTGAGATCCCGCGCGGGTCGGAGGACGAGCGGGCGAAGTTCCGGCTCTTTGTGATCGTCGACGAGGCGAAACTCCTGGTGAGCCAGAAGAGCGGCTCAAAGACGTCGATCAAGGCGGTCTTAAACAAGTACGCGACCGAGATGCGGAAGTTCGGGGTCTCGCTGATCCTTGCGTCGCAGCTGATCGCCCACTTCAACGAAGAGATCCTCGCAAACATCGCCGTAAAGTTCTGCATGCGGTCCGAGAACAAGAAACAGGCTCAGGAGAACGCCAAGTTCTTTGAGGTGAGTGAAAAAGATCTCCTCAACTTCCAGCCGGGGGAGGGCATCCTGATCATCGGTTCGGAGAAGATGAACGTCAGGATCGTCCCGGCGTCCGGTCGGAATCCCTGACCGGGAAAACTCTTATCTCCCGGCAGCGCCGGAGTTCTGGTATGGCAGGGCCGGATACGCTCGATGAGTATCGCGAGAAGAGAGACTTCGCCCGGACTCCGGAGCCGCCGGGGGGGCGGGCGGCGGCATCCCGCCCCATCTTCGTCATCCAGAAGCACCGTGCGACCACGCTCCACTACGACTTTCGCCTGGAAGCCGACGGCGTGCTGAAGTCCTGGGCGGTCCCGAAGGGGCCGTCCGCGAATCCGAAGGAGAAGCGCCTCGCCGTGCCGACGGAGGATCATCCGCTCGACTACGCCGACTTTGAGGGTGTCATTCCGGAAGGGAGTTACGGGGCGGGGACGGTCCTCGCCTGGGACCGGGGAACCTACCGGAACCTTACAGAGAAGGAGGGGCGCGAGATCGGGGTTGCCGAGGCTGTGAGGAGGGGGCACGTATCCTTCTGGCTCGAGGGGGAGAAGGTCCGTGGCGGGTATGCCCTGACTCGCTTCAGGACCGGGAAGGGCGAGGCCTGGCTTCTCGTGAAGATGGACGATGCCGAGGCCGATCCCGATAGAAACCCGGTCGTGGCGGAGCCCCGGTCGGTTATCTCAGGGCGGACGCTTGAGGAGATAGCGGAGGGTGAATGACGGGCGAGCCCCCGCGGAGAAGGCCCCCCGATGTTGTGGAGATGGGCGAGTTCATCTGCCCGGTCTGCGGCAGGCAGTACCCCACGCTCGAAACCCTCCATGCCCACGTCCGGCGTGCGCACCGCCATCCCCCGGTGCTCCGGTGAGGGTGCTCCCCCCTGCGGCGGGTCCCGTCCCGGCGCCCTGTGTTGGGGGCGGGACAGGTGCCGGGGGTGCGCGTTGGGTGGTGGAGATGCAGGGCCTCCCGACCCCGGGAGGGAGTCTGGTAGTCGTTGCCCGTCTACCTTTCGGTCGAAGTACTGACTGGTGCGGGAGCGAATATTTTCAAACCCGGACTTAATGGTTTTTCGCTACAGAAAGCGATCCTCAAAACGGTACTAAAAAAAGAGTTCATTTTAATAGCCCCGATTGCCTGCGAACCCTCGGAGCAGTGGCCGCGGAAAAGAGCCGGCATTCTGAATTGTTCACACGTGGTGTGATATGCTGCATTAAAATTCACACTAAAAAGTAAATGGTCTGTGTAAAGTCACCAATTTCAAGATCTGTCATTTATCTGCCCTAGAATTTTTGATAGGCAGGGATTGCTCTGGCGTAACCGGGAAATACGCGTTATTTTCCGTTAGTATTATGGATAAGTTTAAAATCAGAACTATCAAAATTTACAGGGATCAATCGATCGCAGATCCTCCCGAAGGTGAGATCATGGCTAGTAAAGTAATGACAAACAACGTTGCAGCAAGCAACGTTATGGCAGAGACAGTAAATGACGCAGAGATCGTTGCACAGTTCAAGCAGCGTGGTTGTTGGGGACTGTACACGAGCGTGGACTTGAAAGGATGTGACCCGGCATCGATCAGGGACGCAGAGAAGATTCACCGGTTCATCGTAGAACTGTGCGACCTTATCGACATGAAGAGGTTCGGCGAACCGCAGATCGTCCACTTCGGCCCCTGTGAGAGGGTCGCAGGATTCTCCATGACCCAGCTCATCGAGACATCGCTGGTCTCCGGCCACTTCGCGAACGAGACCAACGCCGCCTACCTCGACATCTTCAGCTGCAAGGAATACGAACCTTCGAGGGCAGCAGAGTTTTGCAAGGACTTTTTTGGAGCAGAGTCGGTAACCTACCAGGTACTGTTCAGGGACTGAATACGAACACGACACCCGGCAAACGCTTCCACAGTAACGTACGATAGCAGAGAGCCGCTGCCATCTCCTGCCAGCCTGATGGTGAGAACCAGCGGCGGGGGGCGGCCCCCCACCCTCGATTTTTTCGGGTTCAGCCCGGACTTCCGGGTCTGTCCTGCTGTCCAGACGAGTCTATTTTGTAAGACCCTGTTGCACGGATTCCGTGGGGATATCGCCATTTGGGGAGGGGCTGACGGGGAGGGGGAGCATTCCCCCCCTGTCTCCACCATATAGCGATGTCTGAAAACCCCACTCGAAGACCTCCGGTCTTCTCAAGCTCCGGACGTCCCGTCCGTCGCACCCTGCCCGGCCTCCTCATTCGCACCTACGGTGCCTTAAACTCCGCTCCTCGAAACCCTTTGGGTTTCTCGAACTCCTATCCTTCGGACAGTCGTTCCTAGCGGCGCGTCTTTCCCCGCCCCAAGGGGCGGGGGCAGTGCGTGG
This sequence comes from Methanoculleus nereidis, assembly GCF_032944295.1. Classification (NCBI taxonomy): domain Archaea; kingdom Methanobacteriati; phylum Methanobacteriota; class Methanomicrobia; order Methanomicrobiales; family Methanomicrobiaceae; genus Methanoculleus; species Methanoculleus nereidis. The sequence goes on from NZ_JABFFQ010000003.1 coordinate 54,189, forward strand.
CGATATCCCCACGGTCCACTGCATGGTGATATGCCCAATCAGTGACGACTTGGGCAACTTGGCTGAGGTTGAACGGCTATTGGTTGTCTCGAAGATACAGCACAAATCCTGACCCTTCACTCATCGGAAAGACTGGTGCATGGTTCAGATTATGTGCGTTCGGTACGAACGACGACGGTTTCACATAAACCCGGTAAAACTCAGTCAACGGAGCTATTCGATTGAGGGGAGGCCAAACCGACCGAAAAAAAGAGTATTTCAGGGGGACTCGTAGGGGTTCCGGAGACCCTTGGCGGTTCCGTCCGCCTTGAGCCCGAACGTCTTACGAGCGTCCACGTTCTTCTGGTTCTTCGTGATCTTCTCGGTTGCGAGCTTCTTCACGAGGTCGAGGCCGGGCTTGACCTGGTCCATCGGCTTGGTCTCGAAGAGATCGGCGGCGATCGCGCCGTCCCAGACCGCGTTACCCTTCATGCTCCGCACGAAGACCGTGCTCCAGCCGTCGGGGCTTCCCACGGATCCGCTGGAGATGTCAGCGAGGTTCGCGACATAGTCCAGGCAGACGTTGCAGCCGGGCTGCACGTACTTGTGGATCAGTTTCAGGGGCATCTGGCTGACTGCACCGCGTTCGGTGTAGACCGTGAACTTACCCTTGCCGATGTCCATCTTCTTGACGGACTCCATCTTCTGGTTGCAGTGGTCTTCGACGATTGCCTCGAGCGCCTGGTAGGAGAGGTTCTCCATGCAGAAGATGCCGAGCGCGAGGGCGATCTTGTCGTCGACGTCGCGCATGCCGATCGGGTAGAGCTGAGCCTTCCGGACGGCCTGCATCTGGCAGGGCGTGCCGACGATACCGACGCGGTCGAGACCGTAGCTGCGGGTCGCCTCTTTGATCAGGTTGAGGTTCGGGCTGATGGTGTAGCGCGTTCCGGCAGCGGCCAGAAGTTCGGCCTTCGTGGTCACGACCACGGGCTCCGGCTTCCAGGGCTCGTCGCTCGGCCCTGCGACAATGGCACCGTCGATGATACCCTCTTCGAGCGCATACGCGAAGAGCGTCGTGATGATGCCGCCGTCCTGGGACTTCTTTGTGATGTCCTTGTCGGTCGAGCGCGCCGAGATTACGGACTTGTAGTTACCGAGTACGTCCATCTTTCTCACCTCACTGCATGGCTCCCTTGATGGCATCCATGATGCCCTCATAGTTGTTCATGACGTCGAAGTTGAACCAGCTCCTGGGGCACTGCGCGTAGCAGGCGCCGCACTTGATACAGAGGTCACGGTTCACGTTCGGCTTGCCGTACTCCATGGTGATGGCGTGGACCGGGCAGGTGCCGGCGCAGGTCCCGCATCCCATGCAGAGTCCCTGGTTGATGACATCATACATCAGGTCGCAGCCACAGGCCTCGTTGCCGCGCTGTGCAAGCTGCATCAGCGGCGTCAGGTAGGCGGTCGCGAGGTTCTTCTGTTCGTCGTTGCCCCGAAGCAGCAGGTAGGCCATGACGGCGACGTTCCTGACTTGCTGCGGGCACGGGGGACAGGACGGGATGTAGAGGTCAACATCGACGACCTCGCTGATCGGCACGAACGCTTCGTGACCGGGCTGGTTCCACTGGCCGCCCCGGCAGAACCGCGTAATGTTGCCGTAGGCCGCGCAGGCGCCGTAGGCGACGAGCACCTTCGACTTCGCCCTTGCTTCTTTCAGTTCCTCTACCGAGATCTTGTCGTTCAGACAGCACGAACCCTCGACCAGGCACACGTCCATCTCGGGGACATGGCGCACGTCGACCAGGGTCAATGCGTAGACCAGATCCGCGTAATCATCGAGCAGCTTGAAGAGACCCTCGTAGTTATCCGCAAGGGTAACGAGGCATCCCGTACATCCGCTCAGATGTAATTCACCTATCGAAATCTTTTCTGCCACAGGCTTTTCCTCCTTTTGTACAACTTCCACCTTTTCTTCTACAATCACATCAGAGGGCTTCACCGCGGGTTTCGTCTGCGACTGACTCGCCGCAGGTTTTACCTCAGGCTCGGTCTGCGGCCGGGTTGCCGCCGGCTCCGCCTCAGGCCTGCTCTCCGGGGTTCTCCCCGGCATCTCCGGTGGTTTCTCCCGGCGACGCCCAAAGATGCGTTCCTTGATGGTTGATAGCAGCCCCATATTCTACCCCAATCTCTTCCAGTACAATACGCACTGTTTTGGGAATGGCCCTTTCAACCTCCTCAGTGAGCCCCAGTTCAAACTCATGGCTCGCGACACGCTTGGGTTGGCACCCGATGATCGTGATATCGATGACATCTTTCAATCGCTGTAGCGGCTCGGAAAGGTCCCATGAATGGGCATCCCGGTAGGCGCCCGGCGGCAGGTCTTCGGGCCGGAGCTTCGTCACATCACCGGGGTTGGCGCCGAAGTCGGCGATATCGATGATGACGAGCTTCTTCACCGGCACCTCCGCATCCTCCATCAGTGTAAAGAGGAAATGAGGGGCGCCAAGGCCGGCATCGACCACCTTGACGTTGTCGGGCAGTTGTAACTTCTGGAGTTCTTCGACGACTGCAGGGCCGAACCCGTCATCTCCGAAGAGGGGGTTGCCGCACCCTGCGATCACGATCTCACGGAATAGCATGCGTGTACGCTCACTGAATGAGTTTCTGGGCCACCAGTCTCTTGTCTTCGTCGATCACCAGCATGTGCGTCGCACAGGAGACACAGGGGTCGTATGCACGCATGATGACTTCCGCAAGCCGCCAGGGTGCACCGGTCAGTGCACGGCTGCAGGTGGGGAAGTTCCAGGTCGTCGGGACGAGCATCCCGAAGTACTCCACCCGGCCGTCCTTGACCTTGGCCATGTGGACGTCGGTTCCACGGGGAGCCTCGTTTGCGGCCCATCCGAAGGATCCGTCACCCTGCGGGATCTCGTCCGCGAGGACCGATCCGGAGGTGTCGAGCGCGTCGAGCGCGTCGATGATGCCGTAAGCGGTCTCGGGGAATTCCATCTGGCGTGCGATCTGCAGGCCCATGGCGCCCTTCTCGTCGTAGTTCTTGAACTGGACCAGGCGTGCACGCGGTCCGACCTCGACGGGCTGGCCGTCGTAGAGCGGGACGCCGGTGCAGGCCTCCATCTGGGGCCACGCCTTGTTCCCGACAGGGGTCGTGCCGCCGATCGGGTAGTTCGGGTCGGCCTCGCTGATCTCGACCTCACCCATGTACCAGTCCCAGGGGCGGACTTCGGTGAACCGCTCGGGGAACCAGGCCGGGTTCGCATCAAGGCTCGAGCTGCCGTAGACCGGTGCTGTGGCCATGTAGCCCTGCCTGTGGTACCCGAGGTCGTCGGGGATCTGGACTTCGACGCCGCCGACTTCGGTGGTGCCGCGTGTCTGGAAGTCCCGGAAGACCGCGATCATGAACTCCATGTGCTCCTGAGTGAGCACCCGGGCTTCCTTCGCGAGATCGTAGATCTTCGCCTTTGCCCGCGGGGTGATGTTCTTGTACATACCGCCGACGCGGGGGTTGCTCGGGTGGATTGCCTCTCCGCCGACGATCTCGCCGATGGTCTGGCCGATCTCACGGAGCCGCTGGATCCGGAGAGCAACGCTCCTGACCGGTTCTTCCTTGGTGAAGGGGTTGATCTTTACGTCGGTTCCGGGAAGGTACATGTCCGGGAGGGACAGGATGTTGTGGATAGCGTGGCTGTGCATCCTGTTGGCACACTGCAGGATGTAACGCAGGAGTTTTGCGTCCTCGGGGATCTCGCACCCGATGGATGCCTCCATCGCCTCGACACCCGCCAGGGTATGCGCGATGGGACAGATGCCGCAGACGCGCGATGCAATCTTTGGAACCTGCTCCATCGTCTTGCCGATGGCGAGTTTCTCGACTCCCCTCACCGGGGTGATGCTGAGCCAGTCTCCACGCTCGACGATGCCGTCATCGTTGACCTTCAGAACGAGCTTTGAATGGCCTTCATGTCTCGTTGTTGGGGAAATCTCTACAACTTTCGACAAATATATCGCCTCATTCCGATATTATGATGTTCTGAACACTATACTGGTGTTACCACACAATTCTGTACTGAAAACGTACGCGAGTACGTCATCAGGGATTATGAAGAAAACAGAGTTTATATCTTTCGCTCAAGAACTTTTCGAAATGTTACGGTTTACGTAAAACGTAACAAAGAATGTCAAAATGTGTTAACTATCTATAAAAATTGTAGAATAATATTCTGTTTATAATGTGCCCTCGTCCATCTCTGCGATGAGCTCCGCTATCGTCGCTTTTCGTTCCGCGTACGCGTTATGCTGATGGATACTCTCCTCGTTCGTCTGCTTTATGGTGACCACCGTGTCCCCGGGAAGATCCCGGAACTGCGCGATCACTTTGCGGGCCATTTCACGAACGCAGTCTTCGACGAACCGGGGGTTCTTGTGGGCTTCCATCACCACGTAACTCTCGTCGCCCCGCTTGAGGAGCTCGTAGATCCGCGCACTCATGGAATCCTTCAGGATCTTGATGATCTTCTCGAGACTGATGTGCTGGTCATCGTCGATCTCGATGCAGAGGAAACCCCGTCCGCGCTGGTTGTGACTGGCCATCGGCACCTCGTCGAAGAACGCCTCGATCTTATTCTCCTCAATGCCGAGATTCTCGAGGACATGCAGGGCATGGTCCTTCATGATGTTCTGGGCACAGGGGCAGGCGGTCATCCCGGTCACTTCGGCGCCGATGCTCTTTCGGATGATGGGGTTTCCTTCATTCCGCTGGGCTACTGCTCTCGCGTGGACGTTCACGACCTCATGGCAGCTCGTCTCGCTGACCGGCGTCTCCCGCCGGACCATGAACTGGCTCCGCATCCGGACCTCGGTCCGTTCCGCGTACTCGTGCCGGTCGAGGAGTTTCCTCGCCACCGCGCTGCAGAGTTCCTCGATCTCCTTTACATCCCCGTCGATGGCCTGCTGCAGCACGTCATCGATCACCTCGAAGTTCCGGGAGAGGTTTGCACCTTTGAGGCTCCCCGGGAGGTCGACGAAGACGTCGAATTTGGAGATGAATATGACCGGCCGCTTACCGGGTCGGGCGACTTCAACGAGTTTTTGGACGTTTTTGACACCCACCCTGGTCAGGTTGATACGGACCTCCGGCAGGCTGGACTGGACATCTGGCAGTTCCATTACAAATCCTCAATAGCGTATAGTAGGTAGGTTTTCTCTTCATCAACCTTAAAATGACCCACAGTGCACCACCGGGGTTCTTCGATATAATATTTATCAGGTTTGCTGTCTAACGGGGAGTGAGAACCTATGGTGCAAAAATACTACGAGTCCGATGCAGACCCCGGCACCCTGGAGGGCAAGACCATCGCCGTCATCGGCTATGGTTCCCAGGGTCGCGGACAGGCGCTGAACCTGCGTGATTCCGGCTGCCAGGTCGTCATCGGCCTGCGGCCCGGCAGCAGCTGGCAGCGGGCGTCCGAAGACGGTTTTGAGGTCTACTCCGTGACCGAAGCGGTCAAGCGCGCAGATATTATCCAGATCCTTCTTCCTGACGAGAACCAGGCAGGTGTCTACCGTGCCGAGATCAGTCCCAATATCCGAGAAAACGCCTGCTTGATGTTCTCGCACGGTTTCAATATTCACTACGGCCAGATCGTCCCCCCGCCCACCGTCGACGTGGTCATGGTCGCTCCGAAAGGTCCCGGCCACATGGTCCGCCGGACCTACGAGGAAGGGAAGGGCGTCCCGGCCCTCATCGCCATCCACCAGGATGCTACCGGGAAGGCGCACGCTATCGCGCTTGCCTACGCCCGGGGAATCGGCGCGACCCGCGCAGTGGTGCTCGAGACGACGTTTGCCGAGGAGACCGAGACTGACCTCTTCGGCGAGCAGGCGGTCCTCTGCGGCGGGATTACCTCGCTCATCAAGGCCGGGTTCGAGACCCTGGTGGACGCCGGGTATGCGCCCGAGATGGCCTACCTCGAGGTCCTGCACGAGACGAAGCTCATCGTCGACCTGATCTATGAGGGCGGGTTTACGAAGATGCGCGACTCGATCAGCAACACAGCCCAGTACGGCGACCTGACGCGGGGCCCCCGCGTCATCGGGCCCGAGACCTACGTTGCGATGCAGGAGATCCTCGAGGAGATCCAGAACGGCGAGTTCGCGAAGGAGTGGATGCTCGAGAACATGGTGAACCGCCCGGTCTTTAATGCGCTGACGAGAGCGGACGAGGAGCACCTGATCGAGCAGGTGGGTAAGGAGATTCGCGGATTCATGCCGCAGTTCCGGAAGTAACACTCCCACCCTTTTTCCCGGCCGGTATCCGTTTATACCCGCCGGTGGTACTCTCCGGTATGTCAGTTTGCATCATCTATCACTCGGAAACCGGCACTACCCGCGCCGTCGCCGAACAGGTCGCCACCCCGATCGGCGCCGATCTCATCGAAGTAACGGACCTTGCGGGCTACTCGAAGGTGGGGATGTATCTGAAAGGTGCTCCCCGGGCCGCGCAGGGGAAAAAGAACGAGATAGAGCCGGCCGTCATCGACGTCACCGGCTACGGCACCGTCGTCATCGGAACCCCCGTATGGGCCGGCAACCCGACACCCGCGATCAACGCCGTGATTAACGCTCTCGTGGGCATCGAGGGGAAGGATGCGGTCGTCTTCTGCACCTCGCGCGGGGCGCCGAGGGGGACGCTCGAGCGGCTGGAGAAGATGCTTGCGGACCGGGGTGCCGATGTCAGGGGGGCGGTCCCGCTCACGGCGGGGGACGTGAAAAAGCTGGAGGCAGTGGATGCCCTGGCCGATCTCGTTCGGGCAGTCGGTAGAAAAGAAGAGACGGCCGTTTAATAGCACGTCGGATAACGGCGTCCGGGAATTTTTGCAGCAGCGTGAGATCCTGTTCCGGCAACATGATACAGGGCCGGCGGGCTGCTCATCTGCATAAGCGTGCGCAAGCCCGTATGAGGTACTCACTTTTTGACGTCGCGCGACCAATAGTACCGTATGACCCCGTCATATGAAGACCTTCTAAAGGAGGCGTATACCAATATCACGGAGCCGACGGAGTTTGAAGATCGGTTCACGGTTCCCGTCGCCCGCGCCTTCATTGAAGGGAAGACCACGGTCCTTGAGAACTTCGCTGAAATTGCGGGCATCCTCCGGCGCGACCAGGACCACCTGATGAAGCACCTCCTCGGGGAACTCGGCACCGCCGGCAAGATCGAAGGGACACGGGCCGTCTTCTCCGGGAAATTCGAGCAGGAGCAGATCAACACGATCATCAAGAGCTACGTCGATGACTACGTCATCTGTTCGGAGTGCGGAAAGCCCGATACTCGCCTCGTTAAGACCGAACGTGTCCTGACGCTACGGTGCGACGCATGCGGCGGCCACCGACCGGTAAGGAAGCGAAAGGCGGTAGCGGACCCCTCTGCAGCCTCGAAACCGACAGAGGGCGCTATCATGGACGTCACCCCGCAGTTCCTCTCGAAGCGCGGCGACGGTGTGGTGAAGATCGACCGATATACGATGTATGTTGCGAATGCAAAACCGGGTCAGACGGTGAAGATAAAGATCACCCGGATCGCCGGGACGATCATCTTCACCGAGCGTGTTGACTGATCGCGTCTTTTTTGATCTCCACCCACATCCCCTCTTCTTCTTCCCTGATACGAGCCCGGGCGACACCGCTCGCGGCGAGTTCCCGGCGGAACACGTCCGGGGTCGCCCGCTTGCTCCACCGGGCGACGTCGCTGTCCCAGTTGGGGTTGCGCCGCCGCATCTCGGTGAATATCTCATCCCGGAGTGCGGGGGTCCCGAAACTGCCGCCGACGAAGGCGAAGCCGCCGGGCCGGAGCACTCGTTCGATCTCTTGAAACGCCCGCGCCCGGTCTTCCCAGAAGTAAATCGAGCCCCGGCTGACGATGAGCGAGACGGTGCCGTCGCGGATCGGCATGCAGTGGACGTCCCCGGTGATCGGGACCACCCGGCCCGCACTCCCGGCAGCGGTCGTTTTGGCAATCCGGGACATGGCCGGGTCGGCGTCGAGCGCGATGATGAAGAGTTTGCTCTTGTCAGCAAGCGCTACGGAGAGGAGGCCGGGGCCGCTTCCTATGTCGAGCGCGATCCCGTCCCGTATCCCCGATCACGCGAGTGCCTGCTCTGCAATGATGGGGTAGATGGGAGCAAAGACCTCCCGGGCAATCCGGGCGAAGCCTTCGGCGCTCTTTTTCATGGCGATTACGCGGTCTCGAGGCTCTCTATCTGCTGGAGGAGTTCGCCGGCGTAGCCGGAGAGCCGCTTTGCCGCGTCCGTAACTGCAAGAATAGGTGACCTGCCGCCGACCGTGGTGACGACCAGTTCGGGGTCGGTGAACCGGAATGCCTGCTTGCGCTGCGCGACGTCCACCTGCGGATCGCGGATGAGTTCGGTGGCGAGCGCGTCGATATAGGTGTTGCCTCCGCCTTCAAAGAGGATCCGGGCCTTGTCGTCAGTCAGCTCCAGGAGTTTGAGTTTCATGGCCATACGCACCTTATGTTTGGTTCCGGGAGGGGTATATAGGTTATTGTACGGGATGAGGAGTCCGCCGCCCTACTCCCAGCAGAACGTCTCCATATCATATCCGGCATGCGGCATCCCCGGTGGGACCAGGTGGCTCATGTGGACGCATCTATAATCCTTCGCCCCGACGTCGCGGGCGAACCGGACCGCCTCGGCGTAGTTCATGTGCTTGCTGATGGCATAGCCCTCGGGAGCGATGCCGTCCACGAAGAGAAAGTCGATATCGGTCTTTTCGAGGAGTTCCCGGCTCTTCTGCGGGATATCCTCCCGGGTGTCGGCGGTGTAGACGATCGTCACGTCATCGTGCTCTAAGAGGAGCCCGCAGGTATAGACCGGCGGGTGGTTCACCTCGAAGAACGTGAAGGTCACGCCGAAAAGGTCGAAGGGCTCGTAGACCGGGACCGGGTGCTTCTCAAACGGCAGGAAGTGGAGGTAGCCCGAGCAGTAGTCCATCACCGGCGGCGGCGCGTATGCCGGGGGCACCTTCTGCACCCGGTAGAACTCGCCGAACCCGATGAAGTGGTCGTAGTGGCCGTGCGACCAGAGGACGGCGTCGATGTGGGGTGAGCAGGCCCGGAGGAGCTGTTGCCGGAGGTCCGGGGAAGACTCAATAAGAATGTGCTTTTCCCCCACTTTGACGAGGAGGGAGGTCCGGAGCCTTGCTCTCCCCGCCGCGATCATCGCCCGGCAATTCTCGCAGTCGCACCCCACCTTCGGCGTCCCGATGGCATCCCCGGTCCCGAGCAGCGTTATCTGCATGTCAGCGCCCTGTCCGGATAACGTTTCTCTCCTCGACCCTGAGAAGGCCCTGCTCGATGTCCACCGGGTCGATCTGGTGCCGGTCCTCCATCAGCGCCGACATTACCGCCTCTTTCATCATCATCCGCAGATCGGAGCCCGAAAACCCCTCTGTCCGGGCGGCGAGATCCGCGAAGTCACAGTTGCACTCGATCGTGGCGGCGACCTTCTCGAGGATCGCTTCCCGCATCCCGCGGTCCGGGAGCGGGAACTCCACTACCTCATCGAACCGCCGCCAGGCCGCCTCGTCGAGGATGCGGGGGTGGTTCGTCGCCCCGATGAGGAGGACGCCGTTCTTGACGAAACTGATCTGGTCGATGTTTTTTAAGAGCATGTTCACTGCCCGCTTCATCGCGCCGTGATCGTCGCTGACCCGGGTCTTCGCGACGAAGTCGAACTCGTCGATGAAGAGGATGCAGGGGGCGAGTTTCTTTGCGAGGTCAAAGATCCTGTCGATGTTCTTTGAGGTCTCGCCAAGGTACTGGGAGGTGACCATCGCGAGACGGACCTCGAGCACCGGCATATGCAGCTCCCGCGACATCGCGAGCGCAAGGGAGGTCTTCCCGGTCCCCGGCGGTCCGACGAAGAGGAGCCGGCCGAACTCGTAGATGCCATGCTGCTTTAAGAAGTCGCGGTGCTCGAGGGCGACACCGATCTTTTTGATGATCTCTTCCTGGCGCGGGGTGCAGACCAGTTTTGCAAGCGAGAACTCGACCTCGTTCGGCGCGCTGATGATGATGAGGTCGCGGGCCTCCCGCATCTCCTCGCTCCCCGCGATGAGCCGGGATACCTTTGCCTCCATGTACTCCTTCGTGTCCTCGAACCGGGGGTTCTTCGCCAGGACGTCCTGGTACTGGACGACGGTGCCGTCTTTCCCCTCGAAGAAGTACGCGAGCACGGGGTTCTCCCGGACCTTTTCCTCCCCCCCTCTCTTGAGGAACCATGTTGCGGCCGCATCGAGTGAAGGCAGGCTCAGCCGCTGCCCGAATTCGTCGTAGCCGACGAACGGGTTCTGGCGGACAGCCTGACAGGCGGCATCTGGGGTACCGAGCACCTTCTTGATCGCTCCTTCGCTCACAATCAGGGGACGCTTGACCTCGGGGCTCCCACCGCTCCCTGCGCTGAAGACCTCCCGGCAGCGTGGGTGAAGGTCATTTATATCGAGTTCCTCGTTCCGGTTGAATATCTCCGCGGTGAGCAGGAGTTCCATGATGGCGAGGACGTCACGTGTACCTGTGTCGCCGGTCATATCTATGAGCAGACATATTTGCGCGCGGCATCAATAAGCGTAACTCACCGGGTGGTGACCTCGCACCCCTCTTCGGTGACGATCATGGTGTGCTCGGTCTGCGAGACGAACGAGCCCGGGACGTCGTGCAACATCGGGAAGGGATGAATGATCCCGTTCCGCACCAGAGTGGCGAGGCCGATCTCGACTTTGTCTCCCGGAACCCAGCGGCGGGAGAACGGGAGTCCCCGGCGCGGCCGTGCGGTCTCGAGGATCCGCTTTGCCGACGGGAGACGTGCGGGCCGGGCTGCGATCTGTTTGTAGATCTCCACGCGCGTCGCCTCGGTGACCTTCCCCGACCCCGTTGTCGCGAAGGGCTCGATTGCAAAGGCCATCCCCTCCTCGAGGACGGTGCCGCCGTTCATCGCGATATTCGGGATCATGGGCTTTCCATGGAGGTCGTAGCGGTCGAGGCCGTGTCCGGTGAGGTTTGCAACCGGTCTGTAGCCGTGCTCCTCGATCGTCGCCTGGATGATAGTCCCGAGCTCCCCGGTGACGACTCCCGGCCGGACGGCCCCGATTGCCGCCTCGAGGGCCGCCCGGGATGCCTCGACGAGCGCCCCGTGGTTGCCGAGGTCGACGGTCACGGCGGTGTCGGCGATGTAGCCGTCGACGTGTATCCCGAGATCGACCTTGATGAGGTCACCGCGGGAAAACGTCCTCTCGTCGCCGGGCATGGCGGTATCGTGCGCCGCGGCCTCGTTGAAGGAGACGTTTAAGGGGAAGGCAAGAAGCGCCCCCTCCTCGATCACCATGTTTTCCGTCTCTTCGACCATATCGAGGAGGGGGGCCCCCTCCTTCACGAGCCCCGCACCCCGGCGGCGCACCTTACTTGCCAGCGCCCCTGCTTCCCGGTAGGCGTCGTAAACTTCGTCATCCATCTTCATAGCGTGAGCTCCTCTTTGTATTGGGTGAACCGGTCAAACCCGGTCTCTGTCACCGCGCCTATATCTTCCAGGCGGACGCCGCCGGTACCGGGGTAGTAGAGCCCCGGTTCGATCGTGACGACGTTGCCGGCGATGAGCACCCCTCCCTGCGGGCCGAGCGACGGCTCTTCGTGCACCTCGAGCCCGACGCCGTGGCCGAGGCTGTGGGTGAACCCCTGCGTGTTGCTCTCGTAGCCGCAGTCGCGCAAGAACTCGACCGTCGCACGGTAGAGGTCGGCACCGACGGCCCCGGCACGGAGCATCGATGCGGCGTGGCCTTTTGCGTCTCTGACGGCCTCGTACATCTCCCTGATTGCGGGAGAGGGCTCGCCTTTCACGACCGTCCGGGTCATGTCGGCGTGGTAGCCGGTCAGTTCGTCCTGCGGGTAGACATCGATAACGATGGGTTCGTCTTCCCGGAGCGGTCCGGTGCCTGCGTTGTGCGGGAGAGCGGTGTCGGGACCGCAGGAGACGATGGTGTCGACCCCGCGGTATCCGTGGGCGAGAAGGTAGGCGTGCATCTCAGCGCGGACGGCTTCAGAAGTAAGGGGCGCGCTGTCCCGGTGGAGGATGCCCCCTTTCGGGACGGAGGACCGGATGAGCGCGATCCCATGCTCCATCGCGGCCTCGGTAGCCCGCTGGACCGAGCGGATGTGCTCGATCTCCTCCGGCGTCTTGATCGCCCGCATCGCCTCGACCGCCCCCCGCTCGTCGAGCACGACCGGGTGGAACGATTCGAGTTCCCGGGCAAGGGCGAGCGGGAAGTTCGCGGGGACGAGGACGGGGCCGCCGGCGAGGTCGGCGATCATGTGGGCGGTCGCACGCCAGCGCGGCTCTCCGGCCTTGATGTACTCGAGGTACCCGGCATCGGCGCGGGTGACGACCGCCGCCGTCGATTCGCGGACGGCACGCTCGTGCTCCATCTGCGGGACGACGACCATCCCGCGTTCGTCCTGTCTCTGGACGTAGACCACGGGGTCCGTGGTGCGGAACCGGGTCAGGTAGCGCACGTTGGCATCTGCAGACGAGCCGTAGGCTACGTATGCTGCTGTCCCTGCGTCCTGGATAGCCGAATCGAGTCCGTTCATCTTACCACCTCTCTCGCTGAAACCACAAGTACTTTTACCACCGCGTTCAAGTATGAATAATGGATGAGGCAACCACACGGACCTTCAAGGGCAGGTTCATGATATTGACGGTCATGCTGAACATCATCATCCTGTGTTTTGCCATGGCAGCCTTCGTCCTCTTCCGGTTCGCCCCCGAAGGAACCCCCGGTCTCGTGATCGGCCTCCTCCTCCTCGCTGTCGGGGTGGCCTTCTCCATCTCGTTCCGGAAGCACTACACCCTGACGAAGGCCTGGCTGCACGAACAGCCGTAACGCGCGTGAACCTACTAAATGTGAAGGGAGATATGCTGGGAAAACTCAAGTCCGAGATAGAACTCGTCTCAAGGCACCTTGAGGTGATCCGGGCGGTCGTGGAGCACCAGCCCATCGGCATCATGAAACTCTCCGAGATCCTGGATCTCCCCTATCATCGGGTCCGCTACTCGCTGCGGATCCTCGAGCATGAGGGGTATATCCGCGCTTCGCCGGCCGGTGCGGTGGCGACGCCGCTCGCGGCCGACCTCCTCGGTGGCCTGGAGGGCGAGGTCGATGAACTGATCGATCTGTTGCAGACCATGCGAAAGGAGAATTCCCGTAATATTTAATACGCTTCAGGCGAGACATTATAGAGCACTTGTTCCAGTGCCGCCATAACTCAGTTGGTAGAGTGGCTGGCTGTTAACCAGCATGTCACAGGTTCGAGTCCTGTTGGCGGCGTATCCGTCTTCTATCTTTCCAGCCGAACAGCGCCCCGTTGCACCCCGTTTTCTCTTCATTCCCGTGATCTCTTCTCTGAGAGCCTGAAGGCCCATACAGCACATCCCAATCGTTTTCACAACGCCTAAATCCGTAGAACTCAAAGATCCGGCTATGGATGCGCAAACTCCCGGAACACCGCCTTCGGGTCGCCGGCTGCTCACCATCGTGGGCGTGGTATTGATCGTTCTTGCTGCGCTCTGCGCTGCGGGCTGCACCGCCACATCCCCGGCCGAGACCGTTATACCGCCCGACGCCGAGAACGCAACCGAATTCAAAGAGCAGGTCGACGCCGTCATCTCGCAGGAGCGGTATGATTACGCCACATGGGGCATGATGGCGCGGGACACCTCCACCGGCGAGGTGCTGCTCTCGATGAACGGCGACCGTCTCTTCACGCCGGGTTCGACGACGAAGGTCTTCACCGTCTCGACCGCTCTCGACGTCCTCGGCCCCGACTACCGGTTCAGGACGCCGGTATACCGGGTCGGCGACGACCTGGTGCTGGTGGCCTCGGGCGACCTTGCGATGGGCGGTCGGGCCGGGCCGAACGGCACCCTTGCGTTCACGAACGAGGATCACGGCGATGCCTGGGCGTTCGGGGACTGCCTGCTCGTCGGGGCCGACCCGCTCGCCGGGCTCGAGAGCCTGGCCGAACAGGTTGCTGCGGCTGGGGTCACGGCGGCAGACGACGTGATCGTCGACGACCGGCTCTTTGGCGAGACGCAGATGATGTCTGAAGGACTGGTGACGCCGATCGTCGTCAACGACAATCTGATCGACGTGACGATCGTTCCCGGGCGCGAGGGAGAGCCGGCGACGGTCGACTGGCGGCCGCGATCGTCCGCATACACGGTCGAGAGCCGCGTCGTGACCGGGCCGGCGGGTTCTGACCCGGCGGTGATGATCCCCGCCTACACCGGGCAGGCGGTGATCGAGGTGACCGGGACGGTGCCGGCGGACGCAGGACCGGTCAACCTGACCTCGAACGTGGAGATCCCGGCGGCGTTTGCGAGAAGCCTCTTCATCGACGCGCTTGAGAACGCCGGGGTCTCGGTCCTGGCACCCACGGCCGGGGAGAACCCGTTGGGCCGCCTTCCCGACGAATACGGGTCGGTCGGGAGAGTCGCCGAACTCGTCTCTTTGCCGTTCTCCGAGTACGCGAAGGTGACCCTGAAGGTGAGCCAGAACCTCTACGCAAACTGCCTGCTCGGGATCATCGCCGCCCACGAGGGCTACGATACGGTCGAGGCCGGGCTCTTTGTCGAAGGGGCGTTTCTCGAAGAGATCGGGGTGAACCCCAACACCCTGATGCTTGCCGACGGCGAGGGGAGCGTCATGAACCGGATCAGCCCCCTCGCGGCGACCGATCTCGCGGCCTACATGGCGGGGACGGACCTGTATGCCCCGCTCTCCGACGCCCTGCCGGTCCTCGGCGTGGACGGGACGCTTGCAGCCAATGCCCGGCCGGGAGACCCGGGTTACGGTGTGATCCGTGCCAAGACCGGAACCTCGGCGGGCGCCGACCAGCAGGGCGGGATCTTCCTCTACACCCGCGGCCTGCTCGGTTACATGACGACGGCGAAGGGAACGCCGGTCACGTTTGCGATCTACGTCAACAACATCGCCGGCCTTGCGTCGATGGACGACCTGCAGGGCGTGACGGACGACGTAAACGACGCTGCCGTTCTGATATACGAGTATCTCTGAACCCTTTTTTTCGTCTGGACGGTGTTCCGGTCTTTTGGAGGAGGGCGGGGTCGACGGACTGATCGGTCTCCTTCTGGTTATCCGAAAAAAGAATTCCCGAAACGGTTAATGCGGTTCAGTCGGCGTCTTTCTGAATCCCCGTTGCCCTTCGCAAAGGCTATGTCGACCGGGTC
The DNA here is from genome assembly GCF_032944295.1 of Methanoculleus nereidis. Classification (NCBI taxonomy): domain Archaea; kingdom Methanobacteriati; phylum Methanobacteriota; class Methanomicrobia; order Methanomicrobiales; family Methanomicrobiaceae; genus Methanoculleus; species Methanoculleus nereidis. The sequence continues at coordinate 69,503 of NZ_JABFFQ010000003.1, forward strand.
GAGATAGGCCACCGTAGCGAAATCTCCACCCTTCGGCGGTGAATGTCGATCTGCCCCGCTACGCACAGAACCTCATGACGAGACGGGTCCTGTCGGGCAGGGTTACTTGCTCCAGGGCGATTGACCTGAGACCAGGAATCTCTCCGACCGGCGCTCCCCCTGGCCGGCGTCCTGCTTTGCCGCCGCTTCCAGGCACTCCGCGCTGCAGAACAGTCCGCTTCCGCCTGCGGCTCGCTCCTTTAGCGGGAACTCCCGCCCGCAGTATCCGCAATACGCTAATTTGGGCATCCGAACTCACCTAAAGATAGAGAAGGCATGTCCGGCTATAAACCTTTCCTTAGGTTCCGGAAGACGCCATAGGTCGATCAAGAATGGTCCGTTCGATGAACCCGAGACGTCCGGCGGGTGGCCTCATGCGTGGGAGTGCCGCCTCCTTTTACCGGCAGCGGCAGGCGGTGCCAGGGAAACCTACGCGGCCGGCTTCAGCGTAAACCGGAACGCCGCCCCCTCCCCTGGCCGGCCGGGCACCCGGTCTTCGACCCGGACCTTCCCGCCGTAGCGCTCCACCAGCGTCCGGACGATGAAAAGCCCGAGCCCCTCGCCGTTTCCCCGTCCCATGCCCCGCTCGAACCGGTGGAAGAGTTTCACCTTCACCTCGTCCGGCACGCCCGGACCGGTGTCCTCGACCGAGACCAGTATCTCCTCTCCGTGCTCTTCGACCCGGACGGCGATCTTGACGTCGGGCCCGCCGAACTTCACGGCGTTGCCGATCAGGTTGATGAAGACGGTCGGGAGGAGACCGTCCGCCAGCACCTCGATCTGCGGGTCAAGGTAGTCGATCGATGCCTCGGGGAACCTGCCGATCTCGTTTTTGATAACTGCGTCGAGGTTCACCGGCACAAGGCCGGTCTCTTCTTCGTGTATCCGCCGGACGGTGGCGACGTTCCTGAGGATATCGTTGCTTCGCTCGATGCTGGCCTGCAGCTTCTCCGCATAGGTCTTCAGGTCGCCATCGGCGAGCTCGGTCAGGAGGTCGGCGTACATGCCCGAGACGTTGTTCGCGTTCCTGACGTCGTGCGTCATGATGTCGAGGTACATGTTCGCCTCGTCGCGTGCTGCTTCCACCTCCGCGCTCTTCCGGATGAGGTCTTCGGTGCGGCGGCCAAGCGCTTCTTCCGCTCGCTTGCGGTCGGTGATATCCTCCAACATCCCGATGGCATAGTGCGGCCTGCCCTCTGCGTCCCGGAGCAGAGATGCGGTCATGCGTCCCCAGACAGTAAGGCCTTCTTTTGTCAGGTACCTCTTCTCGATGACATAGGAATCCCGGGCGCCGGCGATCATGTCTTCAAAAAGGTCCAGGTCAATATGCACGTCGTCAAGATGTGTAATCGCCGTAAACGTGAGGTTGGAGAGTTCTTCGGCGGTGTATCTCAGGATCTCTCTCAAACGTGGATTGGCTTCCAGGATGCGGCCGGTCATATCGACAATCGATATGCCGACGCCTGCCCAGTCGAAGATGCCGTGGAACCGTTCCTCACTCTGACGCAGGGCTTCTTCCGCACGCTTGCGCTCGCTGATATCCCGGATGGACATCGTCGTCCTGACCTGCCCGTCTCTGTCCGTGTAGAGTGCGGAAGACATCTCGACGGGGAAGACGGTCCCGTCTTTGCGCCGGAACCGGAGTTCCCCTTTGAACCGCCCGGTTCGGGCTCTCTCCTCGAGAGCGGGCCGGATGCGCGGGTCCGAGAGATCCACGAGACCGTCCCTGCCTGCACGGATCACCTCCTCTTCGGTCATGCCGAAGATCCGGCATGCCTCGACATTGGCGGCGTAGACTGAGCCGTCCGGAGCGGTGAGGAGGACCGCATCGATGCTGTTCTCGACGAGGTTCCGGTACTTCTCCTCGCTCTCCCGGAGGGCTTCTTCTGCTTGCTTGCGCTGGGTGATATCTATTCCATATACGTTCACGTAGTGACGATCCCTGAACGGAACAAATGTGAGAAGGTAGGTCTCGGCACCGATGCGGTGCTCCACCTCCTGCCGGACACCGGACGCCAGAGCCGTTTCTGCTATCGCGGCAATATCCCCAGGGGCATCCGTGCCGGGGCCGGCGAACGCCTCTGCAAATGTTGCCCGGGCTGCGCTGTTGGCATAGATGATAGTGCGCCCGTTCTCAAGCCGCAGGGTTGGATTGGGATTTTCGGCAGGGAACCGGGCGATGGACTCGAGCTCCTCTTCCGCCCGCTTGCGCTCTACGATCTCGGTCTGGAGCAGGGTATTGGTGTGTTCGAGTTCAGCCGTCCGCTCATCCACCCGCTCCTCGAGCTCGTCGTGCGCTCTTTGCAGCGTCTCCTCCGCCTGCTTGCGTTCGGTCAGGTCCGTGGCAACCAGGGAGAATACGTGCACTCCGTCCATGGAGAGCGGTTTTAAGGAGAGGTGTACCGGCACCCGGCTGCCGTCCTGCGCCTGCAGCGTGCTCTCGCCCGCACTGCCGGACGGGTTTGCCTCAAGCATCCTGCGGAAACTCGCTGCTGACGTTGGGGCGATGAAGGCGTGGATCGACTCCCCCATCAGCCTCTCGAGGGGCGTGTTCAGCAGTTGGGCCGCGCTCGTTTCCGCCGACGGCACCATCCTCTACAGCAACGCGAGCTTCGCCCGGCTGCTCGCTATGCCGCTCGGGAAGGTGATGGGAGAGTCGATTCACACCTTCATCGTATCTACCGAAGCGGCGGGATTTCGGAGGATGATGGAGGCGAATCCGTCCGGCAGCGCGGGCGAGAGCATGCTGCAGGCGCAGGATGGCCGCCGGGTGCCGGTGTATCTCTCCTTAAAACCGCTATCGATGGACGGGATCCAGGTCTTCTCCCTGGTTGCCCTGGATCTGACCGAACGCAAGCAGGCCGAAGAGGCGATGCGCAATGCGTATGATGAACTCGAGGACCGGGTCAAGGGGCGGACCGCCGAACTGGCCGAGTCCAATGCCCGTCTTGTGGCCGCCAACAGGGAACTGCAGACGCTCACCGAAAACCTCATCCGGCAGAGCCGGAATCTCAAAGAGGCACGGAACGAGGCGAACCTGTATCTCGATATCCTGACCCACGATATCGGGAACACCGAGAACGTCGCGAATCTCTATGCCGACCTGCTCCTCAGCACGTTCTCGGGGGATGCACGGACATACGTGGAGAAACTCAAGCGCAGCATCGATAAGAGCATCGAGATCCTCGGGACTGTCTCCACCATCCGTCGGATTCACTCCGGAACACCGGAACTGAGGCCGGTAGATCTCGATGCGATCATCAGAGAGGAGACCGGCCACTATCCCGAGGAGTTCATCCAGTACGCGGGTTCAGCGTATCTTGTCCTGGTTGACGACCTCCTCCCGGAAGTGTTCGCAAACCTGATCGGCAACGCCGTCAAGCACGGCGGTTCCGATGTCGAGATCACCATCCGGGCGGAAGATGCGGGGGGTTTCGTCCGGGTTTCAGTCGAGGATACCGGTCCCGGCGTTCCGAACGACCAGAAGGAGGAGATCTTCCACCGCTACGAGCAGAAGAAGCGGGGCGTCGGGGAAGGGCTCGGGCTGTATCTCGTGCAGGTGCTTATCGAACGCTACGGGGGAGAGGTCTGGGTCGAGGACCGGGTGCCCGGGCACCCGGATGCGGGGGCGGCGTTTGTGTTCACGCTGAGGAAAGCCTCGGCCGTCCACGAATAGAGTCACGAGTTCTATCTGTTTCTTCGATAAAGGCTATGCAGTCCTGGAGCACGAAAGGAAACGTTCGTAACCCCTGAAGTCGAGCTCCATGCATCGATGGGGAGGTCGGGATGCCGAGGCTGGTACTGATCGATACGGCGACGGGAACGCGGGTCCGGCACCGTATCAGGAGCTGGAAGCAGGCTTTGAAGCAGCAGGAGTGGTACGAGACGAAACTCGGGCGGCGCGTGCGGATCGAGAAGGAGTTTACGCGGTAACGTTGCCGGGGAACACACGGTGCCGTCGACCGGACCTCTTCCACCTGCATAACCGCCTCCTTCACCTGAGCCATCCCAGTTTGTAGAAGACCCAGCCGACCACGAGCATCGAGATGATCGTCCAGGCGGTCACCTGCCAGATGGAGAGGCTGAAGGGGGTGCCGAGGATGTTCGTCCCGAGCACCTGCCCGATCAGGGTCGGGATCAGCACGAGTGCCGAGAGGACGGCGATCACCCGCATCGCCCGGTTCATCTCGTAGGAGACGGTGTTGATGTGGACGTCGATCAGGGAGAGGAGCCCCTCCCGGATGTTCCCGGCGCTCTCGTGCAGGTAGTCCGTCTCGTTCGCAAGCGCGTCGAAGATGCTCTTCTCTCCTGCCCGCGATTTCGTAGAGGGGAGGTCCCTCGCGATGATCGTCGCCACCTCCCTCTGGTGGAAGAGGCTTGAAGCCAGAACGCTGCTCACCCGCTTGAGCTGGAAGACGGTATCAAGGAAGTCCTTCGGCATCTCGTTGTTGGGGGTTCCCTCAAGCCGCATCAGTTCGGCCTCCAGCTCCGCGAGGATCCGGGCGTAGTTCTCGTTGATCCCATCAAGGGAGCCGTAGAGGACCCGGGTGTCCAGGGGCACGCCGGCGAGTGCGCTCCCGTCGAGGCCCGCCCGGATCGGTCCGAAGAAGCGGTCTTCTGCTTTCGAGACGGTGACGATCGTCTTGCCCCGGTTCACGATGATGAGCCCGACGTTTGTCACGACCGGGACCCGCACCCCGTTTTGAACGCGGAGCGTCCGCTCCGGCGCCTGCACGAAGATGAGCCGGGTCTTGTCGGCAAACGTAATCCCGGGGTGCGATGGTCGCATCAGCCGGCTCTCGAAGAAGACGCCGGGCAGATCGAGGAGCCCGGAGAGCACCGGGAAGTCCGGACGCGACACACCGGAGAGGTCGAACCAGGCCTCGACCCGGGGATCGTCAAGATACCTCTTCACCTCGGCGGGGGTGAACCCCCTCTCGCCGTCTCCGGAATCCCCCACTCTCCCCCGGATCCGCATCGTCGAGAACGCCGGTTCCGCAGGCACCGCGACGGCAGTCTCCGGCTCGATCCGCCGCTCAACCGATCTTCCGCCGGCCGCCGCCACCCGGACCACCCGGAGGAGCCGGAGCGTGGGCGAGGACCTCGCGAGGGTCGAACCGGCAACCGGCACCACCTCGAGGACCGGGAGCGTGATGATGACAAGATCGAGGAGATGCCAGCGGTCCAGGAAATGACTCACCGGGTCCTCCGCAAGGGCCAGTTTGAGGACGTATTCGAGGACGAAGATGGCGATGATCGTGGTATCGGCCATATTGAGGAATTCGACGACCGGTTGAGGGAGGGCCGGGAGCAGGAGGGGTATGATGACGATTGGGGCCATTACCAGGCCGAGGAAGATCATCAGGCCGTCGGAAAGGATGCGGTAGACGAGACCCCTGAGATCTGCCTTCCTCTCCTGTCGGGTCTTTCCTGTAGCCTGTTGCATACCGTCACCAGAAACCGGACCCGCAGATCCCGGCGTCACCGGGTATACGCCTTTCCGTATATAGCAGGTGGGAGGCCGATCGCCGGGGACGGACCGGAACCCGTGCATGCCCCCTCTCGGGAGCCCGGGAAAGACTGATACTCCCGCCGGGCGTACCTGACAATCATGGACGGCGATGCGGCGGAACGGGTCTCGCTTGCGGACGCTATAGCGGCGGCGGAGGTCTCCCGCCGGGAGAAGAAGAAGAACCCGGCGATTGCGGCAGGGCTCTCGCTCCTCTTCAACGGCCTCGGGCAGGCCTACAACGGACAATTCATAAGAGGCGTCCTGGTTCTGCTCGGAAGCCTCCTCGGCCTCTTTCTCATGATCGTTCCGGGCGTGGCGATCTGGGTCTGGGGCGTTTACGATGCCTGGGCCACGGCCCAGCGGATGAACGAGGGGCTCCTCCCCTACCAGGAGACGAGCGCGCTTGCGATCGTCGCGTTCGTGGCCGTCTGGGCGGTGACGATCTTCTCGCTCTCGGCGGCGTCGGCGATGCTGCTCGTCGCGCTGGGGCAGCAGGGGTTGCTGTAGACAATGAGGCGAAAAGATAAGGAGATCACCGACCCGGCCCTCCTCTCTGCAATTCTTCGCGAGGCGTTCGTCTGCAGGATCGGGCTTGCCGACGGGGATTGGCCCTACCTGGTGCCGATGAACTTCGTGTACTCCGGTGGACACGTCTACCTCCACTCCGCGGGAGAAGGAAGGAAGATCGAGATCCTGAAGCGGAACAGCCGGGTCTGCTTCGAGACGGAGACCGGCGTGGAACTCGTGCGCTCGGAGAGGGCGTGTGATTTCGGAGCCCGGTATATCTCCATCATCGGGACCGGCACCGCGTCGTTCGTCACCGATCTTGCGGAAAAAGGCCGGGTCTTCGACCTCTTCATGGAGAAGTACGCCGGAGGCGGGAACTGGTCTTACCCCGAGGCGGCGCTCCGAGCGGTGACCGTGATCCGCGTCGACGTGGAGACGCTGACCGGGAAAGCGTCCGGCTATACCGAAGAGGAGGTGCAGCGTCTTCTTGCCGGGGGATCGGCGGGTTCGTGAATCAGGGGAGGTGCATCCCAATATACTCGCGGGCGCCTAATTTTCAAACTTGTTAGCACATTAAGAAACATTCATATTACCTGATCGACAAACGCAAACCCATGATAGGTCTCCCGGCAAACCGTCTCTTCTGCCTCGTCCTCCTGTTTCTCTTCGTTCCGGCCGCGGCCTGCGGCGCCCCGGTCACCCGGACTCTCTCCGCCGCCGAACCGGGGGCAGGGGAGGTCTTCGATGTCTCGCTCTCGATCGACGGCATCGCCCTCGGGGGGGTGGTCGAGACGCTGCCGGCCGGCTACGCCTTCGCGGGGACCGACCACCCGGACGATCGCGTCCTCGTCCGGGGGCAAAAGATCGGATTTACCGTGATGAACGACACCCGCATCACCTACTCCGTCACCGCCCCCGCCTCCGGGAGCGGGGATATTACCGGCACATGGGAAGACTTCCTCGGTGAGTCGGACGGGCAGGTAGCCGCCTCGCACGTCGCGGTGGACGGAATCGAGACGGCGGCGGAGAGCGCCGGGGAGAAGCCTGCCGCACAGGAGGCTGCTTCGCCGTTCGCAGCCCTGGCGGCGGCTGCCGCCCTTCTCCTTGCCGGGTGGGGTGGTCGGAGATGAACCGGTGGTATCTCCTCGCCCTCCTCCTGCTCCTCGCCGTCCCGGCATCGGCGGCAGAGGGCATCCCGGGGGACGCCGACGCCGACGGGACGCTCGCCCGTGCCGAGTACGCCTCGGCGGCCCTCGCCTACCTCGACGCCGCTTACATGAACGGCGCCGGCGACCTCGACCGGGACGACATCCGCGACGCCGCCTGGGTGTATGCCCGCTGGGACGGGAAACCCCGCGAGGTCACCGACTCCACAGGGAGAACGGTGACGCTCTACCGTCCCCTGCGCCGGGTGGTGACCTTCAGCGGCGAGTCCCTCGAGACCCTGCGATCGCTCGGGTTCGACATGGACAAAGTCGTCGCCGTCGACAAGTACAGTTACGAGAAGGAGACCTTCTTCCCTGGCTACCAGGAGAAGGCGAACGTCGGGTCGATCTGGTCTCCCGACATGGAGAAGGTTCTCATCCTCAGGCCGGACACGATCATCCTCTACGCGACGATCAGCACCGCGGCTTGCGACGACATCCAGAAGAGGCTCGAGGCGAGCAGTCCCGGGATCCGGGTGTTGCGGTTCGACTGCTTCAAGCCCACGACCTACGCGGGCGAGATCCGCACGGTCGCCTCGATCATCGATGAGGCCGAACGGGGGGAGGAGTTCGCTTCCTTCTACGGCTCGACGATGGACCGGATCCGGGACGGCACGGCGGACATCCCGGACGATGAGAAGACCCGGGTCTACTTCGAGTACTGGTTCGACTACACGACCGTTGCCGCCAGTGCGGGCTACAACGAGAAGACCGAACTCGCCGGCGGGAAGAACCCCTTCGCCACCGGGACGACCGAGTACCCGGTCGTCGACCCCGAGGCGATCATCGTCGCGGACCCCGAGGTCGTCGTCAAACTGGCCGGGCAGGGCCTGGCCGTCGGCGGCTACGCGGGGCACGATCCCGAAGCGCTCGATGCAATCCGGTCGGCACTGCTCGACCGGCCCGGGTGGTCGAGGATCTCCGCGGTGAAGGACGACCGCGTCCACGTCATCCACTCCGACATCCTCGGCGGCGCCCAGCACTTCATCGGGACGGCTTACCTCGCGAAGTGGTTCTACCCCGACCGGTTCAGCGACCTCGATCCGCACGCTATCCACCAGCGTTACCTCACCGGGTTCCAGGGGATCGACTTCGACCTCGCATCGCAAGGGACGTTCGTCTACCCGTGACCGGTGCCGCCATGGAACAGCACGTCATCATTCAGGAGGGGTATACCCGGCTGAAGAAGACCCGCGCCCTCTTCATCGGCGGTCTTCTTGCCGGCCTCGTCATCCTCATCGGCGTCGCGGTCACGCTCGGGTCGGCCGGCCTTACCGTGGGCGAGTCCTACCTCGCGATCCTGGCCGGCCTCCTCCCCGGGGTATTCAGCGCCCCCGACCTCGCAACGACCATCGTCTGGGACTTCCGGCTCCACCGGGTGCTCTTTGCGGTCTGTGCCGGGTTCGGGCTCGCGGTGGCGGGCTCTGTCATGCAGGGGATCCTCAGAAATCCGCTCGCAAGCCCCTTCACCCTCGGGATCGCCTCGGCGGCAGCCACCGGCGCTTCCATCGCCATCGTCCTCGGCGCCGGGGTCGTCGGCGGGGAGTACCTCGTCATCGGCAACGCCTTCCTCTTCTCCCTGCTTGCGGCGCTCGCCATCTACGGGATGGCCCGCTACCGGGGCATCGGTTCCGAGACGATGGTCCTCGCCGGTATCGCGCTCATGTACCTCTTCTCGGCGGTGACGTCGCTTTTGCAGTACGTCGGCAGCGCCGAACAGCTCCAGGCGGTGGTCTTCTGGATGTTCGGGTCGGTGGACAAATCCACCTGGCCGAAACTCGGGATCGTCGCTCTCGTCCTCGCCTGCACCATACCCTACCTCCTCTACCGCGCCTGGGACTTAAACGCCCTCGCGGAAGGAGACGAGGTGGCCGCCAGCCTCGGGGTTCCCGTCGAGCGGTCGATGACCGTCCTGATGATGATCGCCTCCCTGATCACCGCGGTGATCATCTGCTTCACCGGGACGATCGGCTTCATCGGGCTCGTCGCCCCGCACATCACCCGGATGGCCATCGGCAGCGATTTCCGCACGCTTCTTCCCGCTTCCGGCCTCGTGGGGGCTCTCCTCCTCCTCGGTGCCGACAGCATCGCACGCAGCGTCCTTGCGCCGCAGGTCCTTCCCGTCGGGATCGTGACTGCGTTCCTCGGGGTGCCGTTCTTCATCTATCTCTTCCTGCACCGGAGGAATGCCTGATGGCGCTGATATCGGTAAACGGCCTCTCGTTTGCCTACCGCGACCGGGAGGTGCTCTCCGCGATCACCTTCTCGGTGGACGCGGGCGAAGTACTCGGGCTCGTAGGGCCGAACGGGTGCGGGAAGACGACGCTTATCAGGTGCATCGACGGCATGCTCTCCCCCAACGGGGGCAGGGTGATGCTTGACGGGCGGGAACTCCGCTCGATGCACCGCCGCGAGGTCGCACGGGCGATGGCCTACGTGCCGCAGTCGGCCGGGAACGGGACCGCGGCGACGGTCTTCGAGACCGTCCTGATGGGGAGGCGGCCCTACCTGAACTGGACGGTGAACAGGACCGACGAGGAGAAGGTGGTTGCGGCGCTCGACCTCCTCGATCTCGGGGATCTCGCGCTCCGGAAGGTCGCCGAACTCTCCGGCGGGGAGCGCCAGCGGGTGATGATCGCCCGGGCGCTCGTGCAGGAGACGGGGGTGATCCTCCTCGACGAGCCGACGAGCAACCTGGACGTCTGCCACCAGATGGGAGTCATGGAAGTCCTCCGCGGGCTTGCCGAGGAGAGGAACCTCGCGGTCGTCATCGCGCTCCACGACCTGAATCTCGCCGCCACCTACTGCCACCGCCTCATGGTGATGAAGACAGGGTCTATCTACGGCTACGGGACGCCGGAAGAGGTGCTCACCGAAGAGATGCTCCGGTCCGTCTACGGGATCGAAGCGGTGGTGAAACGGGACCTTTCGGCGCCATACATGGTTCCGGTCAGGCCGGGGCACCTGAGGGAAGGGGCGTGAGGGCCCCCCTCCTCATCCCCTGAGAATAGTTAACGCTTCCTTTGATTCCATGACCGGATGCACTTCTTTGTAGCCGAGGTCACTCCAGGGAGAACTGACCTTCATGAGGGCGACGGGATCATCCGTCTCGATCAGCCGGAAGACCGTGTTCCCTACGAGGTCGACCCACTCGTTGATCAGGGTCACGCCTTCCGGAATCTCCTCCCTGGCCCGCGCCTCCATGATCTCGGCCATCTTCCCGGGCTCCCAGGTGAATATGCTTAGGAACTGCATGCTCTTCCCCCCTCGTTGCCGCATCCCGGCGTGCCGGGATGGACGGTCGGCGCCATGGGCTCCGGAGTATAAAAACCTGTTGCAGGGCGGACCGTCCGCTACGGTTGCCCTCCCCTTCTCTCCTTCACGGCGGCAGAGATGAGCATGGCGGTGACGGCGGAGATCACGAGGAGCACGACCGTGTACTGGTCGGCCGTGCCCACGACCGCGACCAGGAGGATGGATGTCAGGGGTGCCCCGAGGGCGAGGGTGAGGGCCGCGACCTCGATGCAGAGCACGAAGATCGAGACCGGCACGCCTGGGAAGGCGAGGTTTAAGGCGAGCCCGATCAGCGTCGACGAGAAGATAATGGGAAAGAGCGGCCCGCCGATATACCCGCTCTTGAACGAGAGCGCGAGCAGGAGGATCTTCAAGACCGCTATGCCGAGCAGCATCCCGACCCCGAGCCGGGCCGGGTCGGCGATGATCCCGTGGATCTGGCTCTCCCCGGAGAAGAGCACCTCCGGGATGAAGTAACCGACGCAGGCAATGACCGCCCCGGCGGCGAGGACGCGGGCGACGGGCGCGTCGCCGAATATCCGGTCCATGACCGTCCCGGCGGCCTGCATGGAGGCCCCCGCAAAGATCGCGAGCAGCCCCCCGAGGATGCCGAGGATGACCGCGTAGAGGATGTAGGCGGGATGCAGTTCGGCAAGCGGCTGGAAGGGGATGCTCCGGGCGAACGAGGGGAACCCGAGAAGCAGGTAGACGAGAAAGCCGATGGTGCCGGCGAGCAGGTTCCAGGTGAGGAACCGGAAGGCGTTTTTGTTTCCGCCGACCTGGAACTCGGTGGCGAACACCCCCGTAAAGAGCACGCTGCCGATGATCCCGTTGAACGCCGATGCCAGGGCCGCAACGTCGAACCCGAGCGCGGCCCCGGGGGACCCGATCCTGAGCCTGTCGCGGATGTAGGGGGAGACGTACCCCATCAGGACGGTGATGGTCCCTTCCGGCCCGACGCTTGCCCCGGAGAGGAGCGAGAGAATCGAAGAGAGAAATGCGCCGGGAAACGTCCGATAGTCGGGCTTCTCGCCTCCGCCTTTGAGCGATTCGGCGAACCCGCCATGGATCACGTCGGGTGCGTGCAGGTACCTGCGGCAGAGGCCGACAAGCAGCGAGAAGGCGAGGACGCCTGCCGGGACCGCCCAGGGGTTGGCCTGCACGAAGCCGTTCTGGACCCAGACGACCCTGTTGAGCAGTCCGTAGAGGGCGAGGTAGGCGACCGTAAAGAGGATGGCGATTACGGCGATGAGGGCGACCTGCCAGAGGTTCGGGGTTCCTTCCCGGCTATCGGGCTCAACGCAGATCTGCTCTTCCGGCGGCGCCGGACCGTCTGCAGGTGCTGACATGGCAGGCACGATGCGGCCCGTTCGGCGGTTCCGGGTAATCTTCCTTGCGGTCGACTTCTCTCGACCGCCTGAAAAAAAGTATCCGTTCCCCAAACCCGGGGAACGGGGTTATCTCCGTCGGGGGCGCGTCTCGACGCGCTCCGTCGTGACGACCTCCGGCGGCGGGGTCTCCTCGCGCTTCATGGCTTCCGCTTCCTCGCGGGTCGGCGGGGTTATGGTTCCGGCCGACTGGATCAGGCCGTAGTCCGCTTCCCGGGGCCAGTTGTCCTCCTCGAAGCCCGGCTCATCGTCCAGCCGCCGCTTGTCGATGTTCACGACGAAGTTGTCGTCCCCGGGACGGTAGATCACGGCTTCCGGCGGGATGGCAAACCTCTTTGCCGCCACGCCGAGCACGCCGCCGTACCTGAGCACCAGGTAATCCACCTTGCCCTCGGGGAACCCGATCCGCATATCCGAGATCTCCCCGAGGTCATCTCCCTGCGGGTTGATCACGTTCTTGTCCAGGATGTCGTCGGCCGACATGAACCACTCTTCGCCGGCTGTCCGCGTCCTGCGTTCCAGAATTACATCCGATCTCTCCTGCATCTTCTTCGCCTCCGTTGCCTCTTACGAGGGGGCGTGCACTGAGTGCCGGGAGTCCTTAAAATGATTTGCACACCGCGACCGGGGGGTAGCCCGCCCTCCGGGAAGGCGGGTCCACTGCCCGAATAAACGCTGGATGTCTGATTATCGTCCCATAGGTGCCTTATTTGTGCCCTGAAGCAAATGGATGAGATTATTAACGGGTGCGACAATCCCCTGTTTATGGAGCCTACTGTCAAACTGGATCTCACCACGATCCTTGAGGCAACAGGCGAGTTGCAGCACTTTCTCGACCTGGGGGCCGCCCGCCTGCGGGCAGAGGGGCCGTTACCGGAAAAAGCTTCCGAAGAGTTGATCTTTTCGATGGCCGACGAACTTGAGGGCCACCTGCGGGCGATGCGCGTCCAGCAGGGGTCCGCCAGCATCAGCGATCTCCGGGTCTGGACCCGGGCCTGGATCGACGAGCGGCAGGAGGCACTTACGCGGGGGCCGGTGCAGGGCGGCGACCGGGGGTGACCGTCCCGGGCGCGCGTCCCCCTCCGGCTGACCCTATGATTTATCATCACCCGCGCCAATGCGGCCCCGATGCCTCATTTCGACCTCTTCTTCAAGACCGAGGAACTGCGGCGGAGGCTTGAGCCGCACCTGAAGCTGATCCCGCCGTACTTCGAGTTCACGGTTCGGACGGGCACCCCGGAGGTCCGTTATTTCGACCAGAAGGACCCGATGTGGAAAGGCTTTCCCTTCCCGGTTCCGGACGGAACTGTCTACGTCTTCGACGATGCGATCCCCGCCCGGGCCCTCGGGGGCGGGATGCAGAACCGGGCGAGCGTCCGGGTCACGCGCCAGGACACGGACGACGAAGCGCTCATCCTCCGGATCTGGCACGAGATCCTGCATGCGGTAGGGCAGCCGGCGGACGATCTGGTCAAGCGGGCGGGCGAGTGGCAGAGCCTCTCCGATCGGGTCATGTGGGCAGCCTGGCAGTCGCTCTCCCGGCCGATCGACGTGCCGTTCTGGCACCGGAAGTTTTACTCGTGGCTGACGGAGCGGGCGGCCTCCGGGGCGGGGGGGAGATAGATTTTCGTGCTGGACCAAGGACTCTGCACCGGGACAATACCGCATAATTTCTCTTTTTCCCGGTACGGCGAACCCGGAACCGGGACCTCATAGCCGCCCTGAGGATACACCGTTCGGGTCTTCCCGCGTGGCCCCTATCGGGACGGGGGGCACCCCTTTTTTTTGTTCGCCCTGGCTCTCCCTCACCCCACAACGACGGTGATCGGATTGCCCCGGACCGTGCCGCGAACTTCAACGACCGGGCGGCCCCGCGAGCAGGTCTTCGATCCAGAATACTCCAGACCCACCTGCTTTTTTATAAATAACCCCGGAGAAATTATGATCGATGAAACTGCCGTACGGGAGCCGGCTCGGGAAGGATAGAGAGGCAGAGGTCCCGGTGGTCTCGCCGAACGAGTTCTCACAGAGGGTTGCATACTCCCGGACTGAGGCGAAGAAGATCCTCAATGCGGCAGAGAACGATCTGGCAACCCTTGCCGGGATGAAATGGAGCCTTGAGTACACATTGCCCATCCTTGGAGCGGCGATACTGATCAACCTGGGGCTTCTGCTCGCACGTACCGGGGAGTATTATCTCTACTGGATCATGGCGTCCTTCATATTCCTGATGATCAATCCTTTCCTCCTTCTGCTCCCGACTGATGCAGGCGATCTGAAGTCCTATATCCGGTATTTCAACGATCTCAAGAATCGCGAGAGAAAGAGCCTCGAGGAGATCATCTCATGGGAGAGTCTTGAGAAGAGTGCCGCCGTCCCTGCCGATGCAATCGAGGCGCTCAAGCGGCTCACGCAACAGAGGAACTCCCTCTATGAACTTGGTTGGAACCTGTTCTTCATCAACTGCCAGCCTCTCGCCCCGGGCTTTCTCGTGCTCTTCGCTCTCTCCTCGGTGTTTGCGCTTGCAGGCTGGCTCGTGAGCGGTGAGTTCGGGCCGTACTCCACCGCGATCGTCGTCATCCAGTCCGCCGCAATTATCGTCTTCTATGTTGCGATCGTGTATGTGCAGCCGTATTCGCGAGGCTTCTTTGCGGGGATACTCGGTATGCAGTCCCGCATCAAAGAACGGTATAACGAGGCCTGGACCCAGGGGCTGAAGTATGCGCTCACCGCTGCCGTCGTGACAACCGTTGCCGGCGTCATCTTCATCGCGGCGATCGTTCTCCCCGGGGTGACCTACAACAGTTTCACCTCCGCCGAAGCCGATATCGAACTCAGGGCCGGCATGTTTGCCCTCATCTTCCTGACGCAGATGATCGTCGTGCGGCACCTGCAGGGAGGCTACAGCCGCACACTCGTCTACTCCCTCTTGTCATCCAGGATCGAGACGATCCGCGAGGAGGTGCTTTCGGTCGTCGCAGACCTCGCCTCGGTGTCGCTCCGCAACGGAGTGACCCCTCGGATGGCAGAAGACCTCGAGAGGATAACCCTTGATCTGACCCGGTGCCGGGCGCTCAAGATCGACTACGCGTCGCTGTTCGGCTATTTCCCCGTCTGTATGGTGACGCCGGACGTCGGTGCCATAATGCGTGTTGCCGAGACGGTGGATGGCAGCCGCGGAAGGACCCGGGTCGACGAGGCGGCAGCATAATCCCCCGGGCCACCGGGCAACGGCAGGTTGGGATGCCCGGCCGGGTGGGCCCTGGATCCGGGCGCAGGACCCGGTCATCGCTTGTTCTCATGGTTTCCGGGAAAGACTATACCTGCCTGCTCCCGTTGTGCTCGTGCTTGTATTGCCTCTGTGGGATATTTTCGGAAGTCGGCGCCACCATCCGCGTATCCATAGATCCACAGTTAGCCGTTATCTTGCTTCCAATTTTTTTATGGGCCTGTTCCGGGGGAGACCGGGGTAGTTTCTCCTCTTTTTTGAGGTCTCCCGGCAACTACCGGCAGACGCGGTATCCGGCTGCTGTGAGGGTACGGACGAAGGCTTCATCCCATTCCGTGCCGCAGAGCCCATCCAACGTCGGTTGCACCCGTTCCCAGAGCCGGCCGAGTTCGTCAGTGTCCGGAGTGAGCGCTCTCTGGTACGTCACACGTCCGGCCAACTTCCCCTGCGAATCAAGGACGAGCAGGCGGCAGCAGTATTCGCGGCAGAGGTCGGGGCGTGTCATGTGGACCGTGCACCACGCCTTTCCCGTCTCCCCATATCTTAAAAAGGGGCATGCGTTCGGCAATCCCTCGATGCTGCTCCTGTCCTCGAAGAGGGTTATTTTGTCCGGGTCGACCCGCACCTCTTCTGCATCTCCGGTATAGTGGTTGTGCACGATAAACGTATAGTCGCCACGCTCTTCGATAACCCTGTGGACGTCCCGCATGTGGGTGCAGCACCTGCCGCACTGACAGCATTTACCGGCGATGGTGCCCCCCTCCCCGAGCACCGGACGGCCAGCATACCGGCACGCTCATCATCCGGTATTCTGCACCGCAGTCGTATAATACCTGCCGGAACCGCCCGGGTGTTGGCAGGCCGCCGGCACGTCGATGCCGGTCATGGCGCAGGGGAGCCGTGACTGCCCGGGCACGCTCCTCAACACAGATGATGGTTGCTCGCCGGGAAGGGAAGATGTCTCACCCCCGACAAAGGAGCATACGGTCGAATTGACTGGCGAGATCTCGGCCGACCATTTCATGGACAACGAGGTGAACCGGGACGAGATAAAGGTCGGTGTGTGCATCTCCGAGATGATCGAGAACTACACCAATGCGTGCTTTGAGGACCTCGCCAGGGCGAACCCGAAGACGCTTGCCCCGGTGAACGCGGGGATATCACGATCCACGACCACCCAGACCTCCAGAGGACCCACGCGGAAGTATGCGTGAACCAGAACGTTCCGAAGGCCGGTCACCTGCTTGCAGGGAACGCCGGGAGAAGCGCTTCGCAGGTCCAGGGGAACGCGACGCTCCAGAGGGAACGGAGCGCGAGAAGACCTCTGGTCTTCGAAGACGTGCGGCTCACCGATGATCTGGAGGTGGTGAATCATCCAGACCTGCATCCGTTCATCCGGCAGGAATGTCTCCCGGTCGGAGCCTCCTTGACCTTGTTGCCCTGAAACAGGAACTGGAGGCGCTGCTCGGGATTCCAGTCGATACCGCCGAGCCTGAATCCCTGCACTGATATATCAGGGATCGGGATGCCACGCTCTACCCGCTCCATATCAGAAGCAACCACAGATTGACCGATACCAATCCTTAAGACCCGTTGAGGACGACAGGAGAATGGTATGGTCACTCTCTATCTCGCCAAATGGGAGACGCGGTTCTGGGCCTGGCTCATCGATATCATCCTGATCGGGCTGCCTCTCTGGGCGCTCTCCGACCGGCTGCCGCCCGCCTGGAGGTTCATGATAGACCCCGGACTCCTCTCCTTCAGCCTCTCCTCGGTCGTCCTCTTCCTCTACTGGACGCTCTTTGAGGGATACCGGGGCCAGTCCATCGGCAAGATGGCGTTGAAGATCCGGGTCACCGGCCGCACCGGGGAGGATATCGGGTTTGGCGCCGCGGCGATCGAGAGTTTCGGGAAAGCGTTTCTCCTGATCCCCGACTGCCTTATCGGTTGGCTCGCCATGCCGGGCTCAAAACAGCGGCTCTTCAACCGGATCTCGGGAACCGTCGTGATAGAGACCCGCGAAGCGGAGGAACCGGAGGGCGTCACTTATGTGAAGCAGGAGGAGTGAACGCTAACCCCCGGCCATCACCGGGAGCCCTGCAGCCCGCCAGGCGCTCATGCCGCCCTCGATCTCGTAAACCTCGCAAAACCCGGCCTCGCGCATCAGTTCCCGGACACCGACGCTTCGTACGCCCCGCTGGCAGTATATAAGATAGGTTCCGTCCGGGTCGAGGTCATCAAGGTGCTCTGAGATGTGTGCCGAGTCGATGTTGATTGCGCGCGGGATGTGTCCGCCGGCGAACTCATCCGGCCGCCTGGTATCGATGACGACAAAATCTGGATCTCCTTGCATCTCTTCGATCAGGACGGACGCCTCGGCGGGCGGAATGGTCCGGATGATCCGGTCATCAGGCGCCGGGCCCTCGTCAAGGCATCCGCCGATGAGGACGAGTGCGATGATACTCCCGGCAACGAACAGAAGTACGAGCGGGAGACGGTGGGAAGTCATACACCCATTTCATGACCATTGAGATAAAGGAGGTTTCGATCCTCCGGGTTGCCTCCGTCTCCCGGCTTTTGTCCACCGGTTCGGTAGCCGAGTATTTTAAGAAGAGTTGTTAGATTCAAGCGGTGTATCGCCGAGAGCCATCACCGCACGGAAGGTCTCGGGTGCATCGAGCGCCACGACCTCCCCGCCGTCCACCACGGCAACCCGGGTGCAGATTGCCTCCGCTTCAGCTACATCGTGTGTCGTAAAGATGATCGTCACCCTCCGCTCGCGGTTCAGCCGCCGGAGCAGGTCCCAGATCTCGCGGCGACCGGGTCCGTCGAGCCCCTTCGTCGGTTCGGCAAGGAAGAGGACTCCCGGGTGTGCAAGATATGCCCGGGCGATCTCAAGGTGCTGCACCATGGCAGGGGAGTAAGTCTCAACCGCAGCGTCGGCGCTTTCGCCGATTCCAAAGAGTCCTATAACCTCGGAAATCCTCCTTTTCCGGACCTCGTCGCCCAGGCCATGCAGCCGTGCGTGAAAGTCCAGATTTTCCCTGCCGGTCAGTGCAGGGTCGAGTACCGGCTCCTGGAGGACGATACCCATGCTCCGCCGCATGTCCCCGAGGTTCCCGAGGATCGCAAGCGGTGAACGTTCGGCAAATCCGGAGATCGGAAAGAGCATCGTCATGAGGATGGCGATCAGGGTCCGCCGGTCCTGACCGCAGGGACAGAGAATACCGAAGATCTCTCCGCTCTTCACATCGAACGGGATCGGGCCTCGTGCCTGAAGCCGTTCCAGATGCCGGATCAGATCCTCAACAGTGTAGCCAATCATGTTTCTCCGCAAAGATGTGTTCGGTCGGCGAAAACGGAGCCATTCTCAATCACCTGCTACCCCCAACATCCGTCCGATATTGCGCGAACTCCCTGCGGGATATGGCTTCTGCATGCATTATCCGGTGTCCGTTATCTGATTCGAGGAAGGAGGTATTGTTTATCACTATTTTTGGTTATCTCTATATGAATATATCTATCTAGAAATGATTATAAAATACGCAATTTATGCTTTTTGTTTTCTCTTGAACCTCCCTTTTGGCATACAACAGGTAAGAAGCATCAATCTGCGGAGGGATCGTGGCAGGTTTGGTGAGCCGGGCCGGCACCGTCCCGGCCGAAGAACCACCAAGCCGTACTGATGAAGTTATTTATGGCATGGACCCGTCCGGTACACTCCGCCTATGGAGACCGACCTGTCCACGATCGCGATTCTGCCGCTTCCCTTCAGCCCGGAGCAGATCCTTATCGCTTTAGCCGTCCTCATACCGGCTCTGGTCATATTCAACCTGCTTCTTGTCACCGAGGGGATCTTTGAGACGATCGGGCTCCGGTTCTACCAGGCAGTGCTGGTGACCACAGGGGCGCTGCTCGGCAGCCTGATCGACATCCCGGTAGTCCCTGTCGGGGAAGTGGTCATCGCGGTCAACGTCGGCGGCGCCATTATCCCCTCCTTCATGACCGCCGCGATGGTCGCGAGCGGCCGGGTATCGCGCTACAAGCTCGTCGCCGCCGTCATCGCCGTATCGTTCGTCGCATACGCGTTCGCAACACCGGTCCCGGGCCTCGGGATCACCATGCCGTTCTACATCGCGCCCCTCGCAGGTGCCGCCGCCGGGCTCCTCCTTGCCCGCGGCTGCCGCGCCGCACCCGGGCTCGCCTACGCAGGCGGGACCATGGGCACCCTGCTCGGCGCCGACATCCTCAACCTCGCGAACCCCGGCGTGCTTGCGGCACTTGCTGGAGGCCGGGCGACCACCCTCTCCATCGGGGGTGCGGGGATATTCGACGGCATCTTCGTCACCGGCATCCTCTCGGTCCTGCTCGCGGTGTATGCGGGGAGGAGTCTCCGGGAGAAGGGGGGTGTCTGCCCGCAGGAGGGAGGGGAGTGAGGGTGTTGAAAAGGAGGGAGAAAGGTGCCGGGCTCAAACCCTGGCTCCGCAAACAGCCGCGACTTACGCCCGGGCGCAGCCCATAGAACCCCTACGCATCAAATTGTCTCAGCCACAGCTCCGCACAGGCTATCCGCCAGAACTCGGTTGAGTAGGCGCTCTTTCCGTCGAGGAACTCCCGGTAGTTCCGGAGCACCTGCTCAGCGTCCCAGTAGGGCCGCTCCGAGAACTCCGGCGACGAGAAGAGTTCGAGGATACGGGGTGCAAGTTCGTCCTTCATCCAGACCTCTTCGGGGGCGACGAAGCCCATCTTGTCCATCCTGCACCGGACGGCGTCAGGGACCAGCCCCCGGATCGCGCGGCGGAGGACATACTTCGTGACGCCGCCGCGGATCTTCTGGTCGAGCGGGAGCGAGCCGAGGTATTCTACCAGCCGGTAGTCGAGGAACGGGACCCGGGCCTCGATCGAGAAGGCCATCGAGTTCCGGTCCTCCCAGTGCAGGATGAGGGGGAGGTTTGAAGCCACGATCTCCCGTTTCAGCACCTCGTCAAGCGATCCCGCATACCGGAGCACCTCCGGCGGGGACCCCCGGAGAAGGTCACGCCGCTCGGACCGGACAACTACCTGGCGGAATGCCCACGAGAAGAAGGACCGATGGTGCTGCATACTCCCGACTCCCTCACGGAGGGCAGAAAGGATCTCTCGGCGCCGGAAGAGGGCGCGGATATAGGGCGCCTGGTAGGCGATGTATCCCCCGAGCTGCTCGTCGGCGCCCTGCCCGTCGAGGACCACCTTCACCTCGCCGCTGGCAAGCCGCATCACACAGTACTGGGCGTAGATCGAGAGGGAGGCAAACGGCTCGTCCTGAATGTAAAGCAGCCTCTCGATATCTTCAAAGAGCCCTCCCGTATCAGGCGTCGTCCGGTGGTTTGAAACGCCCGTCGCCGTGACCACCACGTCGATATGCCGGCTCTCATCAAACCGGGGATCATCGAAGCAGACCGAGAACGTCTTCTGCTGCTCGCCGACGCTCTCCGGGCGCTCGGCTCGCAGGAGATCGTTGATCAGGGCGGTGACCGTCGAGGAGTCGATGCCGCCCGAGAGGCAGGTCCCGACCGGGACGTCGCTTCGGAGCCGGAGCCGGACCGCATCGGTCAGGAGTTCGCGGACCGTTCTTGCGGTGGCATCGTCGTCGACACCCCGTACGGCGCCGTTCATGGTAAGATCCCAGTAGCGCACCGGCTCCCCGACCCCCTCCATGGAGACAACGACCGCGTGCGCCGGCGGGAGCTGGAAGATCCCGTCGTACATCGTCTCGGCGGTGTGGTCCGCAACCCCCCAGGCAAGGAATGTCGAGAGCATCCGGTCGTTCGGCCGCCGGCCAACCTCGGAGTGCGCCCGGAGTGCCTTGATCTCTGAAGCAAAGAGAAACGATTCCCCGGCTACGGTGTAGTAGAACGGCTTGACACCCAGACGGTCCCGGGCGCAGAAGAGTTCGCGGCGCCGCCCGTCCCAGAGGGCGAACGTCCACATCCCGTTGAACCGGGCGAGACAGTCCCGCCCCCACTCCTCGTAGGCGTGCAGGATCACCTCGGTATCGGTCGCGGAGGAGAACTGATGGCCGGCAGCGAGGAGTTCTTCCCGGAGTTCGCGGTAGTTATAGATCTCGCCGTTGAAGACGATCTGAAGCAATCCGTCCTCGTTTCCCATCGGCTGGCGGCCTTCGTCGGAGAGGTCGATGATCGCAAGACGGCGGTGGGCAAGGCCGATCGGGCCGGAGAAGAAACTTCCTTCGCCGTCGGGCCCGCGATGAGCCAGCCGCTCCGCCATCGCCCCGACGAGGGGCGCGTCCGCCTCCCTCCTGTTCAGGACAAACTGCCCGGCAATACCGCACATATTCCGAAGTCGTCCTGAAATACGGGGGCATCGAGATAAAATTTGGGGTAGTGGACTCCGAAGGTCGATGACGGCGTCCGGAGCCGCATCGACGGGACACCGGTTTCTGCGGGCCATAAAGGAGGCAAAAGGGGGTAAACACTCACTCCCGGGGTCGGTTCGCCCGGAAAAGGGGCGAACGGCCTCTCCTTGTACGGGAGCGGTTATTTATCAGAACAGGTCTTGTTCAGCCCCGTGCCGTTGATGTCGCAGGAGGGGCAGGCAGCCGAGCCGTTCACCACCCGGTAGGCGTCAGCGAGGACCGCGGAGTTTGCAAGCAGTCCCGCGATCAGGATCACTTCGAGGATCTCTGCCCGGGTTGCTCCTTTCGCCATCGCTGACTGCATATGGTACTCGACGCAGTGGCTGCACTTGAGCGCGGCGCCCACCGCGAGGCTGATGAGTTCGATCATCTTGGGCTCGAGCTGGCTGGTCTCGACCACGGCGCCCTTGTAAAGGAGATGTGAAATGAGAATCTCCGGCCGTTCCGCCATCCGTTCAAAAATCAGGGGAACCCTGCCGTACTCGCTCTCGATCTCGCGGAGGAGTTCCTCCGCGATGACGTCCGATCCACGTTCTACAACCCTCGCAAGTATCTTCTCGAAATCCATCGCTACACCAATATCCTGGTTTCCGAGAAAGGTTTAATCCGAATCAATATGTAATTGCGCATCCGTGACGGCGTAACGTCGGCGATATCCCCGACCGTGACCCCGTCGGCCACCTCGAGCGACCGCACATCATCGGCGTAGAGGTCGTAGGGAAGTTTCACCCGGAGACCCTCCATCTGGGCGGTCACCGGCGTCGGGTGCGTCAGCATGCTGACTTCATGGATCCGTTCCTCGATGATTGCCATCAGGCGGGGTGGGAAGACAGAGAGCGGGTCTTTTGCAAGAGCGTCCCGCCGGGCGTCCAGGGTGCGGGAGACCTCGTCTACCAGTTCATCGAGCTTTGCGAGTTCGTCAGGGCGCTTGAACCGGTGCATGATCCTCCCCATTCCGCCGACATACCCCTCGACGGGCGGGTCGATGATCCGCATCAGGGTCTCGCGGTCCGGGGCCCCGGTCACCACGATCGGCACGTGGATCCCATGCCTGAGCACCGGGAATTTCTGCTGGATACACTCCTCGAAACTCCCGAGCATGTAAACGGCGAGATCGTGCTCGTTGATGACGTCCCGCTCCTCGTCGTTGAGGTTTGCTATCCGTTTCCCAAAACCCCTTGCAAGTCCGACCATGTTGGTCTTCGCACCCGACCGCCGGAGGTACTCGGCAATGTCGCAGGAGGTGTGGGGGAGGTGGTGGATCTCCAGGCTCGGGCTGACCACGGCGATCTCGGTCCCGACAAGCGGTGCCTCGACCACCTCGCCGGCGAGCGGTTTTGCGATCTGACGTATCAGGTCGATATCGTCCCGCGGCACGAACGACTGGAGCACGACGTCCTGGGCCATGACGTGTTTCTGCACGATATAGCCCCCCAGATCGTCGATCAGGTCCATGATCTCATCGTGCCGATAGACGCCTCCCTTGTAGGTCACCGGCACCAGCGTCGTCACAGCGTCACCCCCATTTTCGCGAAGATTGGCGCGACCAACGTCTCCACGATGTCGCCCGACAGGGTATCCTCGCTTGCCACATAGTAAAACTTCTCATCGCGGATATACTGGCGGCGGACCTTGAACCCCTCGGGAGCAATATACTGGAGCGCATAGATGACGTCCTTATACAGCGTCTCGCTCGGATCAGCCACCACCAACTGCTCGAGTTCCTCCTCCCCGGCCACACCCGCCGGGAGGACGACAGTGAACCGATCAGGCTGGTCGACGTTCTCCTTGCCGTAGAGGATCCAGAGTTTCTGGAGCAGCGGCGCAAGGTAGGTCTCGTCGCCAATATCGAGCACGACCTCCGTCTCACCACGGTTGACGTTTGCAAAGTCAGCAACGCGAATTGCGCGCGGCATGTGACGCAGGAGCCCGGCGGCGACGAAGATCGGCACCTTCGGGTCGACGTAGATGTGCAGCCGGTCGACCACCTTGATGAGATCAAGGTCCTGGAGGACATCGGCCGCGATCCGCTCGTAGGCCGCCCTTCCGACCTCGTCCGGCGACTCGACCACGAAGTAGTTCAGCGGGGGCATCTATTCTCCTTCAATGAATCCGGATGCAAGCAGGGCAGACCCAACCGCGCCGATGTACTGCGAATGGGGCGGGACAACGATCTCGGTCTGCAGGAGCTGGCCCATCGCGTAGACCAGCCCCTCGATCAGCGAGGTGCCGCCGACCATGATCACCGGCTCCTTGATATCGATCTCCTGCAGCTGCTGCTCGAAGACCTGCTCCGCAACGCTGTGGCAGGCTGCAGCCGCCACATCCTCGCGCGAGGACCCGGCCGCGAGCGCGTTCACCAGGCTCTGCGTCCCGAAGACGATGCAGTAACTGTTCATCGGGACGTTCTTTCCCATGCCTTTCATGGCCAGGGGCCCGAGCTCGGTGATGTCCACGCCGAGACGTTTCGCGGTCATCTCCAGGAACCGGCCGCTCGCGCCGGCGCAGATCCCGCCCATCGTGAAGGTCCCGGGGATGCCGTCGATCACGCTGATCGCCTTGTTGTCCATGCCGCCGATGTCGATGACGGTCGCGGAGCCCTGCTGGTGGCCGGCGAGGTAGACAGCGCCCTTCGAGTTCACCGTCAGTTCTTCCTGAATCAGGTCAGCCCCGAAGTGCTTCCCGATCAGGAACCGGCCGTATCCAGTGGTCCCAATTGCCCGGATATCCTCACGGGTAAGCCCCGCCATCTCGAGCGCGTCAGCAACCGCGCTCTCGGCGCTCTTGATCACCTCGGTCGTCGGGTGCCATCCGGTGCCGACGATCTCGTTGTCTTTCATCACGACCGCTTTCGTCGTGCTCGAACCCGAATCGACGCCCATCGTGATCCCGGTCTGCTCCTCGCGGGCGAGGAGCGCTCTTCTGCGTGCGATGGTGGTCAGTGCCTCCATCCTGGTGAGAAGGGTGCCTGAGGTCGTCCGTTCGGTGAAAGAGTAGCTCACCACCGGCAGACGAGAGTTCTCATGGATGTAGCGCCGGAGTTCGTTTCGGACGATCGCCGCCTCGGCGCATCGGAAGCAGGTGCCGATGAAGACTCCATCTGCATCGACCTTCCCTTCCACCAGGGCCTTGCCCCGGGCGATCATGAGTTTTAAGTCAGCGCTCCGGACATCCAGCCCAAACGCATCGACCGCCCGTTCGACATCGGCGAGCGCGATATCGGGGAAGAAGATCTCCGCGTCCACTGACTCGGCGGCATCGTAGATCTCCTTCTGGACGCCGCTGTACTCCGGCCCGCAGGAAAGCTGGGCGACCCGCACCTTCCGGCTCACGCTTCACCCCCCTTTTCGAGACCGTCGAGAAACTTCTTGATGGCGGCGACGAACTGCACGCCTTCCTCCTCGGTCGAGGGATACGTTAGTTCCAGAATCGGGATGCCGCTCTGGCGCAGGGAGAAGAGGATCAACTCGTCGGTGCGGGCGCACCCCATGCACCCGAACGCGAGATCGGCGTCGGTGACGATGACCGCGGCCTCGGCCTCCTCGATAAGAGGGCCGTAGATCGCCATCCGTCCCCGGACACCGGACGGCACCTCGACCGCTGCATACTTCAGGCCGCGCTTGGGTTCTTCGGGTGTGATCTGCAGGGGCGGAGAGTCGACCCCGGCGGTCTGTATCCGTTCCCGGATACCGAGGGCTGCACCGAGCGGTTTATGGCCGAACCTGGCCACCAGGTCGGAGAGGATGAGGCTCGTTGCAGGATAGATAAACACTTTTGCCATTCTATTCAGGACTCCTCTGTCTCTATCAGTTCTTGTAGCCGCTTGATGTCGAGTAAGGGTTTCTTCTCGCGTACGGGCGGCACAGGTTCTGGCGCCTCCCCCTCCCGCCGGCCGAGTTCCTCGAGCCCGTGGGTGATGTAGCGCAGGATGCGGAATTCCCGTTCGTGGCCGAGATAGCCCGGCCTCGCTCCGCCGAGGTTCGCCCGACACCTTCGTGGATCGCCGGGAGGGAAACCCCGGTCCTTGACGAATATGTGAGCGGGGTCGAACGCGCGGATAACTTCGATGAGCCGGTCGACAGACTCCGGTTCGCCCGTCACCTGCAGCCCGAAGCACGTTTCCTTGATGAGGACGCCCTCCGACGCCTCGTATGCCCTGAGCGCGAGTTCGCCGGGGGTCATGGATGGGGACTCGACAAAGACGTACTTGGTCACCGTGCCCACGTATTCAGGAGTGTAATCAGCCATCATTTCACCTCCTTCACGTATACCGTTGCACCCTCGCGCATCCCGGCAAGGTTCGCCGCATCGAGCACCTTCCCGATGACGTTCGTGCCCGTAAGCGGCTCGGAGGTCGGGCCGAACTCGGCGTTCGCTGTCGTGCGGATCCCAACCATGCCGGTCCCCCGCCGGGAATCGTTCGTCATCGCGAGGGTGAACGCCGGCACCTCCCCGGTGGGAGTGTTCTCCGGGATGATCCCGACGCCTTTTGCGATCTTCGGCTTGAAGAGGAAGACATCCTCGAACGTGAAGACAAGAGGCATCTTCCCGACGGCGTGATGCTTGAGCCCGGTCACCTCACGGAAGATCTTGACCGACCGGGGCGCGGCCGCCTCGTCGAGAGTGATGCTGATGACATGGTCGGAGGGCTCCGTTGTGATCCTGACCTCGCCTGCGGCCAGCACCTCGAGTGTCGTTTCCGGAGCCTGGCCGACCACAACGCGGTCGCCTTCGGCCGCATCGACGGTGAGCGCGATACCCCGTCGGGCGGCGACCGCCTCTGCCTCGGGAAGCGCGAGACCGACCAGATCAAACCGTTCCGGCTCTGTGCGGATTGCGAGGAGGTCGCCCTCACCGGCAAACCGGACGAGTTCGATACCGTGAACAACCCGGCCTACGACGGTGTGCATCGGGCTCGCCGATACGCCCTGTGTGTAGATGTAGACCGCTCCCGAAGATTTCCCGGCGGTCCTGACGGTGATGGCCCCTTCAAGCCTCGGGCCGGGGAACTCTGCCGGAACCCTCGTCGGGACCAGGTGTGCGTCGGCGACGTAGGTGCTGCTCGAACGGTCAACCCGGAATCTGCCGTCCTGCACGGAGAGAAGAAAATGCTCAACGCTCCGGGCGGTTTCGGTGTCAATCCCGTCTTCCACGAAGCCCTGCACTTCGGCCTCCACGTAGGAGAGGATCTGCATCCCGTCCTCGAGCGGGAACTCCGCGTCACGGGTGATGACCGCGTGCGATCGGTCTGCACGCCGGAATATCCGCTCGACATCAATAACCCGGTCGCCTTCAGCGACGCGATCGAGCAGCCCCCGGCCGGTGACGACCCTGCCGATGACACCACCGTCCGCCGGGGCGCCGTAGTCGGCAGTATGCCGCATGCGCGCGAAGATCAGGTAAGACCTGGATGGGTCGTAGCCTCCGCATCCAAGAATAAGGTCGCCGCGCTCGTACCGGCCAGGGGTCCGTGCAGGCCGGATGCCGGACTCGAACGGTCCGAAGGCGGCGGCGTAGCGGTCCTGCCAGTGCAGGCGGAGCCGTTCGGAAAGCCCGGGCTGAAAGAGCCGGGAGGCCGTCGCTGCCTCCGCCATCTCGGCGATCATATCGCCGGCCGAGGTGACGAACCTGACCTCCTGCGACTCCGCTGCATCCTCCTCAAGTGCCGGGCGGATGACGGCGACACTGCACCGTTCGTCCCGTCCAGGGAGATCCCCGAGCCGCGAACCCGCCGGAACTGAAACGCGTTTTCCGTCCAGGTGGATCTCCATCACACGCACCTCAGGGGGCCCCGCCTGCCCCCATCACGTTTCGTTCGTCCTCGGTGAGGTGAGCAAGCACCTCCTCCGTCGGTCCCATCTGGATGATCTTGCCTCCCCGCATGAGGGCGACGCGGTCACAGATATCTCTCACAAATTCCATATCGTGCGAGACCACAATAAATGTCTCGTCCATCTCTTCGCGGGCATGGAGGATCGAGTGCTTCACATCGATCTTCGTGATAGGGTCCATGGTGCCGGTCGGCTCGTCGAGGACAATCAGCAGAGGCTCGCGAATAAGGACCTGGGCCAGCGCCACGCGGTGCTTCTCGCCCTCGGATAACTGGCTAGGGTAGCGGTCCAGGATCTCCTTGCTCTTTTCAGGGGTGAACCCGGCCATCCCGAGGGTGATGATCGCCTTCCTCATGGCGAGTTCCTTGGGGAACTCAAGGCCGATAGCGTCGGTGAGGTTGTCGAGGACCGTCCTGTGCGGGTAAAGGTCGTACTCCTGGTGGAGAAGTCCGATGTAGCCCTTCGCCCGGCCGCGGTTCTCGATGCCGGGTTTGGTCATATCGATCCAGTCGTCTCCGATCCGGATGTTCATCTCGCCGCTGGTTGGCTCGAGGATCCCGGATATGATTCGCGAGAGGGTTGTCTTCCCCGCACCGCTCTTGCCGATGATCCCGAAGATCTCCTTCTCGCCGACATCATACGAGACGCCGTTAACCGCCCGGACCACGCCCCGGTCGACCGAGAGGTAGCGCTTGACCACGTCCCGGGCGATCAGGATCTTCTCGCCGACATCCCCGGCCTCGTGCTGCTCGACGTCGCTGTAGTCCTGCATGAATCGGCCGATAATCTCGTCCGGATCGCCTATCGCCTTGATTTCCCCGTTTTCAAGGAGTATGGCCCGGTCCACGACGTCTCTGATGACGTTGGAGAAGTGGGACGTGATTACCATGCCCATATCGTTCGCCTGCGCGCTCTCGATGAGCATCTTGTGGACGAGCGTGGCGGTCTCCGGATCGAGCGTTCCGGTCGGCTCGTCCGCATAGAGCATGAACGGGTTCTTCGCGAGCTGCCGGGCGAGCACCACCCGCTGCTTCTCGCCGCCTGAGAGGTCGCGGGCGATGTGCATCATCCGGTGGGAGAGCCTGACCTGGTCGATGAGGTCCGCGGCCCTGCTGACCGCCTTCTCGCTCGGGTAGCTGACGTCGTCGAGCGCCCGCAGGACGTTCTCGATCACCCGATCGTCGCCGTAGAGGGCGAACGTCCGCTGGAACATGATGGCGGTTCTTCGCATGACACGCCGTTTCATTGCCGCGCTATCTTCCGCCCAGAGGTCGACGTCCATCGGCTTGAGTTCGCCACCGCAGACTGGACACGGCTTCACTGCCTCGCTCGGGACGCCGATGTAGCCGCACGCATCGCAGGCGACGACGTGGTAGATGATCGCACCCCGCGTCGGGGGCTGGTCTACCCCCCGCATAAGGTGCATAAGAACGGTTTTACCGGCCCCGCTTCTCCCGATAATACCGACCGTTTCTCCCTCCGCCACCTCGAAATTTATGTCCTTGAGTGCAATGGTTCCATTGAACTCCATGCAGAGGTCCTTTACCGTAATGAGTGGGGTCATCTTGAGCTCCTCGTTAAACTAATCTTCTCGTGGTATCATATTAGGGTTTATATTGTTGCACTTTCCCTTGTCGCCGCTGTATCCGTGAGAAGTTCCGCTACGATACCGGGCACCTCGCTGACGTTGTGGATCACCCGGTCCGCGGTAGTATAGAGTATATCTGGTTTTCTATCAGACTGCTGTTCGGTCAGCACCGCGAGATCTGCTTTCCGGAAGGCGTTCAGATCGTTGATGGCATCCCCTACCATAACAACTTTGTCGTACTGCTCTTTGAGGTCTTCCACAATCCGGGCCTTCATCGAGGGGGTCGCGACACCGTAAACGCGCTCCCGGGGGATGCCGAGGTAGTCGCCCATCCGTTCGAGCTTCGCCACGCGATCCCCGGACGCTATGTACGCGGGAACACCCATCCGGTGCAGTTCGGTGATGGTTTCTCTCGCACCGTCAAACGGCCTCCCGCCGGTCGTCACGGTGAACTCGATGCCGGGGATATCCAGGTTCAGGATCACGCCGCTGTTCATGGTGACGATCGACTCTCTTTTGCAGCAACTCCAGACCTGCCTGATACAGGCCTGCAGATCGCTGATGCGGGCATTTTCATCGTTGTAGAGGAGATTCCCAACCTCCTCGGCGGGGATGACCCGCCGGGAGCAGGCCACCCCGAACCCGATCGACCGCTCCAGAAAGAACTCTGAGAGGAGCTGATCCTCCGGCGCCTCCATGACGTCCCGGGAGTGGAGGTGGAGGACGACGAGCACTCGCGCATCCGACCCGAAGGTAATGGTCGTGGTCTCGACCTCGGTCAGCATCTCATCGTGGAGGAGATCGCGTGCTACCCGGTAGGTCCGCAGGAGTGTGCCTGCACTATCGAAAACAACGGCTACCGACATGTGTTTTCACGTCAATAAATCTATGTAGTCTCTGGTCATCTCTTCAATGAGAACCTATGTTACTGAGTGGGACGGCTGCAAGCATAAAGAATATGGAGATCCGGGGCGCCGGCAGGATCGCCCGGGCGGCGGTGGAAGCACTGGCTGATTATGCCGAAAATCTCGATGTGTCCGACCCCGAGACCTTCAAGCAGGAGATGCAGAAGGCGGCCGATATCCTCACCGCGACCCGCCCGACCGCCGTTTCGCTCCCGAACGCGGTGCGAAGCGTGATGCGGGCGCTCGACTCGTTCGACTCGGTGGGGGCCGCACGGGACGCGGTTCTTGCCCGGGCGGCGGAGTTCGTCGACCACTCGGAGCACGCGGTCGAGCGGATAGCGGCAATCGGGGCACGGCATATCTCCGACGGCGACGTCCTCCTGACCCACTGCAACTCCGAGGCGGCGCTCGGGTGCATCCTGGAGGCCCACCGGCAGGGCAAGGAGTTCGAGGTCTACGCGACGGAGGTCCGGCCGCGGGGCCAGGGGCTCATCACCATCAGGACGTTGAACGACGCCGGCATCCGGACGAACTACATCGTTGATTCGGCGGTCCGCTACTTCATCAACGACGTCGACCTGGTGGTCGTCGGCGCCGACGCCATCGCGGTGAACGGCGCGGTGGTGAACAAGATCGGGACCGCCCAGATCGCGCATGCCGCACACGAAGCCCGGACGAACGTCATCGTGGCGGCCGAGACCTACAAGTTCGCGCCCCGGACAATCCTCGGCGAACTGATCGAGATCGAGGAGCGCGACCCCGACGAGGTGCTGCCCCGCGAGGCGGCGGAGGAACTCCCCTTCGTCAGGGTCCGAAACCCGGCCTTCGACGTGACGCCCGCGGAGTACATTGACCTGATCGTCACCGAGCAGGGCGCGATCCCGCCGGGGCTGGCGTTCACGGTGATACGGGACTATCTCGGGTGGAGGATCGAGGAGCTGCGGTGAGAACGATGGTAGATGAAGAGCCGCTCGATGAGGAGACGCTCCGGAAGATCGAACGGTCGCTTGAGGACCTCAGGGCCGGGAGGGTCTATACCCTGGAGGAGGTCATGACGGAACTGAAGGAGGGTGAGCGGCGTGGTCGCCGCGGCGACGGCCCGCGATGACACAGAGAGCGTCTCGCGGCTCGTAGCGGTGCAGGCTCCTCGCCTCCCTGCACCGCTTGCCGGCGAAACGTCCGGATGAGAGGTCTTATGCCTCCGGGGGAGTCTCAGGGATATACGACGGGTACGTCTTGTAGACGGAGTAGACCATGCATGACTCGTTGACCTGGACGACAATCATCGGGGCGGTCATGCGGTCGTCGGGGTCCGGGTCCCCGAGGCGAAAGAGAATCTGGGTGTAGTTCACATTCCTCTCAGGATAGGAGCCCTTTGAAAATGCGATCGTATCGATGCTCTTGTTGCCCAGCAGCCCGACGACCTCCGGATCATGGAGCGCCACGGTCAATGCGTCGCGCGACGTGATCCTGTCCGGGCATGCAGCCCCTGCCGTGGCGGTCTCGCCCTGCGCTGGAAGGAGATAGCCGACCCCGGTGCCAGCGATGAAGGCCAGGATTACGAGGACGGCAGTCAACGGTTTTACACTATTCATAACCTGATACACCTTTGATTACCATGCCGCGGGAGCCGGGACACGACGCCAATTGATGAATCCGGCCCCGCGGGATACCGCATGCGGTAACACCGATGGAAACGTCGTTATCCTTCTTTATATCTATTCTGTGCCAATCATGGACTCGTCCGGGCACTCAAAGGCCCCGGGCCGGGAAACACAATCCGTCCTGCAGATGCAGGAGCCTGATACTCCGGCACTATCCCTGAACACCGGCTGCAGGCCAATGGCGCACGTCTGCGCGGCGCCGGCAGTGGCCGGACTGAAATTGCCCGCCGGCCGGGCATTCCGACGACCGGGGTTAAGGTCCCATTGCGACGAGGCCACACTGCCCATACCCTCCGGGTGGAAAGAGCATTCATCCGCGAGACAGACTCACCCGGTATTTTCCGCCGGAACCCGTGCGGGTTCGGGACTGCGGTTATGCGTATACTCCGCCAGTATTCGAAAGTAGTCGTCGGTGAGAGTATACCGCACATACCGCCCCTCCCTCTCGGACGTTACAATCCCCTGGCGTTCCAGATATTTTACGTGCGTATAGACTGTGGCTTTGGATAGACCCGACTCTTCGGCGAGTTCTTCGGTGTGTGCACCCCGATTCAGGGAGATCTGTGTTATAATTCCCCGCAGAGTGTCATTACCCATGGCAATGATAAGAGCCTCTTTTTCAGCAGAGTACGGCGAACCTGTGGCGAAATAGTGGATTCTCCCTTTCCTTTTGACCGCCTTCAACAGGCCTGCGGACTGCAGCCTTTCCACATGGTAACCAAGTGTCCCTCTCGTCAGCGACATCTCCCTCAGCAATTCCCTGAAGTGCAACCCCGGGTTAGTCTTGATGAAACTCAGGATCTCAAGCCTCCGCGGGCTGTCCAGAACATTCTTTCTGGAGATTCGTTTGTACCCGAGGTAGCCGACGGCCTTCAGGGGGAGAAGGGTCTCGATCGGGGCCGCTGCCAACTGGGGGAATACAGATAGCAGCAGGACGAGCCAGAGCGGGATAGGGTCGATCTCCTGCACCTTCTCGCCCGATACAGTTATGCCGGGCTCTTGCCCGACGTTTCTCGAGGGCCGGACCGTGTATTCGGCGGCATCGGCAACCGCTACCAGCAGAACCGAAAAGAGGATCGAGAGGGTGAGTAACCGGAGAAGTCTGCCCGGTCCGGTGCTGATAGAGGTTGAGGGCGTACGATCTCTGCAACGGCACCCGGTCGCCGTATACATCGGATGCCCGGGTTCCTGATCCCGCATAATTGCTATCTGGGTCAATGTCGATATGAATCCTGTTATTCGTCTTTGCTATCGTCGCGAAACGTGCCGAGCTTACTCCCCGAAAGGTGTATGGTCGACATCCGGGTTGGGGCTCAGTCCCCGGTACACCCCGGGACGTGCGACACCGCTTCCAACATGGACTGGTGCCTGTTAGTCTCGCCCTGACCGATGCTGTCGTGCAGTTGCAGGATCATCACCGGATCGTCCGACGCTGAAGGACGATCCGGGTACCCGCCCTTCAGTTGCCGACACCGGGGCACAGCGAAGAAGGCAATGACCGGCAGCAGGGCAGGGGCCATGCATTTTCTCTTTACTGATACCTCAATATCGTTTCCCGTATTTTATGAGTTTTATAGCACAAACACCAATTCTATTCTCGTCTCTGCCCACTTCTTTTCCTGGAGACGAACAGACCTGAGAGCCATCACGAGCGTATCGTGCTCGGAGTGACCGTATCCGAAGAAACGGGTGCAATACTGACGTGCCGGGACGGCCTGCGCACAGTGTTAAATCGCACACATCAGGAGATGCCATGAATCAGAGAGCCCTTTCCGGAATCGGAGCCCCGGGTCTCGTTCGGCCGCCTCAGCACAGGCTCCAGCCGGCTGCGGCGAATTTCAGAGAGTCAAACGTATTGAACGCCTCGACGTGTAGCGGATCGTGACAGAAAACGGATATAGAAGAACGTTGAGCTCTCAACCATGGGTTTCTCAGGCGGCGCCTGCAACGGTGCGGAGGCTCATGGTCGTGTTGGCTGCGCATCGGGGATAGCCGTTGCGGTTCCGTGGCCTCCCGGGATGCGCGTGAAAGGAGGTCTGGAACCATGAACACGAAATACCTCTCCGGGACCAGCGCCCTGCTTGCAGCGCTGCTGATCGTCGGCGTGATCTTTGTGCCGGCGGCGAGCGCGAATGAGGACACTCTGGAGAATATCCCTCCGTCCGGAGGGGGTCCGGTCGATGGGGACGTAGTGCTGGAGCGAAGCCCTCATCTCTTTGATGATGCCGGAAACAGATTGAGTGATGAGGAAATTTCTCGAATGATCGAAGAGATGCCTGAGGTGTCATATCTTGACGGCATGACTGAACGTAAGAGCAGAGAACTTGCAGAAAGGCTTGGACAGTTGCACAAATATCGCTCTATTGCTCAGCACCGCAATGACGCGATCAACGAGGATCATCCGGAAGGCCGGTGGGATCAGCCGGCAACATCCACCGCGAAACTCCAGTCCTCCCAACCGGTCTTCGCCGGACCGGAGATCGAAGACCTCAAAGCCGCCCTGAACAAGAGAGAGCCCGTCACCGTCGCGCTCGGAGGGCTTCCCTTCTCGAAGGGCGGAGTATCGCTTTCGGACTTCACCGCCACAACGGAAGATCTGATACAGGAGCGCTACCTCTATCCCAACGGGTCTCTGATTGGTTTCGGCTACGATCTT
Source organism: Methanoculleus nereidis (assembly GCF_032944295.1). Lineage (NCBI taxonomy): Archaea > Methanobacteriati > Methanobacteriota > Methanomicrobia > Methanomicrobiales > Methanomicrobiaceae > Methanoculleus > Methanoculleus nereidis. Next base: position 103,736 of record NZ_JABFFQ010000003.1, read on the forward strand.
GACGGGTATCTCCGGGTGAGCATCTGGAACGGCCCGCCTCCACCGGAGAACGTCTCCTCGATAGAAGCGGTGTATGCGATGCTGGACGAACGGGCGAGGGAAATGGGGATCGAGGATATCCCGGTGAAGTTCACGGTCTTCATCTCCCCGCCGGAGCTGGTCCTCGGTCCTCAAATGGATTCTTCAAGGTGGATGAGTCTGTGTGGTGGGTGAGGCCATAATCCCCGGCCCCACAGCCCCCACGAACCCCCACGGTTTATCACCCGCCGCTCCCAATACCTACAAGAGAGGTAACACCATGGATATCGCGTTCATCAAACTGCAGGGAAACGGTAATGACTTCATCCTGATCGACGAGCGCGCTCAGGAGGTCATTCCCGAGGATATGAAGGGAGGATTTGCAGCGCTCTACTGCGACCGCAGGTTCGGTATCGGCGCCGACGGCGTCCTCTTCCTCCAGGCGTCCGAGGTTGCGGACGTCCGGATGCGGCTCTTCCAGCCCGACGAGAGCGAGGCCGAGATGTGCGGGAATGGCATCCGGTGCCTCGCCAAGTACGCCTACGACGCCGGATACGTGAAGGAGTCCTGCTCGGTCGAGACCGGGGCGGGGCTTGTCCCGGTGACAATGGGCTACGCGGACGACGAGTTTACCGCGGCGATCACGATGCCGGAACCGAAGTTCGAGCGAAGCGCGGTTCCCGCCACCGGGAACGGCGAATACAAAGAGGAGATCCGCAACCTCACCGTGTATGCCGCGAACACCGGCGTCCCCCACGCGGTTGTCTTCGTCAAAGAGATCGGCGCCGTGGATATCGCCACGGTAGGACCGGCCATCCGGAACCACTCTACCTTCGCTCTCGGCGCGAACGTCAACTTCGTCGAGGACGCCGGCAACGGCACGCTTCGGATCCGGACCTTCGAGCGTGGCGTCGAAGATGAGACGTTCAGCTGCGGCACCGGCGCCACCGCGTCGGCGGCAGTCGCCCGGCATCTCGGCAAAGCCGGGGATACGGTGCGGGTCGAGACAAAAGGTGGCCCGCTCGTGATCCGGTTCGGGGAGGGCGTCACGATGGAAGGCCCTGCCGAGACGGTCTTTGCGGGCGTTATACTGTTCTGATCCCGTTCTCGGTGATCACGAAGTCGAACGAGATTCCTTCCGGCCGGGACCGGTGCTTCCGGAGCATCGCCCGCCGGACACCGTCCTTCTTTTCGAGCCGTATGATGGCCTTTGAGAGGTGTTCGAGCGCCGTTCCCCCGAGGCCGGAGACCCGGTCGCGTTCGATATCCATGAAGATCTGGTTCGTGATCAGGACAGGGATGTCGTACTTCTTTGCGAGGCCCAGGAGTTTTATCATGTGGTGCGAGAGTTTCCGGAGCGCCTCCCGCCCGAGGTCGAGTTCCGTCCGGTAGAGGGCGGTGGCCGAGTCCATCACCAGCAGTCCCACGGGGGCCTGGCCGTTCTTTTTGAGCAGCCCCTCCGCATCAGCGATCATCACCCCCTGCTGGGCAAAGTCGAGCGGCTCAAAGAGGTAGAGCCGCTCCGCGAACGCCCCGGCGTTCTCCCCGGCAAGCTGGCTGAACCGCTCCACCGAGAACCCTTCGGTGTCGATGTAGACGACCGAGTTCCCGTCCTGGAGAGAGGATACCGCCGCCATCAGGCAGAAGGTGCTCTTGCCGCTCGCGGGCTCGCCGTAGATCTGGGTGACCGTCCGCCGCTCGAGCCCGCCGCCGAGCAGGTCGTCGAGGGGCTGGCTTCCCGTGCTGACCCGGTCAGGCTTCATGGCTCAAGCACACCCCGCTCGATGAAGAGACGGCGTGCAGCCGCCTCGACGGTCCCGGCAACCTCCCGGAGCGGGACCCCGGCCTCCTGCGCACACGCGGCCGCCTGTTCGTATTCCGCCTTGAAGGAGGTGATCTTTCCTCCCGACCAGCCGCACTTTACGTCGATCGTCCGTTCCCGGCCCCGGATGGTCACGGTGACCGGCTCGATTGTGCGTTCGGCAACGGCCCGGTGCACCATCGGGATACAGCGTACCCCAAGCGTCCCGAGTTCTGCGGCCATCACCCCCACAAGACGGTCGGTCGCATCGGGGCGGCAGATAACCCGGACAAGGTGGCCGCTCCGCCCCTTCTTCATCACCACGGGAGTAGCGCTTGCATCCCGGGCTCCTTCTTCCAGCAGGCGGCCGATCGTGTAGGCCAGGGTCTCCCCGGTGACGTCGTCGACGTTTGTCTCGAGGATGTCGACCCGGTCGCCGTGGCCCTCCCCTTCCACCGAATGGAGCATCGACCGGAGGACGTTCGGTCTTCCCGGGGGGTTCCTGCTCCCCGCCCCGTAGCCGACCGCCCGGATCTCCGCCGGGCCGAGGTCTTCGGGCCGGACGGTCGAGAACTCGGCGAGGAGCGCGGCTCCTGTCGGGGTGCAGAGTTCCCGCTCCTCGTCTCCGGGAACCGTCCGGAGGTCCGATTCCGCGAGGACCGCCACGGTCGCCGGGGCGGGGATGGGGAAGGTGCCGTGAGCCCCGACCGCGAATCCCCGGCCGAGCGCCACCGGGCGGACGGCGACCTCGTCGGGGGCGAGGGAATAAAGGGCGGTGCAGGCTCCCACCACGTCGGCGATCGCGTCGTCCGCACCCACCTCGTGGAAATGCGCCCCCGTCCCGTGGATACTCTCCTCGGCCCGGTGTATCCGGAGAAAGACCCGCCGTGCCATCTTCCGTGCAGGAGCGGGGGCGTCGCTTTCGGCCACCCGGTCGAGCACCTCGTCGAGGGTGCGGTGGTGCACCGGGGCATGCGCTTTCACCTGGACGGCCCGAATGCCGGAGCGGTCTACCCGTTCGATTGTCGGTTCCCCGACGACGGAACGCATGGCTGCCCTGACAAGCCCCTCATCGGCTCCCAGATCGAGAAGGGTTCCGATGATCATGTCGCCTGCGGCTCCGTTGAACGGATCGAAGAGAAGTATAATCATGCGTCTCCAGTACTTATAAATCCCCGAAATATAAGAACTAGAGGTAATGCCCGAGATATACTTGAAGGTAGATAGCGCTTATCCGGAGGATCAGGGGGCAGGCAAGGCACGGCTTGACCCTGATACCATGCTGCAGCTTCGGCTCAACCCCGGAGACCTCGTTGCAATCGAAGGGAAGCGTCGGACCGTGGCCAAGGTCTGGCGTGCCATGGTGAACGACTGGCACCAGGGTAAGGTCCGGATCGATAACTTCACCCGGCTCAACACCGGTGCGAGCATCGGGGATCGGGTGAAGATAAGGACGCTGGATGCGGAGGACGAGGCAAAACGGGTCGTGCTCGCGCCTCCCGAGGATCTCCCCAAGCAGCTCCCCATCAACTACGGCAGCGTCGTCAACAAACTGATCGACTTTCCGGTTGTGAAGAACGACTCCGTGCCGATCCAGGCGGGGCTTCCCTTTATGCAGCCCCAGCTCGTCGCGTTCAAAGCCGTGGTGGTCGAGCCGGAGAACGCCGTGATCATCACCAAGAACACGAAGATCGAGTTCTCCGAGAAGCCTGCGGCCGGGTTTGAGGGCGTGAAAAGGATCAGCTACGAGGATATCGGCGGCCTCAAGGGCGAGCTGCAGCGTGTCCGCGAGACGATCGAGCTCCCCATGCGGCATCCGGAGATCTTTAGAAAACTCGGGATCGAGCCCCCGAAGGGCGTCCTCCTCTACGGGCCGCCGGGGACGGGGAAGACCCTGATCGCAAAGGCCGTCGCAAGCGAGAGCGGAGCCCACTTCATATCGATCGCGGGGCCGGAGGTGATCTCGAAATACTACGGCGAGAGCGAGCAGCGGCTCCGCGAGGTCTTTGAAGACGCCCGGCAGCACGCTCCCGCCATCATCTTCATCGACGAACTCGACTCGATCGCCCCCCGGCGCGAGGAGGTGACCGGGGAGGTCGAGCGGCGCGTGGTGGCCCAGCTCCTCACCATGATGGATGGGCTCGAGGAACGGGGGCAGGTCGTGGTGATCGGGGCCACGAACCGGCTCGACGCCATCGACCCCGCCCTCCGGCGTCCGGGACGGTTCGACCGGGAGATCGAGATCGGGGTTCCGTCGGAGGACGACCGGACCCAGGTGCTCCATATCCACACCCGCGGTATGCCGCTCGCCGAGGATGTCTCGATCGCCGCCATCGCCCAGCAGACTCATGGGTTTGTCGGTGCGGACCTCGCCGCCCTCGCCCGTGAGGCGGCGATCAAGGCGCTGCGGCGCTACCTCCCCGAGATCGACCTGGAGGCCGAGGAGATTCCGCCCGAGATCCTCGAGAAGATGGAGGTGCAGGCCAGGGACTTCCGCGACGCTCTCCGCGACGTGGGTCCGAGCGCCATGCGGGAGATCCTCCTCGAAGTGCCCCACACCACCTGGGGAGATGTCGGGGGGCTTGAAGAGGCGAAGCAGGATATCCGTGAGGCGGTGGAGTATCCTCTCACCCGACGGGAGCAGTTCGAGGATCTCGGGATCGAGCCGCCGAAGGGCGTCCTCCTCTACGGACCGCCGGGGACGGGAAAGACCCTGATCGCAAAGGCGATCGCAAGCGAGAGCGGCGCGAACTTCGTGCCGGTCAAGGGCCCCCAGCTCCTCTCGAAGTGGGTCGGTGAGAGCGAGCGGGCGGTCCGCGAGATCTTCAAGAAGGCCCGGCAGGTGGCGCCGTCCATCATCTTCTTCGACGAACTGGATGCTCTCGCCCCTGCCCGGGGCGGCGGCACCGAGTCGCACGTGATCGAGAGCGTCTTAAACCAGATCCTCACCGAGATCGACGGCCTCGAAGAACTCCGGGGCGTGGTGGTGATGGGCGCGACCAATCGCCCTGATATGGTCGACCCGGCGCTGCTCCGGCCCGGACGGTTCGACCGGCTCGTCTACATCGGCGAGCCCGGACGGGACGACCGGGAGAAGATCCTCTCCATCCACACCCGCTACATGCCGATCGAGGGCTCGACGGTCGAGGAACTCGTGGAGGCAACGGAGGGGCTCTCGGAGAACGACCTGGAAGACCTGGTTCTCGCCGTGGGAGCAAACCACCAGGTGACCGTCGAGGACGTGAAGAGTCACCGCGCTGCGATCGAGGTGACCGACGACGAAGGGCTCCGCCGTTATCTCCGGAGGAAGAAACTCATCGACCTCCTCTCCCAGCAGAAGGTGAGCCTGGACGACCCGGCCAGGGACCAGCTCGTGAGGAAGATCGCGACCGGCACCGAGGGGTTCGTCGGCTCAGACCTCGAGGCGCTCGGCCGTGAGGCGGCCATGCTCGCCATGCGGGAGGGGGCCACCGTCGTGAACGCATCGCACTTCGAGCGGGCGCGGGAGAAGGTCCACGCGACGATGAACGAGCGGCTGCGGCAGTACTACGGGAAGGTGCAGCAGCACTTCAAGGGCGGACTGCCCAAAGAGATCCAGCCGCCGGAATACCAGTGAGCGGATCTTCCGGGGGGTTATCCCCGGGAAATCTTTTTTATACGGAGATCGGCCTCCCGGCGAATATTGTGAACGGAGGGGCCTTCCCTCTCCTGCCCTCACCGCCGGCCGAGCCAGACCGCGAGCGGAATCATCCACCCGGCCACCGTCCGGCTCAAAGGTTCGGGAGACATGATATTTCTCAGCAATTCATGCTCTCCGGCGGAATTTGACCATTGCGTTTCCTTCCGGCAGGTACGGTCCGGCATCTTCCCCGTTATGACCGCAGCGGGTCCCCGCCGGCCGCGGAGGGCGATCCCGCCCCCCCGGACTCGACAGCCCCCCGGAAGTGCCAGCAGACCAGAGCAAGGAGGATATAGACCGCCGCGGCCGCCCACCCGAACTCCCCGGTGATCATCACCGACTCCGGGGTCTCCATCGTGAGGAGCGGGTAGAACTGCTGGATGAAGTAGTTCCAGAACCCGTGGAAGAGGACGGCCGCAACGACGCTCCCCGACCGGAGACGGAGCCAGGCAAGGATGAACCCCGCGCCCATGACCGATGGGACGAAGACCGCAAGCGAGTACCAGAGCGGGCCGGCCCCGTGGTAGGCGGAGAAGATGATCAGGGGGAAGTGCCACACGGCCCAGATGGCGCTGGAGAGGAGAGCGAGCTTCGTAAACCCCATGAACTTCGCCATCTCCGGGACAAGCAGCCCACGCCACCCGATCTCCTCTCCTGCGGCGGCAAAGAGGCCGAAAAGGATGGAGGCGAGGAAGACCGGGACGAACCCGATACTGAAGACTGCTGCAGCCCCCTCGAGGTTAAACGGCCCGATCCCGGTGATCCAGACCGGCCCGAAGATCAGGAGGCCGACGAGGATCGGAAGGAGGATTGCGACCGCATGCCACCGGAACTCGCCCATGCGGAACCCGAACCCGGCAAGGTTACGCCGGAAGTAGAGCCGTGTTATGACGGCGGCGATACCCGGGCACCACATCGTGAAGACGGTGGAGAGGAGGAGCGCCTCCGCCGCCGTGCTCCGGGTCGTAAAGAACCAGCCGATACTGCTCAGGGCAAACGCAAGCACCAGAAAGACGGTCACTTCCCGTCGTGCCGTCGACGGAGAGCGGGGGTCGTAAGGGTGCCCGACAGCGGAGGATGCCATGAGTCATCTTCTCACGTGCGGGGCAATATATCTGCAGGTTTCGTTCCCGCCCGGTGCGTGCGCTCACGGGAAAAGGGCGGCTGCCGGACGGAGGAAGTGGTCAACAGCGGAATCGTGGGGGTTATAGGCCGCCCGGCGGTGGAGGGTAGGCGATGAGCCCTTCCTTGACGCCCCGCACAAACCCGGCCTTCTCGTAGAGCCGAAAGACGTTTTGTTCGCGACGGCCGGAGAGAAGCATCACCTTGTAGCAGTCCTCTCTCCACGCGCACTCCAGCGCATGGGTGAGGAGGGCCGTGCCGAACCCCCGGTTCCGGTACTCACGATGAGTCACGACGTTCTCGACGAGCCCGTAGGGCCGTGCGCCCCGGGTGAGGTTTTGAAGGATGTGCAGGACGCACGAGGAGACCGGCACGCTCCCGTATTCGAGGAGGAAGAGATGGGTCCGCGGGTCGGCGAGGATCTCCAGCCAGGCTCGCTCCAGCGCACGACCGTCGGCCTTCTCGTCGGCGTCGTGCAGGTGCGTGTAGAGGAAGAGGACGGCGTCGAGGTCGTTCTCGGCGGCCTCCCGGACGAGCAGCGTGTCGCGCTCCATATATCTCAGTCTGCCTCTTCGGTAATCTGCTTTTGTTTTTGTCCGGGCCTTGTAGCAGCCCTCTCTGGAGAGTCATCGATTGCGTCCCGGGCACGGATTTCGTGGGGATATCGCCACGACTGCCCCCGCCCCCGGGGCGGGGGAGGAGGCCGGAGGCCGGGTGGGGTGGGGGTTACAGACAAATCTGTAGAGTGGAGACAGGGGAGGGGGGGATGCTCCCCCCTCGAAGACCTTCGGTCTTCTCATGCTCCGTTCCTATCGGAACATCGCACTCCCGTCAGCCCCTCCGGCATGGCGATAAACGACCGCGGCACGGCGGAAGTTCGAACATCGTCAGATGCGCTGGTTCCACGGTCCACTGCACCGTGATATTTTCCCGTTTTGATTAGTCTGTTTGCCACACTTCGCATCTGCGGGCTCAAGTTCCTGCCCCTGGGTCAGTCGCACCTTGCATCTGCGGGTGGCGTACCTCTCCATCGCGCCGTCGCCCCTGAAAGCGGCGCATCACATCCCGGGGCAACCTATTTACCGCCCCATGAACAAGCATATACATCAAAGCGCATACCTGCCGCCCGGAGCCAACCCATGCCGAATTGCACCACGTTTCTCGACGCCAACGCCTGTAACCCTGAAAAGACTGCTCTCATCGTCCCCTCCACTGGAGAATCATACACCCGTGCCGAACTCCTCGACCGGGTCTGCCGGGTAGGACGCGGCCTCCTCGACCTCGGGGTCGGGCGCGGGGACCGCGTCTGCATCTACCTGGACAGTTCGACGGAGTACCTCCTCAGTTACTTCGGCCTCTGGCGCATCGGGGCCGTCGCGGTCCCGACGAACCGGGTCTACCGGGAGAATGAGGTCCTCTACGCCGTCCGCGACGCAGGTGCCGTCGCCGTCATCACCGATGCCGAGGGTGCGGCGCTCGTCGGCCGCATCCGAGATCAGGCGCCGACGCTCCGGCAGGTCGTCGCCGTCGGTGAGGGGGCAGCCGGCGCCGTCCCCTGGTCCGACCTCCTCCGTGCAGAACCGTGCCGCCGTGCCGCCCACTGCCGGTTCGACGACCTCTGCCAGATCCAGTACACCTCCGGCACCACCGGGAAACCGAAGGGCGCCATGCTCACCCACGGGAACTGGATCGCCGCCATGGACGCCGAGCGGGACGTCCTCGGGCTCACCGAGAACGACGTCTACCTCGGGATCTACCCGATGGGGCACGTCGGCCTCAGCTGGGGGATCGCGGCGCTCCGGGCCGGCGCGACCTACGTCGTCATGGAACGGTTCGACCTCGACCGCTACCTCGACCTCGCCCGGGATTACCGGGCCACGATCGTCGCCGGGATGCCGCCGGTGATCCACTCGCTCATCCAGACCCCGCCGGGGACCGAAGCGGCGCTCGCCACCGTCCGGGCGATGATCAGCGGCGGCGGCCCCCTGACACCCGGCGTCTGGAAACCCTTCCACGAGCGGTTCGGTATTCCCGTCGTCAACGCTTACGGTCTCTCCGAGACGGTCGTCGTCGGGACCGGGACCGCCATCCGTCCCGAGCACTACGCGACCGCCGACGAATTCAGGAGTGTCGGCACCCCTGTTGGATTCTCGGAGGTGAAGATCGTCGATGCAAACGACCCCGCGCAGGAACTCGGCCCCGGCGAGGACGGGGAGATCGCCCTCCGGGGCCCGGCGGTGGCGCTCGGCTACTGGCAGATGCCCGAGGAGACCGCCGCCGTCTTCCTCCCCGACGGCTGGTTCCTGACCGGCGACGTCGGCCACCTGGATGCGGACGGGATGCTCTACATCACCGACCGCAAAAAGGACATGATCGTGATGTCGGGCTGGAAGGTCTACCCGACCGAGGTCGAGGACGTCCTCGTCCAGCACCCGGGCGTCCGCGACGCGGCGGTCTTCGGGTGCAGCGACGAGCACCGGGGCGAAGTGCCGGTGGCCGTGGTGGTTGCCGGAAACAACATCTCGCCTGACGAGGTTATTGCCTTCGCCCGCGAACGTCTCGCGGGCTATAAGGTTCCCCGCCGGATTATCCTCGCCGGCGAGATCCCCCGGGTGAACGGGTGGAAGCTCCTCCGGAAACGGCTCCGGGAAGAGTACTGCGGCGCGTAGAGAACCGCACCCACAAGGTGGCGGCAAAAAGAGTGAAACCGGCCGCCCTTCCGGGGGGCCTGCGCCCGCCACTTCCGGCCAACACCTCCCCGGCATCCACCAACTTCAGGGAGCCCGCGGGTTCACCGTTTACGAACGGCTGCTGCAACTCGCCGTGTCCGGGGCCATGGGCCCATGCCGGCATCGAACTCCGGGAAACGTGTTTGAGCGTACCAGACCGCTCTTCCCCGGCCGTGGAGGTTCAAAATTCAAGAGGTAGCCTATTAAGGAAAGAGCGGCGAATAGATACCTTCTGAGGAACACACCGAGGTACGGACGTGGCAGACACCACCAGACAATCGACAGGAATCGCGGGCCTGGACCACGCACTCAACGGGGGGTTTCCGCCGGGCTCCCGCATAATCATCTCCGGATCCCCCCTGAGCGGTCTTGAACTCCTGGCACAACAGTTCTGGCAGGCGGGAGGGGGAACAGGCACATACCTGATGCTCGACGCCGTGCCGTTCGAGGGCATGACCGACGCACGGGCTATTGATACCACGACGCTGGCCGGGGCCATGCAGGGCGAGAGGATCGTCGTGGACTCTCTCTCCACCCTGATCTGTGCCAGGGGTATCGATGCGGCCGTCGAATTCATCGTCGAGGATACCCGTGAGATTATCGAGAAAGGGGCAACCATCGTATACATCCTCTATGCCGGCATGCATACCCCGTACGAGGAGGCACGGCTGATGCGTGCCGCAGACGTCTTCATCACCCTCAGGCACCAGATCCACGGCAACGAGTTCGAGCGGACGCTCGCCATCGAGAAACTCAAGGGCTCAGACGTGCCGCAACGGGTGATCCCCTACCACATCACGGCGGAGGGGCTCGAACTCTCGACGACAAGCAGGGTGGTCTAGCCGGTATACCCGGCCCGGATCTCGTTCGTCGCGGCAACCAAATTCTTCAGTTTGGAAAACGCCGCATCGCGCGACTGCATCCGGAGACCGCAGTCGGGGTCGATGAGCACGGCTTCCGGCGAGAATACATCGATGCCGGCCTCGATCCGCTTTCGGATAACCTCAACACTCTCGACGCCGGGGTCGGCCGAGTCCACGCACCCGTAACCGACCATCCGGCCGCGCAGGTCTTTTGCCGAGAGCACTTCAAGGTTTCCGGGGTTGTTCGCGAACTCAAAATCGAATACGGCAACGTTTGTTTTGAGAACGTCGTCAATGACCGTCCCGAGGCTTCCGCAGACGTGGAGGCATACCGGCACCCGGAGCATGCCCGTGATCGCGTTCACCGCCTCGCGGCCGACGGCAAGGTTTACGGCCCCCGTCGAGAAGATGGGTTCGTCGATCTGGATGAGCGTGACGCCAGCATCCTGGAGGTGGGCCGCCTCGACCGCGAGCGCCTGGGCAAGGTCCAGGACCAGTTCGTCCTTGTTCCGGTAGAACGGGGTCTCGATCGAGAGGCCGTGCGCAAGCGTGCTCGGGCCGGTGAGGATCCCTTTCACCTTCGGGTGCCGGGAGAGGGCATACTTCGTATCCGCAAGCGTGATGGGCCGCTGGGCCGGCTGGACCTTCCCGACGACCGCGGATCCCCGGATGCCGGGAAGGTGGGAGGTGAAGGCGCGGATCATGTCGCCCCGGACCTGGCCGTCGGAGATGATATCGATCCCGGCGGCAATCTGGTCGGCGACCGCTACCTCCACCGCATGCTTCAGCGGATCGACGAGAGCGCGAACCCCCGATCCTTTCACCACCGGGTAGCTCCCGACCACGGTGGTCGGGAGGAGCATACTTGTCAGCGTCATGGTGTCAGTCTGTGCCGGTCACGCGGGAAGAGCACTGCCTCGCGGATGTTTCCGAGGTCGAGCATCGTCATCACCAGGCGCTCGATGCCGAGCCCCCACCCGGCGTGCGGGGGCATCCCGTAGCGGAATGTCTTCAGGTAGAACTCGAAACTCTCGGGAGAGAGGCCCTTGGCCCGAATCCGCTCCACCAGAAGGTCGTGGTCGTGGACACGCTGGGCCCCGGAGGAGAGTTCCATCCTCGGATGCATCAGGTCGAACGCCTTGCAGAACTCGGGGCGGTCGGGATACGGCATCGCGTAGTAGGGCCTGATATCGGTCGGCCAGTCGACGATGAAGTAGTGCTGCCCGACGGTATCCCCGATCGCCCGTTCGGCCGCCGGGGAGAGGTCGTCGCCGAACGTGAGTTTCTCCTCGATGGTGCGGTTCGCGATCTCGATCGCCTCTGCGTAGGGGATGCGGGGGAACGGTTTTGCCGGAACTTTGAGGTCGACGCCGAGTTCCTCAAGCGCGTCGCTGCAGTTCTTCGCGGCGGATTCGTAGACGTGGACGATCAGGTCTTCGAGGAGTTCCATAACATCGTTATGGTCCGCAAACGAGACCTCGACGTCGAGGCTCGTCGCCTCGTTGAGGTGGCGGACGGTGTTGTGCTCCTCGGCGCGGAAGATGGGGCCTATCTCGAAGACCCCCTCGAATCCGGCAGCCATCATCATCTGTTTATAGAGCTGCGGGCTCTGGTTCATGAACGCCTCTTTCTCGAAATAGGCGATCGGGAAGAGTTCGGTGCCGCCTTCGGTCGCAGCGGCGACAATCTTGGGGGTGGCGATGTTGACGCAGCCCCGGGAGGCGAGGAACGCGGTCGCGGAAGAGGTCACCGCCGAGCGGATGGTGAAGATGGAGCGGACACGCGGTTTCCTCGCGTCCAGGAACCGGGAGTCGAGCCGGGTGTCCATCTCGGCAGGCACCTTCTCGGCGACGTCGAGCGGGAGCGGGCTTTCTGCGGTGCTGATGATCTCGAGGTGTTCAGGGACGATCTCGCGCCCGCCGGGGGCCTTATCGATCGCTTTTACCCTGCCCTGGACCCTGACCACGGACTCTCTTGAGACGCTCCGGGCGACCTCAAGGATCTCCGCCGGGACCTTCTTCTTCGGGATGGTCACCTGGATGATGCCGGTCCGGTCGCGGATCAGGAAAAACGAGAGTCCTCCGAGATCGCGGACCTCATGCACCCAGCCGATAATCTCAGCAGATTCAGTTTCCGGGGTTACGGCCCGTATTGGTAGACGCATGTGAAAAACCTGGGTACAGTGTGGGCCCCGGGAGGTATTTTGTTTTGCGCTCCACCCCGGGAAAGCGCTTTGGCAGGTCGGCCGGGTATGGCCGGTCCCGGACAGCCGCGGGAAAAGGAAAAGCTGCTCCGGGAGGGGCAGTCTTAGACGAAGACCGCTGCAGCGAGGACTGTCGTCCAGCGACCGTCCATAACCCCTTCCGCAGCCTGGCAGGTGTGGGTCGTGTTGATGATCCGGCCGCTGGCCTTGTAGATCTGTTCCCGTTCCTGCCACGCCTTGTCGGGGTCGAACTCGATCCCGAGCGTCGTCGCGAGCATGGTTGCCGCAAGGTCTTCTGCGTATTCGCCCGAGATCTCCTCCGTCTCCCCGAAGGCATGGTGCTCGGAGAGGTAGCCGTAGGCGTTGCTCTCCTTGGGCATCGCGTGGCCGATGGCGGCGGATGCAAGCCTGCTCGGCTCGTTGGTCTCATTCCGGGCCATGACGACGTAGACGATGCTGCCCGGCGAGAGCTCCTTTAAGCCATCCTCCTTTGAGACCAGCTGGCAGTTCGGGGGGAAGATACTCGAGACGTAGACCAGGTTGTACTTCTCGATGCCCGCCTGCCTGAGAGCCAGTTCAAACGATGCCAGTTTGTCTTTGTGGATGCCCACACCTTTCGTAAAGAAACACTTGGTCGGAACGAACATTAGGGATCTTCTTATCGTTTGAGTTTTTTAAAATTTTCGGTAATAACAGTCACAATTTAAAAATGGAGCGAATTATTTGACTTTTTTGCCGTTCTGACCGAAGAGTGCAGGAATTTTGGAGAAGTAACTTAAAAACGCGGACATTTCCCTGCGCAAAGGAGTGGCCGCGGCTGAGCCCGGGCCCGCCGTTCCTCTCCCGCAGAACGGCCTTCGCGAGAATCGTTATCCCGACGGCCAATACGGAAACATTCTCGCGACCCTGCGGGGAAGGGGGGAGCGCACACCGGACAAGATCACCCCGTGCCCTGATCATTCCCCGGCAGGTCGCGATACCCTCGCTCTCAAGCGACTCCGCGAGTCGCGCCATCCGGGCATCCCCAAAGGAACGCTTATATGCGATGGTGCAGCATCCGGTCCAACCGGGAGCGTGCCGCAGACCCGTCACGGCACCCGGATCCCCACGCGCGCCCTGCAACGGAAGGTGAAGAGATGGAAGAGGAAGGGAAACCTGCAGCGGTCGTGGACTGTATCGGGCTCTACTGCCCCATGCCGATCGCGATGACGAAAGAGGCGATCGATGCGCTCGACGTCGGAGAGGTACTCCAGGTCGAGGCGGACGACCCCGCAGCGGAGGAAGATATCCGGCGCTGGGCAAACAGGATGGGGCACGAGATCGTGAAGTTCGAGAAGGACGACGGAGTCATGAGATTCTCCATCAGGAAGATGAAATGAGGTGAGAGAGATGATGTATGCGGATAAGACGGTGAGCTGCGTCGGCATTTGCCAGTCGCCCATGCTCTCGATCGAGACGGAGATGGAAACGCTTGATACAGGACAGATTCTGCAGATCACGACCGACAAATCGGACCTTGTCGAGACGGTCAGGTCCTGGGCCGGCGAGAATGGGCATGTGATCGAGGAGGAGCTCGTCGCCTCGGGCGTGACGACCCTCATCGTGCGCAAGGGAGCGGCGGCAACGGCAGAGGCGACGTGATCGGATGGACGCCGAAAGCGACAAACCTCTCCAGATCATGAAGGGAGGCTGAGATGCATGGCACGGATACTCTATATCCAGACCAGCGGCACCGATGCCTCTGAGAGGCTGTATGCGCCGTTCGTCCTCGCGATGACGGCGCGCAACATGGACATGGACGCCGACATCTACTTCATGATCAAGGGGGTGACGGTCGTCAAGAAAGGCGCCGCGGAGAAGATCAAGGTCGGGAACTTCCCGAAACTCTCGGAGATCATGCACCAGGCGATCGCTTCCGGGGCAACGATCTACATCTGCGAGCAGAGCACCCAGCTCCTCGGCATGGAACGGGGCGACTTCATCGAAGAGGGGCAGGTCGTGGGCGCGCTCACCTTAAACGACCTCGCGGTCGATGCCGATGCGGTCATCACGTTTTAGGAGTTGCAGGGAATGGAAGGGCGGATCTATCTTGACCACGCGGCGGCAATGCCGGTCCGCCCGGAGGTCCTTTCGTTCGGGATGGGGTTTTCGGACGGCTTCGCCGGCAACCCCTCCACACTCTGCCGTGAAGGGCTTGTGGCGCAGGAAGTCCTTGCCACGGCACGCGAGAAGGTAGCAGCGCTCGTTGGCGCGAGCGCCCCGGACTCGATCATCTTCACCGGCGGGGCGACCGAGTCGAACAACATCGCCGTCCGGGGGACCGCGCTCCGGAACCGGAAGGCGGGGAACCGGATCGTCGTGAGCGCCATCGAGCACATATCCGTGCTGAATCCGGCAAAGTATCTCCAGAAGAGCGGTTTTTCCCTCACGCCGGCTCCGGTCGACCGCTACGGCGTAATCGATCTCGACGCCCTCGGCGCGGCGGTCACGCCGGAGACGGTCGTTACGTCGGTCCATTACGCGAACAACGAGATAGGGACAGTCGAGCCGATCCGGGAGGTGGCGGCAATCGTCCATGACCGGGGCGGGCTCCTCCATGTGGACGCCACCGATGCCGCGGGAAGGATACCGATCGACGTGGAACGTGACGGCATCGACCTCCTCACCCTCTCGGGAAACCAGCTCGGCGGGCCGCAGGGGGCCGGGGCGCTCTACATCCGCCCGGGTGTCCGCGTCCAGCCGGTCCTCGTCGGGGGCGGGCAGGAACGCGGTCTCCGGCCCGGGACCGAGGACGTCGTCGGGATCGCCTGCATGGGAGAGGCCGCCCGGCTTGCGAAGGAGGAGATGCCGGAGGAGAGCAGGCGTCTCGCCGCGATCCGCGACCGGCTCATTGCCGGCATCACCGGGCTTGAAGAAGCCTACCTGACCGGCCACCCGACAGAGCGGCTCCCCCACCACGCGAGCTTCCGCTTCTCCCGGATCGAGGGGGAGAGCATCCAGCTTGCCATGGACCTGCTCGGGATCGCGGTCGCCACCGGATCGGCATGCACCTCCCGGACGCTCGAGGCTTCCCACGTCCTCCTCGCCATCGGGCTCGCCCACGAGGAGGCGCACGGGTCGATGATCGCGACGTTCGGGCGCGGAAACAGCGTTGAAGAGGTGCCCCGGATCGTCGGGGCCGTCGAAGAAACAGTTAAACGCCTGCGGGCTATTACACCGCTGTAGGTGGAGAGTAATGGCAGACCAGATCGGATACAGCCAGAAAGTGATGGAACACTTCATGAACCCGCACAACGTCGGGGTGATCGAGAACCCCGACGGCTACGGCAAGGTCGGCAACCCCGTCTGCGGGGACATCATGGAGATCTTCATCACGGTCAGAGACGACGTCATCGAGGATATCAGGTTCCGGACGTTCGGGTGCGGGTCGGCGATCGCGACGAGCAGCATGGTGACCGACATGGCCAAGGGGAAGACGCTCGATGAGGCGATGAGAATCACCCGCGACGACGTTGCGACCGAACTCGAGGGGCTGCCGCCCAAAAAGATGCACTGCTCGAACCTCGCGGCGGATGCGCTCCATGCGGCGATAGAGGACTACCGCGAGAAACAGAAGAAGGGATGAAAGGGGTTCCTCAGCACCCGTAGATCAGGGTCAGGATATTCTTTGCGAGATCCAGGCTCTTGCCCCGGTTGACCATGAGGGTGTCCAGGCGCAGCGCCCCATCGAGCTCGACCGGGTCCCGGGTATCCTGGATGAAGACGTCCATGAAGTCCTTGTAGAGGGCGTACGTCCCGGCGGACGATGCCTCTTTTCCGAACGCCTGCATCAGGGCCGCCGCCGGGCCGCTGACCGGCGTATCGCCGATGAAGGGGCTGACCGCGATGACGCGCTGCCGCCGGAGCGCCTCCCGCACCCCGGCGCACTCGAGGATCGGCGATATGCTCGTGACCGGGTTGCTCGGGCCGATCACCACGGCGTCGCTCGCCTCGATCGCCCTGACGACTTCTTCAGTCGCGGCCGGCGGTTGGCGGAACCGGCGGACCACGCCGTCGATCGCCACGTCTCCCCGGTGCTTCACCCAGTACTCCTGGAAGTGCAGCTCGCCCCGGGGCGTCCGGACGTAGGTCGTCACGACGGAGTCGGTCATCGGAAGGACGGTCGCCCGGACACCCAGGGTGCGGCAGAGCGCAGCAGTTGCCTCTGTAAGCCTTATGCCGTCCCTGAGCATCTCCCCTCGCGCAACGTGGATCGCTCGATCCTGGTCCCCGACGGCGATGTATTCGTCGATCCCGAGCCGTGCGAGGAGGTCGTGGGTGATGTAGGAGTCGCTCTTGATCCCCCACCACCGGTTGGTGTCGAGGATGCCCGCGAAGAGGTACATGACCGTATCGATGTCGGGCGAGAGGTGGTTGCCGGAGAGCCACGTATCCTCGGCCGTGTTGACAATGACCGCGACGTCCCGGTCATCCAGCAGTTCCCGCATTCCGCGGAGGAGCTTCGGGGTCCCGGTCCCGCCCGAGAGGAAGGTTATCATAGGATAATTAGCGTTTCAAGTGCATCCTTATATGAATTTTCCTAAACTTTGCCGGATGGTCAACGCCCCATTTTTAAGAAACGGCGTGGCGTATGACCGCCATGACGTCCCAGGCGAGCGATTCGGCCTGCCGCTCGTGCATCAGACGCGTCTCGAGGCGGAGCGACCCGGGGACGTCGTCGGGGTCGTGGATGTCCTGGACGAAGACGTCGACGATATCCCCATACAGCCGGGAGACCGCGGGAGCGGTGGGGGGTTCGCCGACGGCGTACATGAGGGCGGCGTCCTTTTGGTCCGGCGCGATGCCGCCTGAAAACGGCGAGACCGCGACGACGAACGTATCACGGAGGAGGTCCCGCATCCCGGCGCAGTCGAGGATGGGGAGGATGCTCGCCGCCGGGTTCGCGGGGCCGATCACCACGGCGTCGCTTTCCTCGATCGCCGCCCGCACCTCGCCGGTGACCGCCGGGGGCTCGGACCTGACGAGTTCCCGGACCTCCGCACCCATCCCGGCGGCCATCCGGTACTCGAGGAGCGCCACGCGTTCGGTGCCGGTATCGACGAAGAGGGCGGCATCGCCGTCGGTCATCGGGAGGACGGTCGCCCCGATCCTGAGCGAGCGGCACTGGCGCTCGACCGCCTCGGTCAGGGTCAGACCCTTCTGGAGCAGCCCCGCCCGGGCGATCTGGACGGCCCGGGCACGGTCGCCGACCGGGAAGGGTTCGCCGCCCGCCACCTTCGGGAGGTAGTTATGGGTGGCGTAGGTGTCGCCCTTGATCCCCCACCACCGGCCGGTATCGAGGATGCCGGCAAAGAGGAAGACGGCGGTGTCGATGTCGGGCGCACAGTGGCCGCCCGATACCCGGAGATCCTCGGCGGTGTTCGCGACCACGGCGATCTCGCTGTCGTAGAGGATCTGGCGAACGCCCCGGATGAGCGCAGGCGTCCCGGTTCCGCCGGAGAGGAAGGTGATCATGGCTGAATGTCATGTATGTGGGGTGTCGGGGGGGTTAACAGTTTCAGTTGTTGTGGTGGGGTGGGTTGTTGGTGCTCTTGCTCTTGGACTTCCTGGCTCTCTGAGAGAATCGAGCTCTCCCGCCTCATCCTGGCGCTCACCCTCCCGGTGATCTCGGCAGCCATCAGGTGGTGCTACCTCACTTACCCGATATGGATCCCCGCGGTCTGCATTGTGGTGCTGGCCGGGGAGCGCCCATCTACGGGGTCTGGCTGAAGCGGAAACTGGGGACGCAGTTAAAGTCGCGAAACAAAAGGAAATTGCAAACGTTAAGCATGATATCTGGGGTGACCGCCAGGGTCATAGTCATGGGGCTTCGGTTCATATGGCAATTTATATCGGTTTAGAGGAAGGAAAAAGGAGGTTGTCCCTCTACACCAGGGACATCGAACTATTTCTGTTCCGATTTCTGCTGCTTAAGCCACTCGTCATATTGTTGCACATGTTCCATCATGGTGTAGGCGAGTGCTCTAAACGCCTCAGGAGACAATCTTGCATCAAGTATTACCCGTTTTTGAATTCTATCCGTGTAAATATCGCCATTTGGACGAACTTTGAATTCAGGCTGATCATATGTCAGTGCTAATTGGCCGAAATTTGGATTCAAAGTTACAATAGCACCATCTATGTGAGTCGTCTTGAATTCAGGATCCATTACTATTTCAAGTTTCAACGCTTGCTTCTGGTTTTCTGCAGTCATTTTTAACTCACCCCTTAATCTCTGCTTGTTTTGCGCTGGTGATTGTTAGTTTCGTATCAAAGACGTCCCTTTGGGCAGGTGTCTGGTCAAATTTCCAATTCTGTGGATCGGTTTCACTGCCTCTTTTCACAGTTACTGAAGACATAGCCCAGTAGTTCGCTCTCTCGCTCGCAGTGAACTTATAGTACTTAATCAGACTCTCAGGAGGAAGGACTACGTCACACAAGGCATTTAACATCTTTTTCCCATAGTTTGTTGATTTGTAATACACTTTCCTCCGATCGCCAATCTCTTCCAGGCTCCTCACCTTTTTCGCGATTAGACCTCCATCAACCAAGGACTTCAGTATACGATCCATCTCACGTGGATTCGCTACGAAGGTATCCTTGAGTTCATTGAAATACATCTCCTTCTCGAGGGTAAGCGCTATGTATACAGCCCATTTAGCATCCGTCGAGAGTTCCATCACGGATTCACGAATTTCAACAGGTACCCGGTTTAAGTAAGCCTCCATGACTATCTGATCCATCCTGATGCCCCCATCTATATCAGTTCTATAATTGTAACTTATATCAATGTTTCCCAGGATCTCAGTTACATCATAGCAACTAGCATTGTTATTTGTCCCGCAGACGAAAAACTTGTCAAATGAGCCATAGAGTGCAGATACCTAACGAAATCGCAAATAGGGTTCAACTACACAGATATTTCAAGGGAAATATTAACATTGCAATCTATGGTTCATTCCAGCAGTCGCGAAAGGGAGATCTTCTCGCGCTGAGAGATTACTTACGGGCAAATGGCTACCTGAACACCAGAATCTCTGAAGACTACTGTGATAGATTGGATCCCGGAACCGAAGACGGGTCCATAAAGGATATCAAACTTAGCGACCTGTTGATGGATGAAAGTTCTATTCACATTTTCGTTTTTGTTAAAGAAAACCCAAACGAACACTATCTAATTCAGTCGGTTTCGATGGAATTCCAGCGTTTAAGCACTTTAATTCAACATGGTATAAAGGAAGACCAGCCTGTTGCCATTTACATTGAAGAAGGATTGGAAAAAATTGCAGGGGGTGTTTTCAAGGGACGGATTGCGCAGAATGAGCATGGTTGGGATATAGAGTTCTTTAAGACTATTGAACAAATCTACAAACCCGCAAGGCGTTTCTGCGAACGTAGCCTCGCTGATCTCTATGGATTCTAACATCCGAACATGCTCACCCTACCTCAGGGATGTGTTCTGCCAGAACTATGTGCGGGACTAACTCCTCGAACCACTCCGATCTGAAAAGCCCCGATCTCCTGCTTTTGAGAATCGGTATTACCTTACTGGGTACCCGCTCTTCAACTTCTGCAGTGAACCTCTCTGGGCTCTTTGCGATGATGATTAGTCTGTTTAGTGCATCGGCATCGTTAAAGCATCCATAAGAACTTGCGATCTCTTCCCGAAATGCCTGCGTAGTTTCCTCTATCCAGAAAATGATTTACTCGATCTTTCCCCGCCGAAATGTCCCTCCCCGCCGCCGGAGCGCTCCACCCCCACAGCCACATCGCGCTCCCGCCGAAAGAAAACCGCCCCGCACGCCGCGCGCCTTCAAATACCTTTATCTTCCATCTCCCAAGAATCTTAACAGAACCGATGAAGATCATCAAAGATCCGGTGCACGGCTACGTCGAGGCGGAACCGCTCGCGCTCCGGCTGCTCGACTCAGAGGTCGTCCAGCGGCTCCGGCACGTCACCCAGCTCGGGTTTGCAAACCTCGTCTACCCCGGGGCAAACCATACCCGGTTCGAGCACTCGCTCGGGACGATGCACCTTGCGGGCCTGATGTCGGGCGAGCTCGGGCTCGACGCCGGCGAGACCGAACTCGTCACCACGGCCGCCCTCCTCCACGACATCGGCCACGGCCCCTTCTCCCACGTCACCGAGCCGGTGATGGAGGAGTTCACGGGGAGGAGCCACCACCAGATCGATCATCTCGTCCGCGAGGGGACGATCGCCGGAATCCTCGAAGAGGCGGGGCTCGACCCCGCCGAGGTCTGCGCCGTCGTCGCGGGGAAGCACCGCCTCGCAAGCATCATCCACGGCAGTCTGGATGTCGACCGGATGGACTACCTGATGCGGGATGCCCACTACACCGGCGTCCCCTACGGGACGGTCGACGCACACCGGCTGATCCGGTCGACGATCATGACCCCCTCAGGGATCGCCCTGCACGAAGGCGGGATCAACGCCGCCGAGTCGCTCCTCATCGCCCGGACGCTGATGCGCCCGGCGGTCTACTTCCATCACGTGAGCCGGATCGCGACGAGCATGTTCGTCCACGCTCTCCGGGAAGAGGTGCAGAACGTCCCGGGCACTGACGCCCGCGAACTGATGCGGATGGACGACGCCGCCTGCATGGAGCGACTGAAGCACTCCCCCTCCCCGATCGTCCGCGACCTCGCCCGCAGGGTCTACGCCCGGGACCTCTACAAGCGGGCGCTGTATATCGGCGAAGACCGGGTGAACGCCGCAGCCCTCCGGCAGGAACCCGGCCCCGCCCGGGAACGGGAGATTGCCCGCGAGATCGCCGGGACCGCCGGCGTCACGGAAGACGCAGTCCTCGTCGACATCCCCCGGCTCCCCCGGGCGCTCTCGATGGAGGTCCGGGTCAGGAACAGCCACGCGATGGTGGATATCGAGGAAGTCTCCCCCCTCATCAACACCTTAAACGACACCCGGCGGCAGCAGTGGCGTCTCGGCGTCTATACCGTAGAGGAGCAGCGGGACACCGTGGAGCAGGCGGCAACAGAGGTGCTCCGGGTGAAGCGGGCGACAAAACAGGATAAACTCGTAGTGACATAACATATGAGGAGCGCATGAAGAAGGAATTCGTCGTCGGGATCACCGGGGCAAGCGGGGTTGTTTACGCCCGCCGCCTCCTCGAAGTGCTCTGCGATAACGCAACGGTGCACATCGTCATCTCCGATACCGCCCGGCAGATAGCCGGGATCGAAGGCGTGAACCTTGAGGGGTTCGACGCCATATACGCCGAGAACAGCAACCTCGCGGCCGATATTGCGAGCGGATCGTTTCGCTACGACGGGATGGCGATCGTGCCCTGCAGCATGAAGACGCTTGCAGCGGTCAGCAACGGGTTCGCCGACAACCTGATCGTCCGGGCGGCGGACGTCTGCCTCAAGGAGAGGCGGCCCCTCCTTCTCCTTCTCCGGGAGATGCCGCTCTCCCGGATTCACCTGAAGAATATGCTTGCCGCCGACGAGGCCGGCGCGACCGTGATGGTCGCAAGCCCTCCCTTCTACCAGCACCCGGAGACCATCGACGACCTCGTCGATATGGTGGTGGCCCGGATGCTCGACCACATGGGAGTCAAACATGACCTCGGGACCCGATGGAGCGGATACGATGCGTAACTTTATCGAACTGATGCGGGAGCAGGGCCGGGTCGAGGAGATCGAGAGCCCCTGCTCGACCGTCTACGAGGCTCCCCGTATGGCGAGCCGGACAGACAAAATCCTCTTCTTCCGTGACCTTGACGGGCGCAGGGGGGTGATGAACCTTCTCTCCGGCCGCGGAGCGCTTGCAGCGGCGCTCGGCGTGGAAGAGCGTGATCTCGTTGGACACCTCGCGGGCATGACCTACGGCGGCCGCGTGGTAGATGCCGGGCGGTGCGAGGGCGGCATCCCTGCCGACCTCTCCCGCCTCCCGATCATGAAGCACTTTCCCGGCGATGCCGGGCGCTACTTCACGTCCGGGATCGTCTTTTCGCGCTATGACGGCGTTGAGAATGCTTCCATCCACCGGATGATGGTCCTCGACGGCCACCGGGTCGTCGCCCGCCTGGTGGAAGGGAGACACACCCATACCCTGCTCAAAGCGGCGCTCGCCCGGGGGGAGAAACTCCCGGTCGCGGTCACCGTCGGCACCCATCCCCTCGTGACCTTCGCCGCCTGCACCCGCGTCCCGGAAGGAAAGGAACTCGCCTACGCCGCGGAGCTGATGGGCGGGGAACTCGCCGTCCGGGAGTGCGAAAACGGCGTCCGGGTTCCCGACGCCGAGATCGTCCTCGAGGGCTACATCAGTGCCGAAAAGGCGGCAGAAGGCCCGTTCGTCGATATCACCGGGACCTACGACCCTGTGCGGCAGCAGCACGTGATCGAGTTCACGAAGATGTACTGCAAGGAGGACCCCATCTACCACGGTATCCTCCCGGCCGGCGACGAGCACAAACTCCTGATGGGAGCGCCCTACGAACCGAAGATCTACCGCGCCGTCGGGGAGGTGACGACGGTCAAAGACGTCCTCCTCACGAAGGGCGGGGCCGGCTACCTCCATGTGGTGGTGCAGATCAGGAAGAACACGCAGGGAGACGCGAAGAATGCCATCATGGCGGCGTTTGCCGCCCATACGTCCGTAAAACATGTCGTGGTGGTGGACGAGGATATCAACATCCACGACCCCTACGACGTCGAATACGCGATCGCGACAAGGGTACGGGGCGATACCGATATCATGGTCGTCACCGGCGTACGGGGCTCGTCGCTCGACCCGACGCGCCTTGGAGACGGGACGAACGTGAAGGTCGGGGTCGATGCCACGATGGTTATGGGAAGAGAGGACGAATTCAAAAGAGCGGAGTGGGTGTAATGTATCTCGACGATGATGACGAGAAGGTGCTCGCCGGCGAGTTCGGCGAGACACGCCAGAAGATGATGGAGATCCTGGTCGCGCTCGGGAGGGTCTACGAGGCCGAGAAACTCGTCCCGATCACGAGCGCCCAGGTGAGCGGTGCGTCCTACAAGACCATCGGAAAATGGGGGCTCTCCTGGCTGCAGAGCCTCAACGCCCGGGCGGCGGTTCCGGCGGTCTTGAACCCCATCGGGATGCCGCGGGAGGGGTGGCAGGAGTTCGGGATCGACGAGGAGTTCGCCCGCCGTCAGAATGAGGTCGTTGAGGCCTACCGGAGACTCGGAATCCGGGTAGAGTGTACCTGCACGCCTTACTACCTCCGCATCACGGAGTACGGGGAGCACCTTGCCTGGTCGGAGTCCTCGGCGGTCGCCTACGCAAACTCAGTTCTCGGCGCACGGACGAACCGCGAAGGCGGACCGAGTGCCCTTGCGGCGGCGATCATCGGAAAGACTCCGTACTACGGCCTCCACATCGTCGAGAACCGGCGGCCGCAGGTCGTCGTCGAGGTCGAGTGCGGTACGGGCCCGCATGCCGGCCACTGGGGGGCCATCGGTCACGTCGCAGGGAAGAAGGTGGGGAACAGGATCCCGCTGTTCCAGGGTATCCGGCCGAACCGCGACCACCTCAAAGCCCTCGGCGCCGCGATGGCCGCGACCGGCGCGGTCGCCCTCTTCCACGTGGATAAGATTACCCCCGAGGCCCGGGTCTTCGCGTTTGATACCGGCGACCTCGACCGGGTGACGGTCACGGAGGACGAGGTCGAAGCCCTCTTTGCAGAGACCGAGGTCGAGGCGGTCGCGGTCGGGTGTCCGCACTGTTCCCCCGACGAACTCCAGGAACTCGCGGAACTTCTGCGGGGGAAGAAGACGACGAAACCCTTCTACATCTTCGCCGCAAAGGGGGTCGCGAGGCACAACCCCGACCTCGTGAGCGTCATCGAGCGGAGCGGCGCCCGGGTGATCCCGGATACCTGCATGGTCGTCTCGCCCCGGATGGACGAGTTCGCTTCGATCATGGTGGACTCGGGCAAGGCCCTCGCCTACGTCCCGGGAATGTGTGGGGCGCTTGCCCGGATCGGGACGAGGAAGGAGTGTGTCGAGGTCGCGACGTCGTGAGGGCGTTCACGCCCCCACCCCTCTGACATCGAGCACCTGCATCAGCCCCTCGTCGAGCATGTAGCCCCGGAGCCGGTCGCGGTTGCCCCGCAGGCTCTCGATGCTGTTGATCCCGGCGGCACCCAGGAGTTCGGAGAGCTCGAGCGTCCACGCCCGGATCAGGTTCGCCACCTGGTTCGACGCCTCGTCGGGATTCAGGCGCGCCACGAGGTCGGGCCGCTGGGTGGCAATCCCCCAGGGACAGAGACCCCGGTAACAGTTCCCGCAGACCCGGCACCCCATCGCCACGAGCGCCGCTGTGCCGATGTAGACCGCGTCCGCACCGAGGGCGATCGCCTTCGCGAGATCGGCGCTTCCTCGGATACCCCCGCTCGCGATGACCGAGAGCTCGTTTCTGATCCCCTGGTCGCGGAGTTTTTTGTCCACGCTCGCGACCGCCGCCTCGATCGGGATGCCGACGTGGTCGCGAAAGACCATCGGCGCCGCGCCGGTGCCGCCCCGGAACCCGTCGATGACGACCGCATCAGCCGGCGAGCGGGCGATGCCGGCGGCGATGGCGGCGACGTTGTGGACGGCGGCGATCTTCACAAAGACCGGTTTTTTCCACTCCGTCGCCTCCTTGAGCCCC
Source organism: Methanoculleus nereidis (assembly GCF_032944295.1). Lineage (NCBI taxonomy): Archaea > Methanobacteriati > Methanobacteriota > Methanomicrobia > Methanomicrobiales > Methanomicrobiaceae > Methanoculleus > Methanoculleus nereidis. The sequence goes on from NZ_JABFFQ010000003.1 coordinate 128,848, forward strand.
CGGACGAGCTGGGCGAGGTCCTCGATGCTGTAGATGTCATGGTGCGGCGCGGGACTGATCGCGTCGCTGCCTTCCGGGATCATTCTCGTTCTGGAGATGTCTGCACAGACCTTCTCCCCGGGGAGGTGGCCGCCGATCCCCGGTTTCGCCCCCTGGCCGATCTTGATCTCGATCGCGGCGCCGCGCTCCAGGTAGTCGATGTTCACGCCGAACCGCCCGGAGGCGACCTGGACGATCATCCGGTCCTGGTAGGGGTGGAGGGCGGCGTGCAGCCCCCCTTCCCCGGTGCCCATGAAGGTCCCGGTCTCTTTTGCCGCCCGGGCCATCGAGAGGTGGGCGTTGAGGCTGATCGCCCCGTAACTCATGTGCCCGATCATGATCGGGGTCTCGATGCGGAGGTTCGGGGTGAGGCGGGTCCTGAGTTCGACGTCGCCGCCCTCCCGCCGCCGGAGATCGAGGCTTGCAGGCTTCTTTCCGAGGTGGGTTGTAACCTCGATCGGCTCGCGGAGCGGGTCGAGGCTCGGGTTCGTGACCTGGCAGGCGTCCAGCACCAGGCGGTCGAAGATGGCCGGGTAGTCGAGGGCATTGCCCATCCCGGCGAGGATGATCTTTCCGGTCCGGGCCTGGTTGTAGATCGCCTCCCGGGCTTCCCGGGTCCAGAGAGGGTGGCTCCGGTAGTCGCAGGGGTGCTCCTCAAGGCTGATGGCGTCCCGGGGGCAGCAGGCGATGCAGCGATGACAGGCGGTGCAGTTCCGGGAGTTGACGAAGATCCGGTCTCCGTCCCGCGAAAAGACTCCGTAAGCGCAGTTCTCGATGCACCGCCCGCACTCCATGCACCGGACTGGGTCGACGCTGATCCGATAGCGCGGGGGGAGGCTCCCGATCATGCGATAACCCTCCCGATCACCGGCTCGCCCGCGGCCGGCATCCGGATCGACTCGACCCGGGGTTCCATCGCCCGGATCGCCGCCTCTTCGCTTGAGATGTAGAGCCGGTCATCGCACTCGCCGACGATCATCGGCCGGAGTTTGCCCCGGTCGGTGAACCCGATCATCATGTCGCGGTTCGCGGCCACGATGGCAAACGGCCCGTTCATCATCGCGGACGCGTAAGCGAGGCGCAGAGCACTGTTCCACTCCCGCTCCGCCGCGGGCATCCGGCCGATCTCCTCCCAGAAGGGCGGCGCGAGTGCCCGGACGGCGAGGTCGATGTCAAGGCCGTGCCGCCGCACCATGAGGTCAATTAAATAAGCGATGACTTCGGTGTCCGTGAACATCGTGCAGGTGTACCCGAAACTCTCGATGTAGCGCCGGTTGGTCCCGTAGGAGGTAATCTCGCCGTTGTGGACGACGCTCCAGTCGAGGAGGTTGAACGGGTGTGCGCCGCCCCACCACCCCGGGGTGTTCGTCGGGTAGCGGTTGTGCGCGAGCCAGATGTAGCCCTCGTAGTCCTCGATCCGGTAGAAGTCTGCGACGTCCTCGGGCCACCCTCCGGCCTTGAAGACCCCGAGGTCTTTGCCGGAGGAGAAGATGAGCGCGCCGCGGCGGGCGGCGTTGACCTGCATCACGAGAGCGCTGACGATCTCGTCCTCAGGCGCCGCGAGAGATGGGTCGGGCTTGAAGAAGTAGCGCCAGGGGGTGTGGACCGCACGGAGGCCCGGTCGGTCGCAGGTGGGGATCGCCTCGTCGTGCTCGATCGTCCCCCACTGCGCGAGCGCCGAATCGAGGAGCGGTTTGTTCTCGTGGACGTCGTCGAAGAAGACATGGAGGGCGTAGCAGTCCCGGTAGTCGGGATAGATGCCGTAGGCTGCATACCCCGCCCCCTCGCCGCTGCCGCGTTCGTTCATCATGGAGAGGGCCTGTCGGATACCGGAACCGTCCATCGTCCGGCGAGATTTATCCATTACGCCAATTATGCCGCACATTGTCATCACGGTCGACCCGCCCCCCTCCGCCTCCAGGCAGTCGGGGAACGCTCTGATAGGTGTAATCCCGCTAAGTATAAATACTATTGGAAGGAAGTTTCCTTCCATATGACCCTCGACAACATCTCAGCAATGCTCGAGCGCATCGAACAGGACAACGTCAAATTCCTTCGCCTGCAGTTCACCGACCTCCTTGGCATGCCCAAGAACGTCGCCATCCCGGCAAAACAGGTCGGGAAGGCACTGACCGGCGGCATCGGGTTTGACGGGTCGTCGATCGAGGGGTTCGTCCGGATCGAGGAGTCCGATATGGTGCTCAAACCCGACCTCTCGACCTACACCCTCCTGCCCTGGCGGCCCCGGGAGAACCGGGTTGCCCGGTTCATCTGCGACGTCTGCAAACCGGACGGCACACCGTTCGAGGGCGACCCGCGTTACGTGCTCCGGCGGGCGATGGAGGATGCGGCGAAGGACGGCTACGTCTTCAACACCGGGCCGGAACTGGAGTTCTTCCTCTTCAAGATGCTCGAGGGACGGCCGACCACGCAGTTCCAGGACGTCGGCGGCTACTTCGACCTTGCACCGACCGACCTCGCGGAGGATCTCCGGCGCGAGGCCATTCTTGCGCTCATCGAGATGGGGTTCGAGATTGAGGCGTCGCACCATGAGGTCGCCGAGAGCCAGCATGAGATCGACTTCCAGTACAGCGATGCCCTCCATACCGCAGACAACGTCATCACGTTCAAATTCGCGGTCAAGACGATGGCGCTGATGCGCGGCCTGCACGCGTCCTTCATGGCAAAACCGATCCCCGGCATCAACGGGAGCGGGATGCACGTGAACTGTTCGCTCGCAAAGGACGGGGTGAACGCCTTCTACGACCCCGACGCCCCCCTCCAGCTCTCGAAGACCTGCATGCACTTCATCGGTGGGCTGCTCGAACACGCGCCGGCGATCACCCGGATTGCGAACCCGACGGTCAACTCCTACAAGAGGCTCGTCCCCGGCTACGAAGCGCCCTGCTACATCAGCTGGAGCGCGAGCAACCGGTCGGCCCTTGTCCGGGTCCCGGCGCCCCGGGGCAACAGCACCCGGGTCGAGTTCCGCAGCCCCGACCCGACCTGCAACCCCTACCTCGCCTTCACGGCGATGCTCGCCGCCGGGATGGACGGGGTCCGGAGCGAAATCGAGCCCCCGGCCGATGTTCACAAGAACATCTTCCACATGACGTCCACCGAGCGGGGCCAGAACGGGATCGAGACGCTTCCCGGCGACCTCCACCAGGCTCACTCCGCCCTGCTTGCTGACGACCTCATCTGCAACGCGCTCGGCCCCCACGTCGTCGAGGCGCTCACGAGCGTTGCCGAAGCCGAGTGGGATGCCTACCGGACGACGGTCCACCCCTGGGAACTCGACCGGTATCTGGCGGCATATTAACCTCTTTTTGGCAGGCAAGCCATAAGCGTCCTGCATGATGCTCTTCCGCAACGTTCATAACGCCGAGTGCCTTAAATGCGCCGTATCTGATAATCGGAGAGGCATATGACGCAGAGAAAGGACATCGATACCATGCGGCGGAAGAGGGATGTGGACGGGCTGGTTGCGGCGCTTTCAGACCCCGCCGAGAACGTGCGGCTGACTGCCGCCGAGGCGCTCGGCACCGTCGGCGACGAACGGGCGCTGGAGGCGCTCGTGCGGCTGAAGTTCTCGGACTCTGATACGGGCGTCCGGCGGGCCGCGTCCGGTGCACACGCCCGGGTGGTGGGAAGGCTCGCGGACCGGAAGGCGGCGGAGGGCCGGACGTAGGCGGTCGGGAACCCGCGCTTCGGGGCCCCCTCCGGTCCGCCTGGCAAGGCATATATACCGCCGGGACGTCTACGCGAAACGATCAGGAGATTGCTATGGCGACAATCGATGAGGTCGATACCATGCGTGACGCCCGGGACGTCGGCGGGCTGATCCAGGCCCTCCAGGACCCCGACGAGTATGTCAGGGCGCAGGCGGCCCTCTCCCTCGGGACGATCGCCGACCCGAAGGCGCGGGAGCCGCTTGATCGGATGCGAAGAGAGGACCCGAGCGCCTCGGTCAGGGAGGCGGCCGCGACCGCGTACAGGTGGGTGGTCGGCCGGCTCCAGGAGGTCGAGGCGACCCGGGAGTCCAGGATCCCGCCGACCCGGTAACGCCGGCTCATGGGATGACGAAGTTGAGCCGGAGGAATGCCGTCCCGATGGCCACTGTAACGAAGAGCACGAACGTCCGTACCGTCAGGAACTCCAGACACGAGACGGAGAGACCGTTCCCTGCAACGATCCCGAGGACGGCGCTGTTTGCAGAAGCCCCGATAGCCGTGCTGTTCCCGCCGGGCGCGAGCGCTCGCGCCCGGGTATCCATCGAGACGCCCGTATCCCGGCGGAGATTCAGTCGCAATCGCACCTCCGGTGCTCATGCTCCGGCCCTTCGGCCCGTCGCATCATTCCCCCGCCTCAGCAGGAGAATCTTGTAGGCTTCCCCGGCTATCAGCACCGGCAGCCCGAGGAGGGCGAGCAGCCCCCAGTCACCCGGGGTCAGCGGCGCGGTCCCGAGGAAGGTGTTGAAGATCGGGACGTAGACGACCAATGCCTGGAGGGCGAGGCTCCCGAGGATCGCGAGGAGCAGAGTGGGGTTCGAGAAGAACCCGACCCGGTAGAGAGGTTGCCGGAACGACCGGAAGTTCAGCACGTTGTAGAGCTCGAAGATGATGAGGCCGGTAAACGCCATCGTCCGCGCCCTGTCGAGGTTGGTCTCGTAGAGGCCGGAGAAGACGTAGATGGTCAGAAGACCGAGCCAAACCCCGAGGATGAGGATGACGAGGTAAGCGTTCCGCGTGAGAATGGCCTCCCCGGGGTCCCGCGGGCGTCTCCGCATGACGTCCCGCTCGGCAGGCTCGAGGCCGAGGGCGAGGGCGGTGAGGCCGTCGGTGACCAGGTTTATCCAGAGGATCTGGACGGGGATGAGGATGAGCGGCAGCCCGAGGAGGAGCCCGCCGACGATCGCGACGAGTTCTCCGACGTTCGAGGAGAGGAGGTAGCGGGTGAACCGGCTGATGTTGTCGTACTCCCGCCTCCCTTCCTCGACGCCGGCGACGATGCTTGCGAAGTTGTCGTCCACGAGCACCATGTCGCTCGACTCCTTCGCCACATCCGTCCCTTTGATCCCCATGGCTATACCGATGCTCGCCTTCTTCAGTGCCGGAGCGTCGTTGACGCCGTCGCCGGTCATGGCGATGACCGCCTGATTCCGGGAGAGGATATCGATCACCCGGAGTTTGTGCTCTGCCGTGACCCGGGAGAGGACCTTCGTCGTCCGGAGACGCAGTTCGAGTTCGTCGTCGCTCAAGGCCTCGAGTTCGGCCCCCGTCAGCGCCCCCTCGCTCGAGAGCCCGAGGCCCCGGGCGATGGCGTAGGCGGTCAGCGGGTTGTCCCCCGTGATCATGATCACGTCGATCCCGGCGCTTCTGCAGAGCCGGATCGCCTCCGCCGCCTCAGGGCGCGGCGGGTCGACGATCCCGGCGAACCCGAGAAAGATCAGGTCCTGCTCCACCGTATCCTCGGTCCACGCGAGGCCCTCCGGGAGCGGGCGGTACGCCGCCCCGAGCACCCGGAGTCCCTGCGACGCATACTCCTCGATCTCGGAGAGAAGCGTATCCCGGAGATCGTCCGTGAGCGGCACGACCGAACCCCCCCGGAGCAGCCGGGACGACAGGGAGAGGAGCACCTCCGGCGCCCCCTTCACGTGGGCAACGTCCCCTTCCGCCTCCCGGTAGACGATCGTCATCCGTTTCCGGGTGGAGTTGAACGAGAACTCCTTCGCTGCCTCCGGGGCATCGTCACGGGAGAGGCCGGCCTTTTCCGCCGCGACGACGAGCGCCCCCTCGGTCGGCGTGCCGAGGATTCGCCATCCCCCTTCCTCGAGAATGAGGGTCGCGTGGTTGCAGAGGAGGCCGGTGCGGAGGAACTGCCGGAGCCCCGGGTCGGCGAGCGGGTCGATGGGTTTTTCCTCAACGAGGAATTCGCCCATCGGAAGATACCCGGTCCCGGTCACCGCGACCTCCGTATCAGGCGTCCTCACCCGGACGACCGCCATCTCGTTCCGCGTGAGGGTCCCGGTCTTGTCCGTGCAGATCACCGAGACCGCGCCGAGCGTCTCCGACGCAGGGAGGTGGCGGATCAGACAGTTCCTCCGCATCATGTTCTTGATGCCGAGGGCGAGCGTCAGCGTCACGACCGCCGGGAGGCCCTCCGGGATCACCGCCACCGCGAGTGAGACGCCGATCAGGAACATCTCCAGGAACCCGCGCTGTTGCAGGAGACCGACGACAACGACGAGCACGGCTATGCCGATGGCGATCAGCCCGAGATCGCGGCCGAGGCGGTCCATCTGCCGGGCAAGCGGCGTCGTCTCGTCCGCGACCCGCTGGGAGAGGCCGGCGATCTTCCCGAACTCCGTCTGCATCCCGGTGGCGACCGCGATGCCCCGCCCCCGCCCGTTGACCACCGTCGTGCCCGCGAAAGCCATGTTGCTCCGCTCGGCGAGAGCCGTCCCGGTGGGGAGCGACCCCGGCGCCTTGTCCACCGGCGACGACTCGCCGGTCAGCGGCGCCTCGTCCACCTCAAGCGACGTCGCATCCGTGATGAAGAGATCGGCAGGCACCCGTTCTCCCATCTCAAGGATGACGATATCCCCCGGCACGAGCCCCGCAGCATCGATCTCCTGCCGTTCCCCGCCGCGGATGACCACGGCGTGCTGGACGAGCATCTTTTTGAGCGCCTCGATCGCCTCTCCGGCCTGCCACTCCTGGGAGAACCCGAGCAGGGCGTTCAAGACGACGATGATGAGAATGGCCGCGGCGTCGACGGGCTCGCCGACGAGGAACGAGATTCCCGCCGCAATGATCAGGATGACGATCAGGACGCTCTTGAACTGCCGGAGGAAGACCTGGAGCCGGGTCTCCCGGGCCTCCTCGCGGAGGACGTTCTTCCCGTAGCGCTGCAGCCGCTCCTCCGCTTCTCCCGGGCTTACGCCCAACAGGCCGGTGCCGAGTTCCCGGCGGACCTCCTCCGCGGAGAGGGTGTACCAGTCAGCCAGAGGCCTTCCTCCCATGGGTGGCGCCTCTGCCGGGTTCTCCAGTCGGCACGGGCATATGTTCCCGGTTCTGCGCAGGGCTATAAAAAGGTATAGAGATCGCTCCGACATCCGGGAGAAAGCCGCAGCAGCGGCCGGAGCGGCCGGAGGGATAGCCGGACGCCCACGGTTCCCGGTCCCGATACCATTATATCTTCCGGCCGAGCCGATCAGGGCCGGGTCGGGAGTCCGGCCCTGGAGGAATGACGATGAGCAAAATAGCAGTCCTGGTTGGGGATATGTTCGAGGATGTCGAGTACACAAAGCCCGCGGAAGCGTTCCGGGAGGGCGGCCACGACCTCATCCACGTCGGCCTCTCCGCAGGAGAGACCGTGCACGGGAAGAAGGATCAGACGCCGGTCACGATCGACCGGGCGGCATCGGACGTATCACCGGACGATTTCGACGCGCTCTTCATACCGGGCGGCTACTCGCCCGACAAACTTCGGGCCCACGATGCGCCCGTCGAGTTCGTGCGCCGCTTTGCCCGGAGCGGCAAACCGATCCTCGCCATATGCCATGCGCCCCAGCTCCTTATCACCGCGCAGGTGCTCCGGGGCCGCAAGATCACCGGCTGGAAGTCCGTCGCACAGGACATCAAGAACGCCGGTGCGGAGTACATCGACCGGGAGGTCGTGATCGACGACAATCTGGTCTCGAGCAGACAGCCGGATGACATCCCCGTGTTCATCGAGGCGTCGCTTGCGAAACTGAAGGAGACCGCCGGCAGGAAGGTAGAAACCGCGGGCGCAGAGCAGCGGTGAGGGGGGAGCGGGGCCGCACAAACTCTTTATGGATGCGGCCCGCACCCGATCATCAGGATGAATCCTGCAGGTCTGCCGGGGAACTCACGGGAATGGGGCAGGCTTGCGATAATTGCTCTCGTCACGGCGCTCTCCGTTCTGCTGGATCTCCTCGTTAACACGGTCACGTATACCCACTTCTTCTATCTGGTGCTCATCCTCGCCGCGTTCTGGTACCGCAGACGCGCAGTCGCCGTCGGGTTCCTGCTCGCCGCGGTCCACATTGCTGTAGAGTATCTCTTCTACGGCCCCCCGGGCCCGGGCATCCTCGTAAGCGCGGGGGTCTTCGTCGTCGCGGCATACCTCCTCGGCTACCTCTTCGAGCTTGCGGGCAGGCGTGCCGGCGATCTCCACTTCCGTATCGGGGGGCCCGGGGCACCCGCATGTGACCGGGATACGAAAAGGCTGATCGCCCGGCTCTCGAGCCGGGACCCGGAGACCCGCTACCAGGCGGCGGGGTGCCTGGGCGACGCCGGCGTTTCCGCCGCGGTCGAACCGCTCGCTGCCCTCCTCGCGGACCCGGAGGTCGGCGTCCGCTGGAAGGCGGCGGAGGCCCTCGGAAGACTGGGCCCTCCGGCCGTCGGGCCGCTCGCCGAGAGCCTCCGGAACGACGATGTCGATGTGCGGTGGATGGCCGCGGTCGCTCTCGGCGAGATCGGCGACCCCGCAGCGATCCCGGCACTGATGGGGGCGCTCAACGACGAGGAGACCTACGTCCGGAGCAGGGCGGCTCTCGCGCTCGGGGCTATCGGCGAGGCCGCGCGGGAAGGGCTCATTGCGAGCCTCTCCACCGGGAACGAGCGCGTCAGGTGGGGGGCGGCGCTGGCGCTCGGGGGCATCGGGGGAGAGAGTGCCGTTGCGGCCCTTATCGATGCGCTCCGCGACCCCGACGGGGACGTGCGGCAGCGTGCGGCGGGCGCGCTCGGGGACATCGGCGAGCCTGCCCTCCTCTCTCTCATCGAGGCGCTCCGGACGGACGACGATCTGCTCCGGCAGGGAGCGGTCGCCGCTCTCGGGTTTGTCGGGAAACCCGCCGTCAGGTCGCTCATTGAAGCGCTCCGCACCGATGATGACTGGCGCGTCCGCGCGGGTGCCGCGCGAACCCTCGGGGATATCGGGGAACGGCGGGCGGCCGACCCCCTGATCCGGACACTCGACGACGAGAGGGAGGAGGTCCGCGAGGCTGCCCGCGAGGCACTCGGCAGCATCAGGAAGACATAACACCCGCGAAGGTGTACCTGGACGCTATGACTGACAGAACCCGGATCGCGGAACTGATCGCCGATCTCCGGGACGGCCCTCTCGCGGCGCGCCGGGCGGCGACAGCAGAGCTCGGGGCAAGCGGAGAAGCGGCAGTCGGGCCGCTCATCGACGCAATGCAGACCGGGAACAACGACGTCCGGTGGTACGCCGCCCGTGCGCTGGTGCAGATCGGCGAGGATGCCATCGAACCCCTCCTCGCGGCGATGCGCACCGCAGACGACCGGGACTTCCGGCGATACGCCACGGCGGCCCTGACGGGGATCGGCGAGCCTGCCATCGAACCCCTCGTCGGCATCGTCGAGAGCGCTGATGCGGCCCTCCAGCCGTTTGCCGCGATGGCCCTCTGCCGGATCGGGGAGCCGGCGGTCGAACCGCTCCTCCGCCTGATGCAGAGCCCCGACCCGAAGACGCAGGAACGCGCTGCGCTCCTCCTCTGGAAGATGGGGGAGCCGGGAGCCGGCCCGCTCACCGAAGCACTGGAGGCAGACAGCCGATCCGCGAATAATAAATGATCCGGAAGCCTTCAGATCCATAGGGTCTGATGGCAGCTCGAATCACAAAGAGCCCCTTTCCGCTCCTGCCGATAGGGCGCTACCTGAAACCCCGGATGGTCCTGGTTGCAGGAACTTCGGGTATTGCGGTCCTTGCCGCGCTCCTTGTGGAGCCTCCCGGCACCAACCCCATCCTATGGTTTCTCCTTTTTGTTCCTGCCGCAATCGCCGGCTATCTCTACCACGAGAGGGGGATCGTCGCCGCCACCGTGCTCGGACTTGCCTCTCTCGGTGTCACGATGTTGCGCGCATACCCCGAACCGGGTGCGTTCCTTCCGCTCGTCGCCATGATCGCCCTTGCGTCGCTCGCTTCGACCGTCGGCTACTCGACCCGGGAACAGACCCGCCGCCAGGAGGCCATGGAACGTGCCCCCGGCGGGGCGTTCCTTCTCCGGCAGGAGGACGGGACGATAGTGGACGCGAACAGCGACTTCGCGGAACTCCTGGACTACACGGTGCAGGAGCTGCAGAACCTGCCGGTATCGAGGATCTGGCCGTTCGCAAAAGATCGCGAACGGTTCTTCACCCGGGCAAAACCCAATGCGGGCAACGTGGTCCTCGAGACACGGTTCGTTTGCCGGGAAGGTAAAACACGCTGGCTGGTTCTCTGGGGCCGCTGTTTCGACAATGCCGTCATCGCCTGCCGGGTCTCGGACATCACCCGGTACAAAGAAGCACAAGCCGCCCTGAGCGCCGAACATAGCCGCCTTCTCTCAGTCCTGGACACGCTCCCCGCCTACATCACCCTGCAGGCGGAGGACCACACCTTCCGGTTCGCCAACAAGGCATTCCGGGAGACCTTCGGCACTCCGGGGGATAGACCCTGCTACGAGGTGCAGCGCGGCACCCGCAGGCCCTGCAACCCCTGCCACAGCACGCTGGTCTTTACCCTCAGGAACCCGCAACGGTGGGAGTGGGATCACATGAACGGGAAGACCTACGAAGTCCACGCCTACCCGTTCACCGACACGGACGGGTCGCCCCTGATGCTGCAGCTCGGGATCGATATCACCCAGCGGGTGCAGGCGGAAGAGGCACTCAAAGGGTTTGCCGGGAACCTTCAGGCAAAGAACCGGGAACTGGAGGTGCTGCGAAGCCAGCTCAGTCTCGTCAACCAGGAACTCGACGCGATGGTCAGGGAGCGAACCGCCGACGTCGAGAAACTCCTTGCCCAGAAGGACGAGTTCATATCGCAGCTCGGGCACGACCTCAAGACGCCCTTGACACCGCTGGTCGCGCTCATGCCGAGGATCATCGAGCGCGAGCAGGATCCGGATCTCCGGCGCCTCCTCGAGATCGCCGGCCACAACGTGACCTACATGAAAGATCTGGTCCAGAAAACCCTCCAGCTCGCCCGGATGAACTCGCTCTACATCGAACTCGATCTCGAACCGCTGAACCTGCGTGCCGAACTGGACAACATTCTCCTGAATTATGCGCCGCTTTTCAAGGCAAAGGAGATCACCCTCAACAACAACGTTCCGGCAGGGCTCACCATCAGGGCCGACAGGGTGCTCCTGGGCGAGGTATTCGACAACCTGATCGCCAACGCCATTAAGTACATGCCGAATGGAACCGGAACAATCAGCATCGACGCTAAGCGGGAGCAGGATGTTGTCATCGTTGCGGTCAGCGATACCGGGATCGGCATGGCGTCCGAACAGCTCGATCGGGTATTCGTCGAGTTTTATAAGGCCGACTCCTCCCGGCACGACCTCGACTCCCCGGGCCTCGGCCTTGCCATCTGCAGGCGGATTATCGAGCGGCACGGGGGGCGCATATGGGCCGAGAGTGCCGGGGAAGGAATGGGTTCGACCGTCTTATTCACCCTGGAAGCGGCCGAAGGACCGCGGAGAAAATCCGCAGGCTTATATACAGGTTCGAGGTAGAGAGAACTACCTGAGATCCGGGTGGGGTCCGGGGAGGGGAGCAGATGGCGGAAGTGCCGTGCCGGCGGATTATGGTCGTCGACGACGACGTGTTCATCCTCGAGGTGATGAAGGAACTCTTCGAGCCGGAGGGGATCGGGGTCGTCACCGCAGAGAGCGGTGATGCATGCATCAGGGAACTGGAGAAGGGGTTCCGGGGCGTTATCCTGATGGATATCATGATGCCCCAGAAGGATGGATGGGAGACGATCGAAGAGATGATCGATCGAGGCCTGATGGAAGGGAATATCGTTGCGATGCTTACTGCAAAAGACGTTCCGGACGGGGAACTGGACTACCTTAAGGAACATGTCATCGATTACATCACAAAACCTTTCGAAGCGAATGAGATCATAGCCATCGTGAAGGGCTACCTCGATTACCTCGCATAAGAAATGGGAGCGCGCATGGAGAACTCTGCATCCCTTTCCTGTGACGGCCGGACGATCGTGATCATCGGTTCCTCCACCGGCGGCCCGCGAACGCTGGAGACGATCTTTTTACGGTTCCCGCTCGTCGATGCCGCTATCGTCATTGTCCAGCACATGCCGCACCATATTAACAGCGCACTCTGCAGGCATCTCGCAAAAACGTCCCGGATGGAGGCCAGGGTCGCGGAGGACGGTGATCCCGTGGAGCACGGCACGATCTACGTGGCCCCAAGTGATATCCACCTGAAACTCGTTGGGAACCGGACCATCAGTCTCTTCGACGACGAGAAGGTGCAGTATGTCAGGCCCTCGATCGACGTTGCCATGACGTCGCTCAAGCGGAGCGGCAGCGACCGGATCGTCGGGGTGATCCTCTCGGGGATGGGGAGCGACGGGGCTCAGGGGATTCGCCACATCAAGACTATCGGCGGTGCCACCATCGCGCAGGACCTCCGGACATGCGCCATCCATGCCATGCCCCGCGCCGCGTTCGAGACCGGGAACGTGGACCAGATGCTCCCGCCGGAAGGGATCCGGGAGAGGATCATCCAGATCGCAGGCACCCTCTGAAGGCGCCCCATACCTGATCCCGCGCCATCTAAATGCGTGAAGAACCCATATTCCCTACATGGAGGTCTCACCTGCTACCGCCCGGTACTTCGAGGAACTCGTAGCCGGGCTTGAGTCCGCGATGCAGTTCGCCGCTGCTGCACGGGCCCGCGGGATCGATCCAAGGACGGAGATCGAGATCCCGGTGGCAAGCGACCTCGCCGACCGTGTGGAGGCGCTCCTCGGTTACAAGGGTATCGCGGCGCGGATACGGGAGCTCGAGCAGGAGATGTCCCGCGAAGAGGCGGCGCTCCGCATCGGCGACGATTTTGCAGCACGAAAATTCGGCGAGACCACGCCGGAGGAGATCCTCGACCACGCCATCCGGGGAGCGATGGCGCTCCTGACCGAAGGCGTGGTGGCCGCCCCGACAGAGGGGATTGCGAAGGTCAGCCTCGGGAAGAACGACGACGGGACGGACTACCTGAAGATCTACTACGCGGGTCCCATCCGGAGCGCCGGCGGGACGGCGCAGGCGCTCTCGGTGCTGGTAGGCGATTACGTGCGCCAGGCGCTCGGGATCGGCCGCTACATCCCCCGGCCTGAGGAAGTGGAGCGCTATATCGAGGAAATCCGGCAGTACAACAACATCATGAGCCTCCAGTATCTCCCGAGCGAGAAGGAGCTCCGGATGATCATCGAGAACTGCCCGGTCTGCATCGACGGCGAGCCGACCGAGCAGCAGGAGGTGAGCGGCTACCGGAACCTGGAGCGGGTGGAGACGAACACCGTCCGGGGCGGGATGGCGCTCGTCGTCGCGGAAGGGCTGGCCCTGAAGGCCCCGAAGGTCCAGAAGAACGTCCGGAAGATGAAGATGGAGGGCTGGGACTGGCTTGAGGAACTGATCAGTGGCGGTCCGAAGAGCGACGACGACGATGCAAGTGCCGCGATCAAGCCGAAAGACAAGTACATCCGCGACCTGATCGGCGGGCGGCCGGTCTTTTCGTATCCGATGCGCAAGGGCGGGTTCCGGCTGCGCCTCGGCCGGGCGCGGAACACCGGGTTTGCGGCTGCGGGCTTCAACCCGGCGACGCTGCACATCCTCGGCGACTTCCTCGCGGTCGGGACGCAGATGAAGGTCGAGCGCCCGGGGAAGGCGGCGGGGGTCGTGCCGGTGGACTCGATCCAGGGGCCGACGGTCAAACTCAGGAGCGGGGAGGTGCGCCGGGTGGACGACGCGGCGGAGGCCCGGCGGCTTGCCGGCCAGGTGGACGAGATCCTGGACGTCGGCGAGATGCTGGTCAGTTTTGGGGAGTTCATGGAGAACAATCATCCCCTGATGCCGCCGGCCTACTGCGAGGAGTGGTGGATGCTCGAGGGCGGGGCGCGGCACCCGGAGAACGAGCTTGAGGCGATCGAGTTCGCGCTTGACGGGGTTCCGCTCCATCCCGACTACACCTACATGTGGGACGACGTCGCCCCGGCCGATATCGCCCACCTTGCAGAAGCGGTCAGCACCGGCGGAAGGGTCGAGGACGGGGTGCTGATGATCCCGAACACTGCGGAGGTGAAGGCGATCCTCGAGGAGCTCCTGGTGCCCCACCACCTCTCGGGGGACCGGCTGGCGATCCGCGAGCATCTGGTGTTCCTCGCCTGCCTCGGCCTGACGCTGCAACTTACGAAGCGGCCGGCGTGGCAGGACGCCCCGATGGAGAACTCGCTCGGCCTCGTGATGCACCTCTCGGGTTTTTCAGTCCGCTCGAGGGCGGGCACCCGTATCGGCGGCCGGATGGGGCGGCCGGGGAAGTCGAAGCCGCGTGAGATGCGCCCGCCGCCCCACTCGCTCTTCCCCATCGGGGACGAGGGCGGCGCCCGCCGGTCGTTCCAGGCGGCCTGCTCCTCGAAGCCCCGGTCGAATACGGACGGCGGGGTGATCGAGGCGGAGGTCGGGGAACGGCACTGCCCCGCCTGCGGCGCCTTCACCTACAAGAACCTCTGCGAGTGCGGGGCGCACACGAACCCGGTCTTCCGGTGCCCGAAATGCGGCAAAGACGTCGGGCAGGACGTCTGCCCCCGGTGCAACGTGGAGACGGTCTGTCTCCAGAAGGTCACGATCAACGTGAAAAGCGAGTATTCGGCGGCGATGGAGAGCCTCGGGGTGCGCGAGTCCTCGGTCGCGCTCTTAAAGGGCGTGAAGGGCCTGATCTCGCGTGAGCGGCCGGTGGAGCCGATCGAGAAGGGGATCCTCCGGGCGCTGCAGAACCTTTATGTCTTCAAGGACGGCACCGTTCGCTACGATATGATTGACCTTCCCCTGACTCATTTCCGGCCGGACGAGGTTGGCGTCCCCATCGAGCGGCTCCGCGAACTTGGCTACACCCACGACACCTACGGCCGGGAACTCGTCTCGGAAGACCAGGTGCTCGAACTCCGCCACCAGGACATCCTGGTATCGGAGGGCTGCGGTGAGTGGCTGGTCCGGGTGGCGAAGTTCGTCGACGACCTCCTGGTGCGGCTCTACGGGCTCGAACCGTTTTATAAGGCGGAAAAACCTCTCGATCTCGTCGGCCACCTCCTGATGGGGCTTGCCCCGCACACGAGCGCCGGGGTTCTCGCCCGGCTGATTGGGTTTTCGAAGGCGCCGGTCGGCTACGGCCACCCGTTCTTCCACGCGGCGAAACGGCGGAACTGTTTCTCCGGCGATACGGAGATCACCGTCTCCGACGGCCGGCGGTGGATGTCGCTGCCGATCCGGCAGTTCGTGACGGAGAACTTCGATATATCGAAGCCGGGGATCGATCACGTCGGGACGTTCTACTCCGATCCCCGCCAGCCGTTCTACGTCCGGAGCATCGACCCGCAGGGGAAGACCAGCCTGAAGAGGGTGACTTCGGTCTCCGTCCACCGCGCCCCGGCGCACCTGATCCGGTTCGTAACAAGGCGGGGGCGGGTTCTTTCGGTGACACCCGACCACGCGATGCTGGTCTGGGACACCGATTACCTCCGCAAGATCAAGGGGCTCGAGGTCGCGGTCGGCGACCGCGTCCCGGTGGAGGAGGGCGGGCTTGTCGTGGCGGACGAGGTCGTCTCCCGTGAGACCGTGCAGGCGCTCGATGACCGGGTCTACTGCCTGACGGTCGCCGATAACCATACCCTGGTCGCAAACGGCATCTTCTGTGGACAGTGCGACGGCGACGAGGACTGCGTGATGCTCCTCCTCGACGGCCTGATCAACTTCTCCCGGGCCTATCTCCCCGAGACCCGGGGCGGGACGATGGATGCGCCGCTCGTCCTGACCACCCGAATCGACCCGGCGGAAGTCGACAAGGAGAGTCTCAACGTCGACGTCTGCGACCACTACCCGATCGAGGTCTACAACGGGTGTCTTGCCTATGCCCATCCAAAAGACCTCGACGACTACGTCGACCGGGTGGAGCGGCGGCTCGGGACGCCGGCGCAGTGTGAGGGGTTCCTCTTTACTCACCAGACCTCGAACATCTCGGCGGGGCCGCTCGAGTCGACCTACACGAAGCTCGGCTCGATGCTCGACAAACTTGATGCGGAACTTGACCTCGCAAAGAAGATCCGGGCGGTGGACGAGGACGACGTCGCGGAGAGGGTCTTGAACACCCACTTCATCCGCGACCTCCAGGGCAACCTCAACGCGTTTTCCAAGCAAAAGGTCCGGTGCATGAAGTGCAACGCGAAGTATCGGCGGATGCCGCTTGCGGGGAAGTGCACCCGCTGCGGGGGGCACGTCATCCCGACCGTCCACGAGGGTTCGGTGAAAAAGTACCTGGAGATGTCGCGCAACATCTGTGCGACCTACGCGATATCGGACTACACGAAGCAGCGGGTGGAGGTGCTCTTCATGCAGATCGAGTCCACCTTCGGCCAGCCCCCGGAGAAGCAGCTCGGGCTCGCGGATTTTATGTAGAGGGGCTGGAGGGCGCCGGAGGCCGTGCCGGGATCGTGTCTTCGTCCGGCGGGGCCGGCCGCCATCAAGCTCATTACTTTAGAGGTTCAAGAGGTACAGGCGCGAGTGTTACCGAGAGGCCAAAGGTGATCGACTCAAGATCGATTCTCGAAGGAGTTCGCAGGTTCGAATCCTGCCACTCGCATTCTGGTTTGTCAATACCTCTTGCAGGGCCAGGCTTTTTTCCACATGCTCTGTATCACTCCATCTCGTGCCGATTCGTTTTGGAGCGTCAACCCCTCGCCCTGGTTGCCCACCCGGAACTACCCGTCCTCGGTCTGCAGTGCGGGGCAGAAGTTGCAGATCGAGAACGGGACTTCCTTTTCGCGGTCACGGATGATACAATAAAAAGACCCATTGTGCTCTTCGACCCGAAACCCTCCCGGGAACGGCATTCCCACCGGGTGACCCGGGCGGTCGAGCACGAAGATCGTAAATGCCGAGACCAGGTAATAAAAGGCCCGATGTCGGGGTGTATTCCGAAACGGGATCCGTTCCGGAGATTCATCCCGCCGGAAGCATCCATCGGGAATCATATTGCAGAACTCAACGAACGTTGCACGATCGGTGATCGGTTCGGTCATTGACCGGAACCGGCCCGACCGGTGCATGGCGAGAAGCTGGTGGTGAGTGCCGAATAACTGCTCGGTGATGAAGGGGTGCACCTGTTTCCGGTAGGGATCGGGCAGCCGGATAATCTCCGCGTGCAGCCGCCCCCCGATGATCTGAAGATCCATGAGCGAGTAACGACTGACTTCTTCGGCGAGGAGCAATCCGAGATCTCCCTTTGTTACCGCGGTCGCCATCCGCCGGGCCATTTGATGGATTGTACCCGTCTCTTCCTCTGCCGTGATTGGATCGAACTCCTTCCAGTATGGGTATACTGGTGATCTTCCATTAATCTGGTGGATGTTGACAGCAGTTGCTGTCACTCTGCTGAAAACTGCTGTCATTGTCTGGATCCCCGCAGCCGGACCGTGACCTCACATCCGCTGGCCCCATTCGCAGCAGCGTTGTAGAGGCAGATCGCGAGGTATGTCTCCTTGAGTCCGGGGCCGGCCTTCCCGGGGATCTGTTCAGGGGGCCAGATTCCTGAACTACTAATTTAGTAGAAGTTAGTAGTTCGTTAGTAGTTCGCGGCAGCGATGCCCGGGGAAGGCGCAACAGGAGCCTCCCCGGCACGTCCCACCACGATCCGGAGAACCATAAGAGAGGCCCGGGAATATAGTGAGCTTAAACATTGAGCCTTTTGCTGCCCTCATGACGCAAGCATTTTGCGTCTTGTACAGTTCGTTGTATCAGCCCTTAAGTGAAAAAACGGTTTGAAATTCCGGGAGGCTCACTTTATCTTTTTCTCGAGCTTCTTGAGTTTCTTCTTGGCGGCCTGGCTACCTGCAGCCGCCTGCTGCGCGAGTTCTTCTGCCTTGGCCTTCTTTGCTCTGTTTAGTTTCTCCATTTGTTTCTTGCTCGTCGGCATATAGTAAACCTCGCTACGTCTTTGAATGGTTCTATTTGCCGTTTTTCACCATATACATATGCCTATCGTTGTACCAGCCAGAAAAACTCCGGGTAAATCAAAAATCGGCCAGTTCAACAGATATAGGGGCCGCCGCTCCCGGCCCGGAAAACCGCCTCTCCGAACCTGAAGAACCGCTCCCGACCGGGGTTGATCTTCACTTGGGAACATTCCCGGTGACCCGGCACACCGGGAGCGGGGATACCTTCGCTGACATTTGTGCAAGAAATGCTTGTATAATTCCCGCCCCCGTCATGCACCGATGATACGGTTGTGGGGCCGGGAAATGAGTGCAGCAACCTGCTGCACAAATACCACGCCCGGGTGTTTCCGTGCAAAACAGAGGGGTGGAATTGAGGAAACGTCAAAGGACGTTCAGGGGATCAAGGTGGGCCTCCCTGCGGGGAAAAAAGGATAGACTACCCGATATAATTCAGTTCTTCGCGGCCCCGGGCTTCTTCGGCTTCCCGGATCTTCGCGATGATCTGTTCCATGTTCTCGGCGCGCTGCTGCAGGGAGGTGTGATCGACCTCGATCCCGAGCATGCGGGAGAGAATTGCAAGGAGGTTGTCGGCGCTTTTTGGGTCGACAATGTAGCCGCTCGTCTCGCCCATCAGGCAGATACCCTCGATTCCCCGCGCCTCACCGAGGCCGAGCAGGAGCCCTGAGGCCCCCACGATCATCCCATCGCCCCCGGCGTTCTCAAACGATCCTCCTGCGCCCTCCACCTCGGAGCGGAGGTGCTCCATGTTGACGGCGGAGAGCACCCTCGGGTTCTCGACCAGGTGGCCGACACCATAGCCGCCGAGCGCGTAAACCCGCCGGACGCCGAGGTCTTGTGCGATGTCGAGGTACCGCTCGGCCAGGATATAGTGGCCTTCGGCCGAGTTGCTCTGAAAATCTCCCACGAGGAAGAGAATCGCTTTCCCGTCCTTCTCAGAGCGGTAGATCTCGTTGTTGACGAGGTGCGTGATTCCCCACTCGTCGACGATCACCTGCGGTGGGAAGTGGAGTGAGGAGATCTCTCCTATCTTCTCACCCTTGAGCTCGTGGATCAGATGTTCGGCAACGAGTTTACCGACGTGCCCGATGCCGGGCAGCCCCTCGATCAGGACCGGGGCGTCGATGTTATCATCTCGCAAAAAGGTTATTGTGACGTGTTCCATCTGCGTACGGTCCTCCTGTAGCTACCGTACCTATCCTCGGGTGAAAAACGTGCCGGATGGGCCGGCCGGCACGAGCGGCCGCAGACCGGGCAGACCGGAGAGAGCGTGTACCTCCGATCATGCGGGCAGCGGCGAATACGGTTACTCATATGGTCTTATCCGGCCTTCTGCTTCCGGATAAACTTGCCGGACCCACCCGCCCGTTCGACGACGCCGACGGCGGCGCTTGCCGCCTTCTCGATCGCCTTCTCGGCTTCCTTATAATCAGGTGCGGTCACTTTTATCCGGTATTTCGGGGCTCCAACGTAGATCAGGTCGATATCTACATTCTCAACCTTCGGCTGCGCACTCCGGAGTGCACGGCGGATGACATTGACGCCGTCGGGCCGGGCCGACGTCAGGACGAGGTGCCCCGTGATGGTCACCCTTGAGACCTTCACGTTCTCGTTCGCGATGTTGATGAGCGCCTCTTTGACCGGCTCATCGAGTTTCAGTTTATCCGCCGCCTCGCCGCCGGTGGTGACAATATCCTCGAAGGCCGGGTACAGCTGGCTGTATTCGCGGTGTATGGCCTCCTCGATGATCTCCCTGTCCGCTCCCGACGCCTCGGAGGCGAACCCGACCCACTTCGCGGCCTTCTGCTCGTTCTTCCACTCGTGAATCTTTTCGCGCCGCTGATGTTCATTAACGTCTTTTAACGAGAGATCGATGTGGCCACGGTCGGGGTCCACATTCAGGACTTTGCAGACGACTTTCTGTCCTTCTCGTACGTAGTCCCGGATGTGTTTAATCCAGCCCCGTGCTATCTCGGATATCGGTATAAGCCCTCTTCGCTCGTTGTACTCATCCAGGGTCACGAACGCCGCAAAGTCCTTGACGTCCGCGACCGTGCAGACAACGAGTTCTCCGTCTTCGGGCCACTCTCTCTCATACATGGAATTATCACTCAAGTACTGCCAGTATATCAGCCTTTATATCAGCTTTTCCGCCGTGGGGCTCTGCAAGGATACGCCCGCAGACGTTGCACTCCACAACGCTACTCGCCCTCTCAAAGACTATCTGTTCGTTCTCGCAATCGGGACACTTTACCCGGAGGAATGTGCTCCTGTTCTCTCTGTTCACCCGGACCATAATAACCTCACTCCGTAAGCTCGAATTTACCGATCCGGAATCCCGGTCGGAGGTGCGACTTTCCACAGACCGTGCACCGGTACTTCACGTTGATCTTCTTCGTCGGCTTGTCGCCGCCGGGCACCTTGTTGAATTTGCCCATGTTGCCCACCGTGCTCCTGCGCGCTTTCTGGCGGTCGATCCAGTTAAAGTGGCGAACTTTGCCCTTCTTTACCTTCACAACTTCATGCGTCTGATGGTTTCTGCAGAATGGGCAGTATGTCTTGAATTTTGATGGCATTTTCATGATAGTAGCCTCTATTCGATAGATACGAGTACCTATATTACTTGTTAAGCCTAATATTTAAGGCTATGTCGCGCTCACAGAGCACGTCTGCATTGTTTTCCGGCAGGGTGACAATATCCCCCCGCCCCAATGCGTAGGTCCTGCCGTCCACTCCCATGAACGACTCCATTTCGGAGAGGATATGCACGAGGGCGTAGGGGGATTGGACCGGCTGGGGAGCAGCGGCGGCTGCCGGCCCCTCCGGCCCCAGGGCCTCGTCGGCCTGGTCGATCCGGTCGATGGCGGCTGCACCTTCGCCGCCGAAGGGACACTCCACCCCGTGGACGAGCGTCTCCCGGCACCCCTCGATGGCGTCGACGATCTGTTCGTACATCGCCCGCTCCGCCGGGAGCATCTTGCGTGCCTCTTCCTTGTCGAAGTACTGCCCCTCCATCTGCTGAAATGCGAGATCGAGGATCTGCCGTGTCCGAACCGAGAAGATCTCCTGCACGGTCTCGGTGACACTCCCTATCTCCTCGATGAGCAGGCTCCCCGCCCGGCTCTCGAGGGGATTTTTCAGGCCGTAGTAGTCCGCCTTGAGCTTCTCGATGTATGCCCGGGCATCCTCGTAGAGGCCGGGCTCGATGTGCGAGAGCCGTCCCGTGTGCTGCATGTCGAGCAGCATCTGCCGCAGTTTCTCAAGAAGGTCGGTGGTCATCACGCACCTCCCGTGATCTCTGCCATGCCCCGGCAACAGAGGAAGACCGCGAGCGCCTCGGGGACATGCTGGACACCTGCCTTGAGGGTATAGGTGTTCCCGAGCAGGGACGTGGTGAAGTTTGCCTTCACGTCGAGGCGCACGTCGCGGTCGCCGAAGACCACCGCGTCCACGAGCGGGTCGAAGTCCGCGAAGTCGCGGATATCGAGCGGCACCACCCGCATGCCGCTGCCGCCGTGCAGCGACCCCGGCGTCCGGATCAGCCGCTTGATATCGGTCGTGACCGGCTCGTCCGCGCGTGCCCCGGCGCCCCGGAGCCTCTCCTCGAAGTCGGGCGCGGCCGTGATCGCCCGGATGACTCGATTCTGCAGGAGGCCATCCGGCTTTTTCCTGGAGAGAACATCGAGGTTCGCGAGGAACTCCGCGGCAGTCCGCTTCCCGATACCGTCGAGTCCCGCAAGGTAGGCCGCCGCCTCCGCCGGATCGAGATCCGCAAGCCAGGAGAGGTGGGCCAGGAGGGTTTCTGCGTAACGCCGCCGCCACCCGGTCTCGCCACCCCCAGGGGTCAGCATCACACCCGGGTCGAGCCCGATGCCGCAGACATAGTCGACGATCTCACGCCGCTCCTGGCTCCCCCATCCCCGAACGGCGATGTCGGTGATGTGGATGTGGTAGCCACGCCCCCCGGAGAAAGCAAGCCGGATATGGTTCCGTGCAAAGCCGAGTTCGTCGGTCAGCATCCCGAGCAGTTTTTCGGTCTCCTCTTTGACCCGGGCAAGCATCATCGCGTAGGGACCGCGGACGATGTGATCGGCATCGAGATCGAATATGAGGTCGGCACCTGCCCAGTGCTTCTCGTTCATCGTCGGCGCCGACGGCGTCTGGTAGTAGGCCGTCGAGTAGTAGACGTGGGCGGGAACCAGGTTTTTGACATATGCGCCGAGTTCCAGCGGGTCGGTAAACGCCATATGCCGACGCATCCTGACTTCGGCCGCGGCATCAAAGAAGACAAAACCCCATTCGCGCTGCTCAAGGGAGGACGGAACGGTGAGATTCTGCCTCTGGTAGTACTCGGTGAACCTCTGCTTCACAAACTCGAGCGTCGCGGGTCTCATGGGAACGTCTTGATCATATATGGGCCCACTCGTTCATATCCCTGTTTCCTGTAGTAGGGCCGCACCCCGACACCGCTCATCACCGCGAGGTGCCCGTAACCGTGGTCGCGGGCCTCCTCCTCGGCCGCGGAGAGGAGTTGCACGCCGAAACTGCGGTGCTGCCACTCGTCGGCGGATGCCGGGGTGCTGATCGGGACCACGCTTCCGTAGACATGGAGCTCGCGCAGGAGCGCCGCGTCGGTAAGTTCGTCGCGGAATGGCCGGTGCGGGAACCGGAGCCGGGCGAACCCGACGAGAGCGTCCTCTGAGCCCGCCTGGATGAACCGCTCCTCCCCGCCGCACGCCCGGTAAACCCGGGTCGAGATCGTCGCCTCCTCGGGTTCGGGCGTCCTCCCCACCTCCCGGCAGCGGATGCACCGGCAGCGCCCCCCCTGCGCGTGGAGCCGCGCTTCCGCAAGTTGCCGGAAGTTGCTGTGCCGCGAGCCTGCGACGATCAACTTAGCCGGGATATCCCGCTGGACCCGCTGGAGGCGGACATACTCCGGGAGGAGGGACTTCGCGTAGGCGACGAGATCGATCAGTTCCTCTTCGTTGTAGGGCAGATACTCCCCCCGTTCCCAGAGCGCCTCGATCTCGGAGGCGGGCGTCACCAGGGTCGGATAGATCTTCAGGAAGTCCGGCCGGAACCGCTCATCGGAGAAGAGGGCCTCAAACATCCGCCGGTCGTCCTCCATGCTCGCCCCGGGGAGGTTCGGCATCATGTGGAACCCGACCTTCAGCCCTGCGTCACGCAGGAGGCCGTTCGCCATGACCGAGTCCGCGACCGAGTGGCCCCGGCGGTTGTAGTCGAGGATCCGGTC
Organism: Methanoculleus nereidis; assembly: GCF_032944295.1. Taxonomy (NCBI): domain Archaea; kingdom Methanobacteriati; phylum Methanobacteriota; class Methanomicrobia; order Methanomicrobiales; family Methanomicrobiaceae; genus Methanoculleus; species Methanoculleus nereidis. The sequence goes on from NZ_JABFFQ010000003.1 coordinate 152,204, forward strand.
GTCCACGTGCTGGACCCCGAGTTCCACCTTGGTCACGCCCATCGAAAGCATCCGGTTGATATGCTCCTCCCGGCACCAGTCCGGCCTCGTCTCGAAGGTGGCGGCGACGCACCGGACCCTTGCAGATTCGTTCGCGGCAAAGATCGCCTCGAGTTCGGGTTTCTCCTGCGCTATCCCGGCCTGTGGATAATCGTTCATCGCCTGCACGGCGGCCCCGACGAACCACTCCTGGTATTCGACCGGCCGGGCGGTCATCGTCCCGCCCATCACGATCAGTTCCGCCTTGTCGACGTGGTGGCCGAGCGCCTCAAACTGCCCGAGCCGGGCCTGCACCTGTTCGTAGGGGTCAAACGCGTGCTCTCTCGCCCGGAGCGCCGCGGGCTCCTCTCCCGTGTAACTCTGGGGGGACGCGAAGGGGTGCTCCGGCCCGCCGGGGCAGGGGAGGCATTTGCCGTGGGGGCAGGGGTGGGGCGAGGTCATCACCGCAACGGGTGCGACCCCGGAGAGCGTCCGCGTGGGTTTGACCAGGAGAAGCGGCCGGAGCCACTCGCGCTCCTCGGACGTGGCTGCGGCGAGGACAGCGGAGTTCCTGGGCATATCGACGCTGTACTCCCGGCATACGCTGAGTTTAATCTTCTGAATGTCGACAGGGCCGGGTCCGGTAGAAAGGATGCGGGAGATGATCTCCCGGAGAGTTTCGGTATTGTTCATCGTTTAGTGTTCGGTTGCAATCCGTTCGGAGTGAAAATCGGCGTGATATTCGATGTAGGGATTGTGGTGAGCCCTGATGTGGTGGACGATCTCGTCGCCCAGAGTAAGAATAGCCTTTTTATGCGTTACCTTATTCTTATGGATGTGGACGGGTGAGATGTGGAGAGCGTTGTACTGGTCGGTTGGGACATCCTCTCCCGTGGTACTTTCATAGTACTTTCTGACGTGGACTAACAGCATGTGTAAGTGGAGCAGCTCTTCCTTTTGCACGATATCACCTTTCCTCGAAGAATACTACTGTCCGCGGGTAGATATAATTTGTTGGTGATCTTTTTATATGCACAGGATGCGGGCGGTCGGAGCGTTCATCGGGCTTGCAATCGGCGACGCATTGGGCGCGCCCCTGGAAGGCCTCCCTCCGGCCCCTATCACCGTAACGGAGATGTCAGGAGGTGGCATCCACAACACCCTTCCGGGCCAGTATACCGACGATACCCTGCAGGCGTCAGCCCTGGCGCGGACCCTCATCGAGTGCGGGGGTTTCAACCCGGATGACTTCGCCCAGCGTCTGGTTTTGGTTTACCACGCCCATCCGAAGTTCTTCGGGCCGACGTCCCGTGCCGTCCTCGATCTCGTCGAGGGGGGTGTCGCGCCCACTGTCGCCGCAAGGATGGCGCACGAGGCGCGGGGCGGGAGCCGGAGCAACGGGAGCGTCATGCGCGGTATCCCGGTCGGCGTCTTCTACCCGCCACAAGAGGTGCGGGAGGCGAGCCTCGCTGCGTCCCGCGTGACGCACTTCGACCCCGCCGCCGGCGAGGCCTCGGGGTTCGTCAACCGGATGGTCAGCGGGATGTGCCGGGGGGAAGAGGCTCCCGTGGCCTTCGGCCGGGCGCTTGCCGCCTGCGAGGATCAGGAACTCCGTGGACTCCTCGAAGACTACCGTGCATACCCGCCGGAGCCGTCGCTCGACGCCGTCCTCTGCACCCACTGCGCCGTCAGGGTCTTCATGGACGCTGTCTCCTTCCGCGAAGCGGTGGTCGCGGCGGTCAATCTCGGGGGGGATGCCGATACCGTCGGGGCGATCGTCGGCGGGCTCGCCGGGGCACGGTTCGGGTGCGAGGCGATTCCTCTCTCGTGGCTCTCGACGCTCCAGGACCGGGAGGATCTTCTTGACCTCGCCCGGCGGCTCGCCCGGGTGAGCCGGGCATAGGGCTTCGGGGAACCTGATGGTTCTCTACCCATTTCCTTCAGAATCAGAATCGGGTGCCCATAGCCCCTGCCCCCGGAGTAAAATAAGCCCATGAAGTGCGTTAGATCTCCCTTTGCAAATCCTCTCACAGTATCTCCTGCAATTTCCTCCGCCGTCTACAGAGCATGTATCCTCTGCATTGGTAGCGGCCTCGCGCCGGAAGCGCGGGGAGACTCTGGAGAAGAGCCGTGCACGGTTGCTCACTAGATATCGCCATGACTGCCCCTTCCAGTGCGGGAGGAGGAGAGGTTACAAAGGAGAGCCATATGCGATGGAGACAGGGGAGGGGGGCTCGCCCCCCTCCCCGTCGGCCCCACCCCCGATGGCGATATCCCCACGGTCCACTGCATGGGGAGATGCCGGGAGAAGGATGGTTCCCCTGCTCGTTTCCGAAAGCACGGCTTTCCTCCGGCTATCGCCACGCACTGCCCCTGCCCCCGGGAGGGGGCGGGGGAGGAGCGCCGAAGGCGCGGGCGGAGTGGGGGTTGCCGAAGAAGGGCATAGGGGTATTCCCCGCCCCTCGCGAACCCTTTCGTAAATTCCCCTGCAACTCCCATCGCCACCTTGGCGGAGCATCCGCCGCGATCTGGATGAGGGGTTGAGAAAAATACCAGAACAGGTACAAGCGAGGTCTCGCAAAGAGCGTCAGGCCGGCCGGAGTTCCACCAGTTTCAGGGGGCGGCCCCGCTCGCAGACATCGGGAGCGTTGCCGAGCACCTCCCCGACGACGTACTTCTCCCCCTCGATGATGCCGTCGGGGCGGCAGAGCCGGTAACTCCGGCATTCGGTTCTCGGGCAGGAGAACTCGTAGCTGATCCTCGAGTTCGCGATCGCCATGTCGGCGCTGACCAACGCGACGATGGGGGCCTCCACCACATCGACCGCGACCGCCGCCTCGTGGTGGACCGGGCAGTCGTGCCGGGTGTTTGCACGGACAGTGGTGACCCGATACCGCTTCCCCGGCTGCAGGTTGTGGCAGACCTTGCGCACCTTGCAGCCTTCGCACTCCGTACACGTGATGCCTTCGTAGACGAAATCAAGCCCCGGCTTTGCGAGTCTTGCCCCGATCAGCGTCACCTTTGTCTTCTCTTTTGCCATGTTGTCTCACTCCCGGTAGAGCATCTTCACCAGATCCCGTGCCGATTCGCTGGTCAGCCCCATATCCAGTATGGTGAACCGTTCCGGTCGGATCGTTTTAGCGGCGAGCAGCGCCGCAACCGCCGTCTCGTCGTCGACCCCGATCTCGGCGGGGGTGGTCGGTGCGCCGATCTTTCGTAAGGAACCGCGGATTGCCTTCCAGTCGCCGCCGTGGAGGTACATCGTGATGATGGCCCCGATACCGCACTTCTCCCCGTGGAGACCCTTTCCCGGTGCGAGCTGCTCCAGCGCGTGGGAGAACTTGTGCTCGCCGCCGCTGCCGGGCCGCGACGACCCCGCGATGCTCATCGCGACGCCTGAGGAGACCAGCGCTTTCGTCACGATCCAGGCGCTCTTCTCGGAGTGCGGTTTGATGAGATCAGCGTTCTTGAAGAGGATCTCGGCGGTCATCCGGGAGAGTGTCAGCGCATACTCCGAGAGCGGTTCGCCCCGGAGACGGTGGGAGAGCTCCCAGTCGAGGATTGCGGTGTAGTTGGCGATGATGTCCGCACACCCGGATGCCAGCAGCCGGTGAGGCGCCGATGCAATGATGGCGGTATCGGCGACGACGGCGACGGGCGGTTCGGCGGCGAGCGAGACATTCCCCTCGGGGGTCGGGACCGAGGCCCTCGACGAGGCGATGCCGTCATGCGATGCGGCGGTCGGGACGCTGATGAAGTGGCGGTCGGTGTTGTAGGAGGCGATCTTCGCTGTATCGATAACCCGGCCGCCGCCGACACCGATGACGAACCCGGCCTCTGCCGCCGCCGCCTCGGCCCGCCGGATCGCCTCAAGGGGATCGCCAACGTTTGCCGCAAACGTCGCGACGTCGTAGGAGCCGGAAAGGAGTGCCTCGACCTTCTTCCCGGCGATGTCCCTGGTTTGGCCTCCCGATACGATGAGCACAGAGTCGCCGAGCGCAAGGTCTTCGCAGACAGCCGGGATCTGCTCGATGACGTCGTGGCCGATGACGACGTCACGGGGGAGCTGCATCCATTTGGACTTGTCGAAGACCTTGGTTCTGAGTAGGTTTATGCGGTCTGCGCTCATTTAGATCAGGTAATGATTAGGGAGTTCCTCTACAAATATTACATAGATCCCATCCGTTACGGCGAGGCGTATACGCTCGTCGATACGCTGACCTATGCCCTGATCCTCATCGTAGCGGTCTACCTTGTCTATCGGGGGCTCCGCCGGTATAAGATAGGTATCGATGACGAACTGGTGCTTGCAACTCTCCCCTTCGTCGTCCTCGGCGGGCTTCTCCGGGTCGTCGAGGATACCGGGATGATCACCTCGGACTTCCGGTTCCTCCTGATCACGCCCCTGATCTTCTTCTCGATCTTTGGGGTTGCGATAATCGCCCTCTTTGCCGGGAAAATCGCGGAGAACGCCGGGCTTGTCAGGCGCTACAGCCGCCTCTACGCGGGGGCGGGGATCGCCGCCTGCCTTCTTGCCACAGCGGCGCTTGCCTGGTTCGGCCTCACCGAGACGAGGATCGCGCTCGACGTCCTCGCCGCCATCCTCGCCCTCGCGGCCGCCTCGTCGCTTGCCCTCTGGGTGCTCCTCGTCCACGGCCTTAAATGGGACTACGCCTCACACATCCTCTACAAACTCCTCATCTTCGGCCACATGCTGGACGCGAGCGCCACGAGTTACGGGATCGACATCCACCCCGTCGGCTACGTCGAGCAGCACGTCGTGGGTGCGGCCCTGATCGATGCGACCGGCACTGCCTTCTCGATGTTCCTCCTGAAGTTCGCGGTGATCGTCCCCGCCGTCTACGTCCTCGAGATGTACCGACGGGAGGGAAGTTCCGACCTCTGGCACCTGATCCTGCTCGCCATGATCGTCGTCGGCATGGCGCCGGGGATACGCGATCTGGGACGGATGGTGCTCTATGTCTGAAGGCTCGCTCGTCCGGGCAACGGGTCTTGCGGCTGTCTTCTTCGCCGTCTCGATCGGCTTCGGCGTCGCTGCCGTGTTCCGCGACCCGGGCGTAGGCGCGGAGGTCATGGCCCTTTTTTCCGAACAGGTCGTAGCCGGGCTCCTCTCCGACTCCCCGGCGGTCCTTGCGGTCAAACTGTTCTTAAACAACCTCAGTACCTGCCTCCTCCTCTTCCTCGGGGGAGTCTCTCTCGGCGTGGTCACGGTGCTGATCCTCTCGGTCAACGGGCTTTTGATCGGTGCAGTGACGGAACTCGTGCGGCAGCAGCAGGGTATGCTCTACATTGCGGCGGCGCTCCTGCCGCACGGCATCTTCGAGATCCCCGCCTTCCTCATCGCGGGGGGCCTCGGCCTCCTCCTCGGGCGGGAGGTCATTGCCGAATGGCACGGCAGCGGTGATGCCGCTGCAGGAGCCCTGCCTCTCGCCCGCCTCTTTCTCCGGGTCGTCGTCCCGCTTCTCGCGGTTGCCGCGGCCGTAGAGGCATTTATTACGCCGGCAATCCTAAGTATGATAGCTTAGAGCGGCAGATCAACAGTTTTTGAGGTACGAGACGGATGGAAGAAGATACAGGAGCACTCCCCCGGAAAGAGAATTTTTCCGAGTGGTACAACGAGATTCTCTGGCGAGCCGAGATCATGGACGTCCGTTACCCGGTCAAGGGACTGTACGTCTGGTATCCCCATGGGTTCGGCATCCGGAAACGTGCATACGGGATACTCCGGGACCTGATGGACCGCGACCATGCAGAGACGATGTTCCCGCTCCTCATCCCGAAGACCGAGTTCATGAAGGAGGCTGAGCACATCAAGGGATTCGAGGACGAGGTCTACTGGGTCACCCACGGCGGCAGGAACGAACTCGACGTGCCGCTCGCTCTCCGGCCCACAAGCGAGACCGCCATTTATCCGATGTATTCGCTCTGGATCCGGTCCCATACAGATCTGCCCTTAAAACTCTACCAGGTCGTCAATACGTTCCGCTACGAGACGAAGCACACCCGCCCGCTCATCCGTCTCCGGGAGATCACGTCGTTTAAGGAGGCGCACACCGTGCACGCGACGTGGGAGGAGGCGGCGGCGCAGGTCGAGGTCGCGCTCGGCCTCTACCGGGAGTTCTACGACAGCCTCCGGGTGCCGGTGATCGTATCCCGCCGTCCGGCCTGGGACAAGTTCCCGGGCGCCGATTACACCATCGCGGTCGATACCGTCATGCCCGACGGTAAAACGCTCCAGATTGGGACGGTGCACATGCTCGGCGACCACTTCTCCCGCACCTACGCCATCACCTACGAGGACGCGAACGGGGAGCGGCAATACGCCTACCAGACCTGCTACGGCATCTCCGAGCGGTCGATTGCGGCCGTCATAAGCGTGCACGGCGATGATAAGGGGGTCGTCCTCCCCCCGGAGGTTGCGCCTATTGAAGTCGTCATCGTGCCGATCATCGTCGGGAAGCGGCGCGACGAGGTGCTCGCGGCGGCTACGGTGCTTGAAGAGGAGTTCAGGAACGCCGGATTCGCCGTGAAACTGGATGCGCGGGAGATGCGCCCGGGCGCGAAGTACTACCACTGGGAGATGCGCGGCGTGCCGCTCCGGGTCGAGGTCGGACCGCGGGATATCGACGCGAACACGGTCGTCGCCGTCACCCGGAACGGCAAGAAGACCACGCTTGACAGGCGCGGTGTCGTCGAGGGCGTCTGCTCCATCCTTGCTCAGTTTGGGGAGGAACTCTCGCAGACGGCACGGCAGGCGATGGCCGGCCGGATCACGACGGCGTCGAACCTGGAGGAGGCCGCCGAGGTGGTGAAGAACGGGGTTGCGGTCGTCCACTGGTGCGGATCGCAGGAGTGCGCAGAAAAGATTGAGGCGGCGGTGGATGCGAGCATCATCGGCTCCGAGATCCGCTCGGACCTGATCGCCGTCTCGGACGGCCCGTGCATCGCCTGCGGCGGGAACGGGACGTCGGCTCTGGTTGCCCGGACCTACTGATCAGCAGGACGGGCAGGTATACGTTTTTACGTGTTCGGGGGACGAGATGTCACCCGATATCGTCGCTTTTCCGCCAAGGAAGAATATCTTCCCGCATTTTTCGCATCTCTTCGGGAGCAGCCGCTCCCAGCGGCTCATTGGAACTTCCAGAGTGAATTGCATCTTCTCCGCGTCGGCGGGGTTGCACTGGGTGAGCTCCTCATACCGGGAGAGGATCTGCATGACCTGAAGCGGGTTTGCTCCTTCGCTGCAGAACCGCTTAAAGACATAGAACTGGAATATCATCCACCCGAGATCGGAGCGCTCGATGGTCTCCTCGTATTCGCTGCACGCTCCATCGTCTTCATCGAGGGAATACCCGCAGAGGGGGCAGCGCCCACCCACGAGTTCGTCCAGGAAGACCTCTTCATGGCAGCTAGGACAGGTGGTGTGGGGGGTATGCATTCTGGAAGTCATGATTATACTGGCCTCATACTTTTTACTCTTCCAGGGCAGCAGGCGGGCCCGCGTGCCTTCTGAAAGCATTCCACGCGAAATCGCGCGGTCTGTACGATTGTCGTGAGGTTTACTACGTATTGCGTTCAAGGTACTCTTATACGTGTCGAATGGGGCCGAAGGATCTCCTCTCGATAGGGGATCCTGTGGGGGCCCCTGCCGTTATCCTTTCTCCCTCGCATATCTCAAATACCTCAAATCAGCCTTATTCTCCTGATTAGGGCCGACGACGCACAATTTTTTATAGTTTGGCGCGCCACTCTGCGCGCATGGCATCTCCCGCGGCATCTGAAGTTTACATCATCGACGCATCGGATCGTTACCACGCTGTTGAAACGCTCTGGCACGAGATTGGCCTTCCTTCCTTCGAGGGTAAGACTGTTGCGGTCAAAGCGAACTTCAACAGCGACGACCCGTTCCCCGCGACGACTCATCCGGATATGCTGGAAGCGATCCTCGGCCAGGTCCGCGATGCCGGGGCCCAAACGATCCGGCTCGGGGAGCGGAGCGGAATGGGGGAGACCCATGCGGTGCTGGAGAACCGGGGGGGCACGGAGATAGCGGCACGGGCGGGAGCGGAGGTGACGGCGCTCGACGCCCTCCCCCCGGCGGGGTGGGAGGCGGTCCCGCCGGACGGTCTCCACTGGAAGCGCGGGTTTCTGGTTGCCCGGCTCTTCCGGGAGGCCGATGCAGTGGTCCAGACCTGTTGCCTGAAGACGCACCGGTTCGGCGGCCACGTCTCCCTCTCTCTGAAGAATATGGTAGGGGCCGTGGCGGCGAGGAACCCCGGGGACGGCTACAACTACATGGCGGAGTTGCACTCGTCACCGCACCAGAGGCGGATGGTCGCCGAGATCAACCGGTTTGTTCCCTGTGCTGTCGCCATCATGGACGCGACGGAGGGGTTCTCGACCGGGGGGCCCGAGCGGGGCACCCGTATCGCCCCCAACGTCATCCTCGCGAGCACCGACCGGGTCGCTCTCGACGCTGCCGGGATCGCGCTTCTCCGGCACTACGGCTCGACGCCGGAGGTGATGCAGGGCCGGATATTTGCGATGGACCAGATTGCCCGGGCCGTGGAGCTCGGCATCGGCGTTAGGTCGGCCGCGGATCTCCGGCTCGTCGCGCTCGACTCCGAGAGCAAAGATCTGGTCCTTGATATGCGGCGGATCCTGGACGAAAGCACCTGAAGGTCAGAAGAAGAGGTGCTCGAGCAGGATCCGAAGACCGATCCCGACGAGGATCACCCCGCCGACGAGCCCTGCCTTCCGCCCGATGATTCGGCCGAACGAGCTCCCCACAAGCACGCCGGCGACGGAGAGGGCGAAGGTCACGGCGCCGATCGTGGCTGCGGGCCAGAGGATGGCGGTATCCAGCACGGCAAACGAGACGCCGACCGCGAGCGCGTCGATACTCGTCGCGACGGCGAGCAGGAGGAGGGTAGCCGCGCTCCCGGCGGCGAACTGCACGCTCCCGCCGTCCCCCCGCACCGCTTCGAGGATCATCTTCCCGCCGATCAGGGCAAGCAGCAGGAAGGCAATCCAGGGGCCGTAAGTCCCGACGAACGAGGCGAGCCCCATCCCCCCGAGCCATCCGAGCACCGGCATCCCCGCCTGGAACCCGCCGAAGAGCGCTCCGGCAATGACAGCCCACCGGACCCGCCCCTCCCGCAGGGTGGCGCCGCCGCTGATTGAGACGGCAAACGCGTCCATCGCGAGGCCGACGGCGATGAGGAGGGTCGTCGCAAACTCCATTGCTTCCGGAGATCTTCGACACGGTGCCGGATAACGCTATGGCCCGGCGGATGCTATAAAACGCTGGAGTGCCCTACCGATACGGAGAGATGATACAGATGAGCACGCAAACGATCGGCCTCATCCAGACGGCGGTGAGCGAGGATGCCGACCGCAACCTGGAACACACCCTCGAGGCGGCGAGAGCGGCGATCGCGAAGGGTGCGCGGATCCTCTGCCTGCAGGAACTCTACCGCGCCCGCTACTTCCCGCAGTACGAGAATACAGACGCCTCTCTCTACGCTGAGACCGTTCCGGGCCCCTCGACCGAAGCGTTCTCGGCGCTCGCCCGGGAGCATGGCGTGGTGATCGTCGTGCCGATCTACGAGCGGACTGCATCGGGCGAGCACTACAACACCGCGGTGGTGATCGATGCCGACGGGCGGCTGCTCCCCGCCTACCGGAAGGTGCACATCCCCTACGACCCGCTCTTCTACGAGAAGAACTACTTCCGGCCCGGTGACCGCTATCGGGTCTACGATACCCGGTACGGCCGGATTGCCGTGCTCATCTGTTATGACCAGTGGTTCCCGGAGGCAGCGAGGGCGGTTGCGCTGCAGGGCGCGGAGATCATCATCTACCCGACTGCCATCGGCCGGATCATCGGCGAGGAACCGCCCGAGGGCGACTGGCGGGAGGCGTGGGAGACGGTGCAGCGCGGCCACGCGATAGCAAACAGCGTCCACGTCGCCGCCGTCAACCGTGTGGGCGACGAGGGGGATATCCGGTTCTTCGGGAGTTCGTTCGTCGCCGACGCGTTCGGCAACGTCCTTGCCCGGGCGAGCGAGACCGCCGAAGAGGTTCTCGTCGTCGAGGTCGACCTCGCGGGAAACGAGGCCGTCCGGGAGGGCTGGGGCTTTTTTTCGAACCGGCGGCCGGAGACCTACAGGGCGCTCACCCGGCGGTTCCTGCCGGGCAAGACACCACAGGCGCTCGGCTACCGCATGCCGGCGGAGTGGGAGCCGCATGATGCCGTCTGGCTCGCCTGGCCCCACGACCGCGAAACGTTCCCCGACCTTGCTGCGGTCGAGCGGGCTTACGTCGAGATCGTTGCGGCGCTTCGCGGTTCCGAGGCCGTCGACCTGCTCGTCACCGACGAGAAGATGCAGATCCGGGTGAAGGCGATGCTGGAGGAGGAAGGCATCGATACGGGCGGTATCAGGTTCCATCTCGCCGATTATGCCGACGTCTGGTTCCGGGACTACGGGCCGACGTTCCTGGTCAACCCTAAGACCGGGAGCCTCGCGATGGTGAACTGGACGTTCAACGCCTGGGGGGAGAAATACACGGAACTCATGGGGGATACCCGGATCCCGCTCGCCATGAACCGCGAGATGGAACTCCCGCTCTTCACCCCCGGGATCGTCCTCGAGGGCGGTTCGGTCGAGGTGAACGGGTGCGGCACGGTGATCACGACGGAAGCGTGCCTCTTAAACCCGAACCGGAACCCGCACCTCTCCCGGGAGGAGGTCGAGGCATACCTGGAGGCCTACCTCGGCGCCGGCCACGTCATCTGGCTAAAGCAGGGCATCGCCGGCGACGATACCGACGGTCACGTCGACGATATCGTTCGGTTCGTAGACGAGCGGACTGTTCTCTGCGCCGTCGAGGAGAACGAGGACGACGAGAATTACGCCGTCCTGCAGGAGAACCTCGCGATCCTCCGGTCGTCGACCGACCAGGACGGCAACCCCCTCCGGGTCGTTCCGCTCCCCATGCCGGGGAGGGTCGGCGGCGCGAAGAGGCTGCCGGCGAGTTACGCGAACTTCTATATCGGGAACTCTGTCGTGCTGGTGCCGGTTTTTAAGCATCCGAACGACGAGGTCGCCATAAAAAGGGTCCAGGGGTTCTTCCCCGATCGGGAGGTCATCGGGATCGACTGCACGGCGATGGTCGATGGTCTCGGCGCGATCCACTGCATCAGCCAGCAGCAGCCGTCGGCAGGAGAAGCCGGAGCACGACCGGAGCAATAAGATACGTTGCGGTGCTCCGGGTGATGCCGGCGGCGGCGATTGCGATGGCCGGGACGGCGGGGACGACCATCACCCGCTGCTTTCCCCTGACGATATGGGGGCCCGGGCCGAAGGTCTTCGAGTCGCGAAAAAGACGCGAAGTTCATGTGCCCGTCGGCACTTCGGTTCACACCTCCCCTTCGCGTCTTCGCGCGGGACCGTCGTCTGGCATCCGTGACTTCAATTATCCCCCGGAACGGGCCGTCCCACCGGCATGAGGTAGAGCGGTGTCGTGTTCTCCGGGAGCGCGAGGACCTCCCTGACACCGTCCTCGTCGAACGCCCCGATGACGACGGTGGCGAGATCGATCGCCTCTGCCTGGAGGTAGACGTTCTCTGCGGCGTGCCCGGCCTCCATGGAGACATAGCGCATCCCGCGTTCGCCGTATTTCGCGGTCGTCCGCTCGGGAACCGCGGCAATGACGACCGTTGCCGGGGCGTCGGCAACAGAGGTCTGGTTGACGGCCGCCGCCTGCAGCGCGGCCCGCCGGTCGCCTGCGTCGACCTGAACGAGCAGGTGTTCTCCCGGCCGGTAATGATAGACCCCCGGCTCGAGGTCCATGACGCTGCCGGCGACGAGGTAAACCTCCAGTGGATAGAGGCCCCCGGCAGAGGGGGCGGTCCGGTAGCCCCGATCATCCGTGACCCCCTGCGCCGCCCAGAGGACCTGCCCGGCGTCGTCGAGCGTCAGCGGCACTTCGGCGTAGACCCGGACCGACCTCCGCGCCGAGAGTGCCTCCTCGACGGAGACGTCGCCCTCGGTGCGGGGCTCCGGAAGGGTGACGGCGCCTTCCGATGGCGGTGCCGGCGTGTTGTTCCCGTCCGGTGCCGGGGTGCCTGCGCACCCGGCGGCGAGCACCGCTACTGCCAGCATTGCCACGGCAACGGAGATGGTGCGGTGATTCTTCCTGTCCATGGTGCCGGGCTTCTTTCCCGGGTTCATGAAAGTATCGGCGCACCCCGCCCCTACCGCTTCTTCTTCCGCCGGCGGCTCCCGGCGGACGAGAAGGGGAACTTCACGAAGTCCCGGAGCCCCCCTGCGGGGGAGAAGTTGCGCATATCCCGCCGGACCCCTGAGATGAGTTCGTCGACGACCTCCTGCTCCTTTGCCTCCCCCTCCTCCTGCACCACTGTCAGGCGGTGGAGGGAGTAGAGGCCGAGGATGAAGGCGAAGAGGAAGAAGAACTCCCACTGCTGAATGTCGAGGGTGACAAAGACGAGTTCCTGTACCGGATCCTTCCAGATCAGGGTCCAGATGAGTTCCCGCTCGGCGAAGAAGTCCACCAGGAGCCCGCCCAGGATCGGGGCAACACCGGCGGCGACGGAGTTAGCAAAGGTGCTCGCCGCAAGGTAGCTGGTCGCCTGGCCCTGCGGCGCCATCTTCAGGCTGATGTTTCCCGAAGCGAGCGAGACCCCCGCAAGCGAGATTCCCATCAGGATGTGGATGAGGATGAGCAGCGGGTAGGTCAGGATATAGACGTTCGGGAGGGTGACGAACATCCACGCAAAGATCGCGAGCATGAAAAGCGGGCCGCTCACGGCAAGCACCGACTTGTTGGAGTAGCGGTCGGAGACCCGGCCCCACGAGCGGTAGAAGACGATGTTCATGACCTGGCTCCCGACGCTGAGAGCGACGACGACGGAGATGTCCAGGCCGATCCTCTGCAGCATATAGACCGTGAAGAACGGCGCCGCGAGGTTGACGGCGAAGTTCCATGACCCGAGGAAGATGATGAGGTTCTTAAAGTTGATGTCTGCGAATGGTTTTTTGATCGCGGCGAACAGGCCATCCTCGCCGCCCTCGACGGTCATCCGGGGCTCGGGAGTGCGGGCGATGAACGTGATCCCGACGAGCCCGGCGATGAGCCCGAGGAGGAAGAGGATCGAGTAGCCGTAGGCGGCGAGGTCGGGGAAGGCGATCTCCCACGAGTCGATGAAGAATCCGGCGGCGAGGCTGATGACGAGCGCAATTACCGTGGAGAGGGTCAGCCGGCGGGAGAAGAAGTCCCCGAGCCGGTCCTGCGGTATCAGGTCCCGCATCCAGGAGTTCCACCCGCAGTGGGATATCGCCGAGAACGATGCGTAGAGGCCAATCGACGCGATGAGCATGAATATTCCCTGCCCCGGCGAGAGAAAGAAGGGTATCAGGATGATGGGTATCCAGCAGAGGCGCGCGGCGAACGACGCCGCCACGACCACGAGCCTCCTTTTCCTGACGCGGTTGACGACGTAGATGGCGGGTATCTGCAGGAGTTCTGCGAGTGGCGGGATGGCGGCAACCAGGCCGATGACGGTGTTGGATGCCCCGAGCTGCAGGGCGAAGGCTACGAGGAAGATGCCGCCGGTCAGCGTCACCATCGCCTGGGTGGCAAGGCCGTCCCGGATGACGAGTTTTAAGCCGTGACGGATCTCTTCTTCCGTCAGGCTCTCCTTTGTCTCGAAGATCGTGTGTTGCCTGCGTCCTCTCCTGATGCTCACGAAACCTCTCCCCTCAAAGGATTGCCCGGCGACAGGTGGGATCATTGCCGGACTGCAACAGCAGATCCGGTGCCGGGCGCTTTTTTGGAGCCATATAATATAAAAATAGGATTATATTAATTTGTTCAAATGGATTCCACGGCCTGCCGGGTTTTTCTGGAGGGTTCCCGGGAGCGTTCCCGGGCATTCTCCGGCAGGCCCCCTATGGGGGCTCTCCTACCGATCCCTCAACTTCCCGACGACCATGGGGTCCTGAAGTCGGCGCAGAGCGTCAGCCCGCCGTCCACGTAGATGGTCTGCCCGGTGATGTAGGCGGCCTCGTCGGATGCGAGGAAGACGAAGACCGCAGCGATCTCCTCGGGCTCTCCGGCGCGCCCCATCGGGATATGGCCTTCTACGGCCGCCTTCTTCCCGGGGTCGTCCGTCCACTCCCGGTTGATCGGGGTTCTAATAGCGCCGGGGGCGACCGTGTTCACCCGGATGCCCTGCCCGGCATACTCGAGCGCGAGCGTCCTCGAAAGAGCCCTGAGTCCCGCCTTGCTCGCAGCGTAGGGGGCGTACTGCGGTTTCGGGATGGTCTCGTGAACCGAGGTGTTGTTGAGGATGATGCCCCCGCCCCCGCGGTCGAGGAAATGGCGCACCGCTTCGCGGGCGCAGAGGAACGCGCCCCGGAGGTTCACCGCGAGGACCCGGTCGTAGGCGTCCGCGGCCATCTCATGGGTCGGGCTCGCGGTCTGGATGCCCGCGTTGTTGACCAGGATATCGAGCCTCCCCCAGGCCTTGAGGACTTCCCGGAATATGCGCCTCACGTCCTCCTCGCGGGCGACGTCTCCCTGGACCAGCATCTCCCGGCACCCTTTCTCGCGGATGATGCTGCAGGCATCTTTCGTCTCCTCAAGCGTTATCTCCGCTTCCGTCTTGCTTGAATGGTAGTTTATGGCAACGTTTGCACCTTCGTCCGCGAACCGGATCGCCGTCGCCCGGCCGATGCCGGTCGAACCGCCGGTGACGAGGACGTTCTTTCCTTCCAGCCGTTTCATACCCGCTTCACCTTCTGGGTGGTCCGGGCACTCCGCCCGTCCCGGCCCCCGGTGGAGCGGGTGGTTTATGAAGGTCTCGGGCGGGGCTCACCGCCACTCCTCGATAACCTTCCGGACAAGCGCTCTCCTCTCCGGCCTCCCGGCGGTGAGCGCCTGGAACTTCTCCTCGTAGACCGGCTTTTCAACCGAGTAGAACGTCCCGAGCGGGATCGACGCTTCCCGATCGTAGTCCCATTCCCGGATCTTTCCTAGAGCGCTCTCGAATCTCCCGGTATCGACCTCGCCCTCCTGCATCTCGTAGGCGTGCTCATTGTAGTAGTCGGTCAGGTTGAAGTAGGTCGCGCAGATCTGGAGGACGTCAATGAGCGAGAACCCGCGGTGCATGACCGCCTCCTTGAAGAGATCTTTTAGGTGCCGGACCTTCTTCGTGTAGCCCCGCGCGATATGGGTGGCCCCGGCGGCGAGCATGACTTCGAGCGGGTTTATGGGGTGCTCCGTTATCCCGCCGGGGGTCGACCGGCCCTTAAAGCCGGTGGGCGACGTCGGGGTGTACTGCCCCGTCGTCAGCCCGTAGACCCGGTTGTCGTGGACGATGACGGTGATGTCGCTGTTCCGTTTGGCCGCGAAGATGAGGTGATCGAGCCCCTCGGCGTAGATGTCCCCGTCCCCGACGTGGCAGATCACCTTCAGATCCGGGTTTGCAAGGCGTATCCCGGTTGCTGCCGGGATAGAACGCCCGTGGATGGCGTAGAGGCTGTTGACGTTTAAGTAATCGGCCAGTTTTCCATGGCACCCGATCCCGCCGAGGAGGACGAAGTTCTCGAGGGGTATCCCTTCCTCCTCGGAGAGTTCCGCGATGGCCGACTTCATCATGTGCTGGATCGAGAAGTTGCCGCACCCGGGGCACCAGGTGTTCTGCGCCGGGCTGATGAGCCCACCGGCCGGCCGGCCGGGAGGTTGATCCGGGGTCATGCGAAGACCTCCCCGAGCCGTGCTGCGAGTTCGTCGACCGCAAACGGCCGCCCGTCATACTTCAGGATCGGGCGGCCTGGATCAAAGCCATGCTGCCGGAGGAGGCGGGCGAACTGCCCGGTGGCGTTGTTCTCGACGCAGACGACTCGGCCTGCCCCGATCATCGCCTCCTTCCACTGCCGGGCGGGGAACGGCGCAAGCACGAGCGGCTGGACGACCCGTGCCCCGAACTCCTCAGCCGCCTCGATGCAGGCCCACTTCTCCGACCCCCAGCAGATGATCGTCGTCCCGGAGTTCCGTGCGCCGTAGGTTTTCACCGCCGGGTAGGTGGCAAGTTCCGCATTGAGGCTCTCGCCTTTCCTGAACCTCATCTCCTGCAGTTCAATGACCTCCTCACTCTCTTCCGTCGTGAATCCGGCCTCGTCGTGGGCGTAACTGGTTGCCTTGACGACGGCGCCTTCCCTTCCCGGGAAGGCGAGCGGCGATACCCCGTTCTCAGTCCGGGCATAACGCCGGTACTCCCCTGCGCCGTCCCAGAGCACCGGTTCATGGTCCGGGGGCGTGGCGACGGCCCCGAAATCGAAGGAATAGGCCCCTTCCCCGAGTGTCTTGTCGGTGAGGACGATCGCGGGGACCTGGTACCGCCAGGAGAGCATCAGGGCGGTCGCCGACCAGGCGTAGGCCTCCTCGAGGTCGCCCGGGGCGACGACAAGCCGGGGGAACTCCCCCTGGCCGGCGTTCAGGACGAAGTGGAGGTCGCCCTGGGCGGTGTAGGTCGGTATGCCGGTGCTCGGACCGGGCCGCTGCCCCATCACGATCGTCACGGGGATCTCCGACATCCCGGCAAGGGAGAGGCCTTCGGTCATCAGGCAGAACCCGCCGCCCGAGGTGCCGACCGCCGTCTTCTCGCCGGCATAGGCGAGCCCGAGCGCCATCAGGATGACGCCGATCTCGTTTTCAGGGTGGATGACTTTGATCGCGAGGTCTTCGGCGCGGTTGGCGAGGAAGTGGAGGATACTTGACGATGGGGTCATCGGGTAGGCAACGTAGGTGTCGAGCCCGCCGTGGACGAGTCCGAGCCCCGTGACCTCGTTTCCGGTCAGGACCGGGAGTGCGGGGGCATCGAGGGGCTCGACGGTGAAGACCTCCCCTGCGGCGTCGTAGCCCCGCCCGGAGACCCGGAGGTTCGCCTCCAGGTGCTTTGCAGGGACGGTTGCGCGGAGAACGTCATCGAGAATTTCCCGCCCGATGCCCCCCACCCGTGATAGCGCACCGAGCATCGCGGAGTTCTTGGTGATCGGGGGTGCTTTCTCCTCTTTGACGATCGCATCGAGCGGGAGGCCGTAGCCTTCCGCCCGCACCACCTGCGAGGCGTCGTAGATGACCGTCGTGCCGCTATGGATCCTCTGGCGGTGGTTATCGATGCTGTTCTGGTCGAAGGCGAGGAGGACGTCGACCGGGGTGCGGTGCGCCCCGACGGTCCTGTCCGAAGCCCGGATGATTGCGAAGTTGTGCCCGCCGCGGATGAGCGAGGGGTAATCGAAGTACATGTAGGTGCGGTAGCCGAGGCGGGAGAAGAGACCGGCGATGGAGAGGCCTGCCGTGTTGATGCCTTCGCCGGCCTTCCCGCCGATGAGTACGGAGTATTCGGCCATGGTAATCAGGCGTGCCGTAGCCCGCCTGCGGGTATATAGGTTGTGCTATGTGGAGGACGTGGTCCCGCCTGAGCCAATAACAGATGCGTATCCTCTGATTCTCTCCGATCCTTCACCGTACGACCGGCGACGCCGTCTCATCGAACGGGTTGCTCCGCATCGCAAGCGAGAAGAGGTAGGGGTAGTTCCTCTGGAGATACTCCATGTAAGCGAGCCATTCTCCGATAAGCCGGCCGTACACCCGTTCGACATCCCCGGCAAGGTGTTCGACGTCGCTTGCCGGGAGCCCGGCAAAGTCGCCCCGCCGTTCGAGTTCCTCGGTCAGGTGGAAGACCGCACGAAGAAGGTCGGTGAACGACTCGTGCTCCATGAGGACGGGGTTCTCGAGCAGGCGGAGGAGGAATCCCCGCCGCTCCGTCAGGTAACGGCAGAGTTCCTGCAGGTCGGCGGCACCGACGGTGACCCGGCAGGTGTGGTGCCGGAGGCGATCGCGCACCGCGGAGAACCTCTCCGGCGTCCAGGCGTTCGTCACGACGAGGTCGTGCCGGATCTCCGGGAGGTTCGGGTCGCGATCCGAGAGGATAGTGAGGAGTTCGGTGCCGACCTCCGAGAAGAAGGTGCCGATGACCATGTTCAGTTTGTCCAGCCGGTCGCGCTTTGCCCGGACGCTCAGGAGCTGGTTTAAGATGAGGGTGACCAGGAGGACGTTTATCGGGAGGAACCCGAGAGCGTTGAAGATATACTGATAGGTGTTCTCAACGTCGCCGAGCAGAAGGTATTTCACGCCGTAGATAGCGACCGATGAAGCGACGAGAACAATCCCGAGCCGTACTTCCCAGGTCCGGAGGCTGATGCGCATGATACGATAACGTATTTCCGGTGGAGAAATAAAGGTTGGGCTCCGGGACCCCCTCAGACCCGCAGGCGTGGCGATCCCGGCACCTCAACGGGTGCGGGAACCTTTCGCCGCTCTGCGATCTCCGCCTTGACCCAGGCGACCAGGTCGAGCAGGCCAGCCTCAAGCGAGATCTCCGGCTCGTACCCGAGGACCTCCCGTGCACGGCCGATGTCTGCAAAGCAGTGGCGGATATCGCCGGTCCGGCCGGTCCCCGTGACCTCGGGGGCGAGGTGTTGCCGCCGGGTAATCGTTCCAAGGAGATCGGCGATGGTCTTAAACGTATAGGGCCGGCCGCTTCCGATGTTGAACGTCCCGCCGGCAGCGCCGGGCGACTCGAGAGCCAGGCGGAAGGCACGCACCGCGTCGTAGACATTCACGAAATCGCGCTGCTGGTAACCGTCCTCGAAAAGGCGTACAGGAGTGCCCTGGAGCAGGCGGGACGCATACTCGGTCAGCACGCCGGAATACGGGTTTGCATACCCCTGGTGCGGGCCGTAGACGGAAAAAAGCCTGAGAATGGTCGTCGGGATGCCGTACGATTCCCCGATCAGCCTGCACATCTCCTCCTGGTCATACTTGGAGATGGCGTAGACCGAGAGCGGGGATGCCTCCTTTGTCTCCGGTGTGGGAAGCGGATAGATCACCTCACCGTCCGGGCTCCGGGGTTCCCAGTCTCCCCGTGCCACCTGGTCGCGAGAGCGCCGGATCTTCGGGTAGACGGTGCCGTTGTACGAGCAGTATAACCCTTCACCGTAGACGGCGCTGCTGGAGGCGACGATGAGCCGCTTTATGGGGTGGTCGAGCAGGGCCTCGAGGAGGACGGCGGTCCCGGCGGTGTTGACGCTCATGTACTTCTCGATCCGGTACATGCTGGACCGCTCTCCGACGACTGCCGCCAGGTGAATGACGGTGTCGACTTCTTCGAGAGCCTCCTCGAGCTGGTGCGGGTCCCGGATATCCCCAACGATGACCTTCGCCCGCCGGTCGAGGTGGTTGGGCCGGTGCCGCTCCGGGCCGTGCACCCGCGGCGTCAGGTTATCGAGAATGCGGACCCCATAGCCGTGCTGCAGCAACTCCGTTGCGAGGTGTGATCCGATGAATCCCGCCCCGCCGGTGATGAGAATGGTCGGACTGGTATCCGTATGCATGGTATATCAGGCACACCTGATGCACTCTTCGCATTAAATATTATCGCGGATACGAAATATTATTAAAAAATGGTTATCTGGGGTATTTGTATCTTCCGAGGTTGTTTTCCCTCCCCCGGTCCAACGGCAAGGACATGGTGTGCGGCCAACGGGGGAGGTTGTTTGTCGCTACGCTCTTACGAGTCGAGGACCGCTTCGGCAGCGTCGCGGTAGGCCCGCATCACGTACGGGATGCCGGAGACCTCTTCCGCCTCCTCGGTCAGGGCCATCAGGTCGTTCCGGCCGACCGTCTTGAGGCTGAAGTTCCGGGTCCCGGCCATGATCTGCTGGAGCCCGGTCCTGAACTTCTGGGCGTAGGTGTAGATCCCGATCGCTCCGAGCGGGATCTCGTCTATCCGGTCGGGGTACTTCTCCTTGAGCTCTTCGCAGCAGACGAAGATCTCCTCTCTGGTGCGGCCGTATTTCGAGACGGTCTTTGGGATCTCACCGGTCTCCAGCCACTTTGCGATGCTCTTCCCGACCATGCCAGGGATCATAAGGGCGCGGCCCATACAGACCGCCTTGACGTAGGGGCTCCCCATGGCAAGCCCCTTGAAGACATTGGCCTCGTCCGCGAACCCGCCGGCGATGGCGATGTCCGGGACCCGGATGCCCCGCTGCCGGAGCCTCTCGGCGAACTGGTAGGCAAGCGACTCAATGTAGAATGTCGGGATGCCCCACTCGTTCATCATCGGCCAGGGGCTCATTCCGGTGCCGCCGGGTGCTCCATCGATGGTGAGGAGGTCGATCTTCGCTTCAGCCCCGTAGCGGATTGCCATCGCAAGTTCGACGGCCGAGTAGGCACCGGTTTTGAGGGTGACGCGCTTGAACCCGATATCGCGGAGCCGGTCGACTTCTTCGAGGAATTCTTCCCGGGTGACGAAGCCAAGGCGGGAGTGCCGCTCAAACTCCTTGATGGCGCCGTCCTGGAAGGCCGCCTGGACCTCGTGGACTCCCGGGTCCGGGAGGACGATGTAGCCACGGTCTTTGAGCTGGTTCGCCCGGTCGAGGCTGCCGACCTTGATCTCGCCGCCGATGCACTTTGCACCCTGGCCCCACTTCAGTTCGATCGTCTCCAGGTTGTGCTTTGACGCGACGTACTCGGCGGTCCCGAGCCGTGTGTCCTCCACGTTCAGCTGCACCAGGAGTTCGCCGTACTTATCTTTGAACTTCCGGTAGGTCTCGATCCGGCGGTCCATCTCGGGCGAACTGGTGACCTTGCCGTCGTGGTCGAGCACCAGCTCCGGGTCGACGCCGCAGACGTTCTCTCCGCAGACGAGCGTGATGCCCGCTATGGCGGCCCCGATGGCGAAGTGCTCCCAGTTCGCCCGTGCGATCTCGGTCGACCCGAGTGCCCCGGTGAAGATCGGAACCCGCATCGGCACTTTGATATCCCACCCATACTCGGTCCTGGTATCGACGTCCTGGAATACGGCGGTGTCGGGGTTGGCCTCGACGCCTTCCGGCATCCCCTTTGCGCCCCGGGCATAGCCCTGGATGTTCAGGTGCGAGTAGTCGATCGGGTAGTCTTTGTCCGCACCGGCTGTGATCTCACCGAAGGGACCGGGATAGAGGACCTCTCTGCCCCTGAAGGAAGAGAGCCAGATCTCGCAGGATCCCTTGCAGCCGTCGACGCACCGGCTGCAGATGCCGGACATCGGAACGACGTCACGGGAGCGGTTGGTCGTTCCTGTGGCTTCGTTAGCGTTTGGTCTTCGCAGATTCATCAGTTGCACCTTCGCAAGTGTGGATAGAAGGTTCCTTCCAACAAATATAAATCTTTCCTATGCGCGGGGCCTGCTGTTCCGAAACCTCGTCGTAATTTCGTTGCACCGTGCTCTGTTTCTGTTCGGCCTGATGCGGTTTCCTCGGGTCGCGCCGCCGGGGCCGGCAGCATTATGGGCTATTTATGCCCTTGTATCTACAGCATGCCACGAGCGTGGCGAAAGGGTAAAATACCTTGGTGTGCATGAATGCTTTATGAACCTCAGGTTGCTACCCGCTCTGATTGTGCTCCTGTTCGCATTTTCGCTCTCTGCCGCCTGCACCGGCTCAGGCGACCCTGCCGGCCCTTCTCCGCAGGAGACGGCGACGATCACAGAAACGCCTGCACCCACAACGACCACAGTCTCCCTTACGCCCGGCCCGACGGAGACGGTGCCGCCGGGAAAGGAGATTGAGTTCGAGGTCATGGAAGGATTGACTCCAACGATCACAGATGACCTTAGAATCGTGTTCGTCGGTGGCAAAGGCCAGGACTTCGTCAAGAGCATCGACGTACGCGTGACCAAGTCGACCGGGGAGGTCGTCGACGAGACCATGCAGCCGATTCGCGGCGACGAACTTATCATCCAGAATGCAAAGGGTGAGAACCGGGTCGAGATAAGTGTCACTCTCGTTACGGGCGGCCCCTACAAAATTATAGACCGGATTGTGGCAGTCTCCTGATCACCACGAACTTTTTTTAGCGCCGGGCAGGGTTCACCTGCCTCACGCCTTCTCGACCTCCCACCGTATGAGCAGGCCGTCGTCGAGCCGGATGGCGTCAATGAGCGTTAGCCGGGTAAAATGCTCCTCCTTGAGAAAACCGGCGCCGTCTGCCGGCGTGGGGGCATCCTTCCCGCCGATGACCATGCTGCCGACGAACGTCTGGAGTTCGTCGACGAGCCCCCGCTCGAAAAGCGCCCAGATCAGGGTCCCGCCCCCTTCGACCATCAGGCGCCGGATCCCCTGCCGGTGCAGTTCTTCGAGCAGGAGCGAGAGGTCGACGGTCTCGTCGCCGGCGGCGATGACGGCGGCATGCTCCCGGAGCCTTTCCACCGCTTCGGGGGAAGCTCTCTGCGAAACGGCCACAATGCGCTTGCCGGTTCCCTTGTGGAGGATATCCGCATCCAGAGGAGTCTTCCCCGCGCTGTCCACCACGACGCGGATCGGGTTCTCATCTTTTCCAACCGCTCTCCGTTTGGCCTGGAGTTCCGGGGACTTGACGGTGAGCGAGGGGTTGTCGGCGAGCACGGTCCCGATGCCGACCATAATGGCATCACTCTCCGCTTTGATCCGGTCGACTCGTGAGTAGTCCTCACTTCCTGAAATCCTCACCTGCCGCCGCTCTCGCGTCGAGATCTTCCCGTCAGCGCTCATGGCGACGTTGACGAAGACAAACGGGCGCATATTCTAGGGTTATACGACGATCTTCATATATGCTCGCCTTCTGGGCGGTACGGGACCTGCCGTGTCTCTTTCGCCCGCACCGTCAGAAACCCGGCGAAATATTTGTTATCGGTCCAGAAATGCCAGGAATAATCCTTCATTTTTCGAAATATTATTTTTATCTCGCCACCGGATATCGAATTGCATATATACTCATTCTGGAATAATCTCTGTATCTCCCATGCCTCCAAGCCGCTGCCCCTTCAGCCGTTTGCGCCAAGACCTCTTTACCGAGACGGATATTGTCAAGATGGTCGTGGTAGTGACATTTTCGACAGTATCACTTATGCTGACGGCTGTTGCACAGGACTACAGGGCTTACCTCGTCTGCCCCCTGATCTACTGTATTCCCATACTCCTTGTCGCGTTCTGGTTCCCCAGACAGGGGTTCCGGGTGACTGCGTTCCTGGTCGGCGGGTTTGTACTCATCCAGGCATACCTGTTGGTCCTCGGCTTCGCCATAGACCCGGTTATGACGGGATTGCACACGATGATCTTCCTCTGGGTCTTCGGGGCCACGACACTCTTCTCCCAGAACAGTCATCTGGCTGCTTTACGGTGCCGGCAGATCGCCGAGGATACCCGCGACGCAAAATTCCTCTGCGATCCCGAAACGCTCAGGCTGGTCTGCGTCAGCAAACGGTGTGCCGACATACTCGGTTACATCCCGCAGGAACTCATCGGCATCCCGGCCGAAAGGTTCTGGGCAGATGAGGCTGACAAAGCCTGGTTTGTTGAGGAGATGAAGCGGGAGGGCTACATCGGAAATGCGGAAACGACCTTCTGCACGCAAAACGGTGATGCACGGGTGGTCCTCCTCTCCTGCCGTGTCCTATTTCCCGAGAACCTCTTTGAGTGCACGGTTGTGGATACCGGCAGGCTCCGGGACGAGCACGAAGACCTCGTTCAGTCGAACGGACGCCTGATGGAATTAATCCACCAGTCAAACGACATCTTCTTCATGCAGGATGTAACGGGGCGCATCCTGCACTTCTCCTGGCTGCGCGCCTCAGATTATGGCATCTCTCCCGACGAGATCGTCGGACGGGGTGTGGATACCCTCCTGCCCGGAGACCTTGCCGCACAGCACATGAAGCAGGTTCGTAAGGTGATTCAGGAACGAAAGAATGCCTATTACAATCTCGACATGATGGTGGCTGGTGCCCGGCACACTCTCTCCGTCACAATCGCTCCCTATACCGGTGCTGACGGTGCACTTATCGGCGTCGTAGGATCCGCGCGCGACACCACTGAGATGCGGCGGCAGAGGCTTGCCTGCAGGCAGATGTCCTGGGAGGTTGACCAGTGGAAAGGGCTTGTCACCACCCTCTCTCACGAACTGCGCACGCCATTGCAGCCGCTCGTCGGCTATCTCCGGATGATCGTCGAAGATCCCGGGCATTACGGCCTCACAAAGGAGACAGGGGAGATCCTCAAGACCTGCCTCGAGTGTGCCGGTCAGGAACAGGCGGTGGTGGAGAGGGTGGTCGAGCTGAGTCTGCTGACGATGGACTGCGTCGACCTGACCGTTCAGGATATACATCTCCGTCAACTCGTTGACTCTGTCGTTTCCAGCGGCGGATATGATAGAAAGGCCCAGATATATAACGAAATACCTGATACTGTTTGCATCTGTGGAGATCTCGATCGGCTTTACCTGTTGATGGAGTGTCTGGTATCGAATGCGATTAAGTATAATGAACCACCAGAGAAAGTATGGATCCGCTATGCGGGATCAAATGAAAATCATTATATTATGGTGTGCGATAATGGCATCGGTATCCCCGCAGAAACCATCGGATCGATCTTCAGGCCGTTCTATATCGGGAATGCCGAGAAACAAAACAGTAAAGGCGGCAGAACAGGCCTGGGCCTCTCGATCGCGAACAAGTATGCCCTGCTGCACGGAGGAGAGATAACGGTGACGAGTGCGGTGGGCGAGGGGAGCACCTTCACCATCCGGATACCAAGGGAGGTATGAATTTTGGGAAACAAGATTATGGTCGTTGACGATGACCTGCCGACGCTGGAAGTAATGGAGCTGTTGCTCAGAAAGATCGATCGTGAACCGCTTCTGGTGCATAACGGGTGGGACGCCCTGCGTGCAATCAAGAAAGAGAAACCTGCACTTATCATCCTTGATGTGATGATGTCTCCGATAGACGGGTGGCAGTTCCTGGAGGAACTGAAGCGGAACGACGAGTTCAAGGACATCCCGGTTCTGCTCTTTACCGCAAAACACGTCTGGCCCGAAGAGTATTCGAGGTATGCGGATGACATCGTCGGTGTCCTTGAAAAGCCCATTTCGCTTGCCGAGTTGAAGGCTGCGCTGGAGAGGGCCCTCCCCCCGGGCGCCTCTTCTCATGCAGATGATGACATTCACCGTACCCCGGAGATCCGGAGCGGATAGTACCTCCTGGAGTATGCTCCGACCGGGACAGCCTGCCCTCCACCGAAAGGCATTTTATCGGCCAGCTGCGTAATACCGGATAGTGTTGCTCTCATGATCGTTACGGATCTTCCCGGGTATCCCTCTCTCAAGGAATACCAACGTATCGTGGGCAGAAAGCAATTTTCGGCGATAGAAGAACTTGCCGGTCGCCTCTCCGGCGTCAAGATCCAGGAAATAAACTCGACCCGCTACGGAGGCGGTGTCGCAGAAATCCTGATGTCATACGTCCCGTTCCTCAACGCACTCGGTCTTGAGACGACCTGGAGCGTCATGGAAGCCGGACCGGAATTTTTCGATGTCACGAAGACGCTCCATAACTTCCTCCAGGGCCGGGAAGGGTTCTCGCCGTCGATGGTCGAGACCTACTGGGAGGCACAGCGGCAGAATGAAGGGCTGATCGAGGACGATGCCGACGTTGTGACCATCCACGATCCCCAGCCGCTCGGTCTCGTCGAGTTCCTGACGGCCCGGGAACTCGAACGAAAGAGGCTGCTCTGGCGGTGCCACGTCCAGCTGGAGACGGTCCCCACGCAGACTGTGGGCAGTATCGGCAACACCTTACGAAGGCTGGTCGAGAAGTATCACGCCAGCATCTTCTCAAGTTTTCAATATCTTCCCCTCTGGAACGTGCCAAGTTTCATCATCCCGCCGTTCATCGACCCCTTATCCGAGAAAAACCGCGAGATCCCACAGAATGAGATTAATGCCACCCTCACGAAGTACGGTATCGACCCCGAAAAGCCGATCGTCACCCAGGTCTCCCGGTACGACGTCTTCAAGGATCCGGTGGGGGTCATCCAGTCGTTTAAGAAGGTCCGGCAGAAGACCCCCTGCCAACTCGTCCTTGTCGGGGGACGGGCGTGCGACGATCCGGAGTGTTTCCTCGTCCTGCGTGAGGTCCGCGAGACGGCCGAGGACGATCCCGATATCCATGTCCTTGACCTCCCGCCGGACAGTCACCGCGAGATCAACGCGCTCCAGCGGGCGTCGGACGTGATCGTCCAGAAGTCCATCAAAGAAGGGTTCGGGTTGACGGTGACCGAAGGGCTCTGGAAGGGAAAACCCGTGGTTGCCGGAAACGTCGGGGGCATACCGCTCCAGATCCGGGACGGCTGGAACGGCTACCTGGTCTCGACGATCCAGGAGACCGCCGACCGGATCCTCCACCTCCTCCGCAACCCGGAAAAGGCCGCGGAGATGGGAGCGCGGGGCAGGGAGTTCGTGCGGGAGTATTACCTCCTTCCCCGGGGCGTGCAGGACCATCTCACCGTCATCGACCAGATGCAGAACGGCAGGATCACCGCCCGGGACAGCGTCATCTGCTACCACCCCCAGGTGGTGACGACCCGGATGGCCGGGTGTGCGGCCTGGCAGTGACCGGTGCTCGCCCCATGCCCCGGCTCAGCATGCGGCGGGATCCTATCACCCGTTATTCGATGGGGATCTCCTTCCCGCCGGGCCCGGGAGGTATCCGCACCTTCTTTAAGCGCAGTTCGAGGACGCCGTTTTTGAACCTGGTTGCGGCGCTCTCTCCCGTTACACTTGCGGGCAGGCGTATCAGCCGGCTCAGGATGCCGTCCCCGCGCTCGTGGATGTAGTAGGCTCCCGGTGCCTCTTCGGCCGGCACGGCACGCCGTGCCGTTATCCGCAGGGTGTGCGGGTTGAGCAGGCTGACCCGGATCGCGTCCTCCTCCGCACCGGGTAGTTCCGCAACAACGATCACCTCATCGCCGTGGTCGAGGATATCGACCCGGAAGTCCGCGGATAGGCCGGGGAAGTCGCGGCTGCCCCCGCGGGAGATCTCCGGCAGCCTCTCCACATCCCTGTTCGGGATGGTTCTGTCAAACCCTGAATCCCTGTTGCCTGTTCCCTCATCCCCGTCCCGGCGTCCGGTGCCGGGGGAATCGTCTTCTCTTCCTGTCATGCTCTTTGCCTCCTGCAGTCTGGTAGCCATCAGATGGCCGGCCGCCACCCGGCGATCTCTCTTGAGCCGGCATACTTAACCCTTCGTACCGGGGGTCCCGGGCGCGCCCGCGGCCGGTCTGTGTCTGCATCCACACCCGGGTGGTGTATACCTTGCGGTACCATGGTGATACCGGGGCGCAGCCGTATGGATAATTCGCCCGGTGGCGTCGGTACTACTGTCGGAGCATCCCCAAAGAGCGTTTTTTGCGCCCCTTTCTCCCGGCCGTTAGGTTTTTGTGGCATGACCCGTATGGTGGGGAACCCCCGGATTTTCCAGGGTGCAGGGGTGACCGCACGACTCACCGCCTGTACCGCTGTACTGCCGGAGATACCCGTGCCGATGGATTCGGCGGGGGTTATGGAGGAAGATAAGATGGCCCAATTCAGACCATTTGAGATGGAGGGCATGCCCATCGAGGAGCAGCCCATGAACTGGAAGGATATGGTCCCGATGCCGTACGACAAGAAGGCGGTCGATGCCTACACCCGGACCCGGATCATCCTCATGAACGGTATCGAGAACAACGCCGTCCTCACTTCGCACGCGATCGAGCGGATGCACCCTGACCCCGAGGTGAAGAAGTCGATGGCCCTGATGCGGCGGATCGACTCCCAGCAGCAGGAGCTGGTCAACTGGCTCAACCCGGCGGACCAGTCGATCATCGAGACCACCCTCGGCTACGAGCAGGTGGCGGTCGACCTCACCGCGAACCTGGCGCAGAACGAGCCGGACCCCTACGTGAAGCAGACGCTGGACTTTGCGCTGCTCGAGGATTTCGACCACCTCTACCGCTACAGTTGCCTTTACGACTACATCGAGGGCGGCGACCCCGAAGTGATCGTCCAGGGCAAGACCGAGGTCAAGCCGGGCAGGCCGACGAGTATCGAGCACCGCCACCCCTTTGACTCGATGCGCAAGCACTATGACAAGGATACGGCCGACATCAAGACGAAGATGAACTACATCACGATCACCGCAGCCGAGCAGCAGACGATGCTCTACTACCGGTCGCACGGGTTCATGTATCCCGACGACATCGCGCGACAGCTCTACGCCGAGATTGCGGAGATCGAGGAGCAGCACGTGACCCAGTACGGGCTGCTCGGCGACCCGAACGAGACGATGCTTGAGAAGCTGGCGATGATGGAACTCAACGAGGCTTACCTCTACTACTCGTGCGCAGAGACCGAGAGCGACCCGAGGATCAAGGGGATCTGGGAGAAGTTCATGAAGATGGAGGTCACGCACTTCAACGAGTGTGCACGGCTCATCAAGAAGATCGAGGGCCGTGACATCCAGGATCTCGTAAAGGCGGACGTCATCGAGCCTCTGGTCGTCTTCGAGCAGAACAAGGACTACGTCAACAGCGTCATCGACGGCCAGCTCGACCTTGCCCCGAACAACATGGAGTTCATGCGGATGCGCGACCTCCCGGACGACTGGGCGAGTTTCGGCTACCTGCGCGTCATGAACGCAAAGGGTGTTCCGAGCGAGGAGATCGTCGGGAAAGCGGGCCCGAACCTTGCAGAGCGCGACCAGATGGAGAATATCCGGAGGGTCAAGCAGGAGATGGCCCGCCGGGTGGAGAAGGGTATGGCCGCGGTGCCGGCCCGATAAGGTCCCTTTTTTGGGTTTTGTTGAAACCCTCTCCCGGAGGATGAATTATCTCCGGATAATCCATGTCTCACCGACGCACGCGAAGGCGCGAAGAACGCGAAGTCTGGATGGGTATTGACTGTCTCCCTTCGCGGCTTCGCGGCTTCGCGTGAGACCCACATCACCCGCCTCTATCGGCAACCGAGTGTTATCCAGGGGTTGTGGAAAGCATTTCAACAGGGCCCTTTTTTGCTTGACGGCCCGAACCTTCGGGCTGCTGTGCGGCTTACCTCTTCCGCGGAAGAGTATACTGTTGTCTCTGCCCTGTTTGCCTCACACAACTTGCGATGGCCCGTAGGATCTTATGCACCACCCGCTACATATCTGGTGCCGGTAGGTCGCCGTTACCCCCTGGCCTCCCTGAGCGTGAACACAAACGCCGCCCCATCATCGGAACGGCCCGGCACCCGGTCTTCGACCCAGATCTTACCCCCGTAGCGGCCGATGAGGATCTGCACGAGGTACAGCCCGAGCCCCTCGCCGACGCCCCGCTGCTTCTTCTCGTAGCGATGGAATATCTCCTCTTTCTGGCCGTCCGGGACGCCCCGGCCGGTGTCCGCGACCGTCACCCGGACGAAACCGTCCTCTTCTTCCGTCCTGACGGCTACGGCGACGCCGGGACCCCCGTGCTTTACGGCGTTGCCGATCAGGTTCGTGAAGACCTCGGGAAGGAGGTCGTCGGCAAGAACCTGCCGGGGAACGCCCTCGTAGGAGATGGAGATGTTCGGGAAGTGGCCGATCTCCGCCCTGATGACCGCATTGAGATCCGTCGGCCGGAGGAGAGGCGGCCCGGCGTGAATCCGCCGGATCTTCGAGACGGTCCCCAGGATCTCGATGCTCTTCTGGACACTGCGCTGCAGTTTCTTAACGTATCCGACTGCTTCTCCCTCCAGGGAATCGACGAGCAGCTCGGCATAGAGGTTCGAGACGTTCTCGGTGTTCCCGATGTCGTGGGTCAGGATATCCAGGTAGAGGTTCGCCTCCCGGTGGGCGGACTCGAGGTCCCGGTGAATCCGGGCAAGCTCGGTGGCATCGCGTTCGCGGAGAGACTGCTCGAGGTGTCTCTTCTCCGTGATATCCGTAAGGGCCACCCGGTACCGGCACTCCGCCCCGCCGGCGGCCCGCTGAGAGCGCCCCTCCGCTATCAGCCACAGGGGTTTCTTCCGGCCGGGGGTCACGAGCTCCAGCTCGCACCTCTCTTTCTCCCCGGACTCCGCCATGCGGGCCAGGAATTCCCGGAATACCGGGAGGTTTGCCGGGGCCACGAAGGTTTGGAACCGCATCTGAACCAGGGATGCCCGTTCCACGTGCAGCAGTGCGGATCCGGTCAGGTTCACCCGCCGGATCCGGCCTTCGCCGTCCAGCGTGAGGTAACCGACGGGAGCAAACTCGTAGAGATCCCGGTACTCCTCCTCCGAGGCCCTGAGCTGTTCCTGCGTCTGGCGGAGCTCCGCGTTCTGCAGCTCCAGGTTGGCCCGGTGCATATCGAGTTCCTGGCAGAGTGCCAGCGTATCCATCCCGGAGCGTTCCGTTTTCTCTTCTCCCGCAGGCGCGGTCTGCTCCCGGGTACGCCGTCCCGAAGAGTCCTTGCTGTCAGCGCTGTTGGCTTCCTGCATAAGGCGAGTTCACTCAGGTCTGCCGGCAGTCCCGTCACGGGTGTTCGGCGGCTCCTGCATCGGGACAGTGGTAGCGTCCTCGATGGCGAGGAGGATCATCTCCCCCGATGCAGCAGGAGCACGGAGTTGCCGCGCGTTCAGGCGCATCGTGCGGCGCCCGATCCCGGGGAAGGTGTGGTCGAGGATCAACCCCTCGAACTGCGTCTCCCGGGGCAGGATCTCCTCGAGAAGGTGGCGAAGTTTGGGGATGTCCCACTGTTTGTTGCCCAGCGCATAGAGTTTTCGCCCCTCCGTCTCCCCGGGCGTTGTCTGGAACATCTCGTAGAACGAACGGTTGGCGGATACAACCTTCAGGTCGGCGTCGAGCACGATCAGGGCTTCGCGGATGGTGCTGATGATGCTCTCCGCGTAGGCGGTGCTCTCCTGGAGGGACTGCTCCAGGCGCTTGATCCGGGTGATATCCACGAACGTGATCGCCACCCCATCAATCCGGTTGTCCGAGGTCCGGTAGGGAAGGATGCGCATGAGGTACCAGTCTCCATTCGTGATCTGCACCTGCTTTTCCCTGATCGCCAGGGTATCCAGCACCTGACGGGCTTCCCTGAAGATTGAATTCCCGTCCTGGACATTCGTGCCCAGGTCCGTAACCGGACGGCCGACATCCGACGGAATCAGGTTGACGATCCGGGTGGCGGGTTCGGTGAACCGCCGCACCCGGAGTTCGGTGTCGAGGAAGACCATACCAATCTCGGTGCTCCTCAAGAGCGTGGCCATATCGTCCGTGGTCTGCGTGAGCTGGATGATCTTTGTCTGGAGTTCGGCGTTCACCGTGATGAGTTCCTCGTTTAAGGACTGGAGTTCCTCTTTGCTCGTGGTCAGCTCCTCGTTGGTGCTCTGGATCTCCTCGTTGGTGCTCTGCAGTTCCTCGTACATGGACTTCATCTCTTCCTGCGAGGCCTGCATTGCTTCCATCGTATTATTATGCTGTTCCCGGCATTGGGCGAGTTCCTGCTCTAACTCCTTCCATGCTGCATCCTCAAGGTTCGTGCCGCTGACCTCTGCCCGGGGTGGGCCGCTCTGTTCCTCCTCGCTCTCCTCGAAGGTAACCATCAGGAGGTCTCCCGTGGCGGGAGGGCGCCGGACCGGCCGCACGGTTACCGTGACCTTCCGGGCCCCCCCGTCCCTGATCGTGATCTCACTGCCGGTCACATCCGTTTTCTTGTGGATCGCGGCCTGGATGGCGGTCGCGATCTGGTACCGGAATTCTTCCCGTACCATGGTGAAGATGTTCAGGTCCGCCTTTCCCGTCGGCATCTCGAGGTATTTCCCGGTCCGGCCGTATACGTAGAGAATGTCGCCGTTCTCGGTGATGACCACTGCAGGTGGTGCGTAATACTTAAGCAACTCCTGCTGGGTAAGGGTGCCGACCGGGATCGCCGTTTGGGGCTGCAGACTGCGGGCCCTGCCCGTCGTCTCAGGCAGGCTCCAGCTGCCCGGGAGCCCGATCTGCTGGATGGTGGTCGACCCGTCCCCCCTGGCGACGAAGATCTTGTTCTTTGTATCGACAGCCGAAAACAGGTCCGAGTGCTCGCCGATGGTCTCCGCTGCACCGAGGAAGAGGATCCCCTCCGGGTTCAGCGCGTAGTGGAAGAGCGGGATCAGGCGCCTCTGGATCTCGGGTGAGAGGTAAATGAGGAGGTTCCGGCAGGAGAGTACGTCCAGGCGGGTGAACGGCGGATCGGAGATGACGTTCTGGACGGCAAACACGACGGTCTCCCGGATCTCCGGCCGGACCCGGTACGAATCGCCTTCTGAAACGAAGAAACGTTCCAGCCGCTCGGGAGAAACGTCCGCGGAGATATTGGCGGGATACCTTCCGAGGCGTGCGGTCTCGACGGCATCCGCATCCAGTTCGGTTGCGAAGATCTGGATCCGGAGGTCCCCATGCCGCTGGAGTGCATCCAGCGTCTCATGGAGGGCAATCGCCATGCTGTAGGCCTCCTCGCCGGTGGAGCACCCCACGATCCAGACCCGGAGCGTCTCCCCGTGGGACCGGGAACTGATCAGGTCGGGGAAGACCGTCTCCTGGAGAACCTGCCAGGCATCCGGATCTCTGAAGAACTGGGTGACCCCGATGCGCAGTTCTCTGGCAAGGGTCTTCACCTCGTCAGGGTTTTCCCGGAGATACAGGATATAGTCTTCAATCCGGGCGATCTGGTGCAGGCCCATCCGCCGGTCAATCCGACGGACGATGGTGTTACGTTTGTAGAAGGTGAAATCCTGACCGGTATGGGTACGGATGAGCGCGAAGATCTTCGTGAGGGAGTTCTCCATCTGCCCGGTGTGCGGGCGGGGTTCCCGCGGAACCCTTGCCTGGTGCTGGACATAGTCGATGAGCAGATTCGGTAGCTCCTCTACCGGAGCGCTATAGTCTACGAGTCCGGTTGCGAGGACAGACTGCGGCATGGCACCGAATTTTGCCGTACCCGGCTCCTGGACCATCACCATGCCCATGTGTTCTTTCAGCGCTCGCACGCCCAGGCTCCCGTCGCTCCCCATACCGGAAAGAACGATCCCTACCGCCCGTTCCTCCTGGTCCTCGGCAAGCTGGCGAAAGAAGGTGTCGATCGGCAACCGCAACCCCTGGTGCAGGGCCTGCTCGATCAGGGTGAAGGTGCCGTGCAGGATGAAGAGATCGACATTCGGCGGGATGATGTACACGGTATCCGGCTTGGCACGCATGTCGTCTTCGATCTTCACGACGGGCAGGGTTGTGGACCGCTGGAGGATCTCGGGAAGACTGCTCGGCTGATCGGGGGCCTGGTGCGTGACCACCACGTACGCGATGCCGGTTGTGCGCGGGACGTGAGCAAAAAACGCTTCCAGGGCCACCAGGCCGCCGGCAGATGCCCCGATCCCGGCGATGGCAACCGGGGATCCTTCCGTTGCCGCGGCCGGTGTCTCCTCTTCACGGAGGTTTTCTACCGGGGTCCTGCCTGCACTTTTCGATTGTTCTGGTTCTCCCATTACCTCTTCCTCATTGTGTTGGTTTACCGTGCGTGGTCGTCCTCACGCGCCGGCCCGCTATGAGGATCTATAACTCCGGGGGCTGGCCCAATGCACGACCGTTTATGGATGCACACGCCGTGCGGCATGCCTCTTGGTATACCGCAGGAACGCCCCACATGATTGATCATCGATCACTATTCTTGATTAACTTTCGTATGGGGAGCCCGTGCTCTTCAATCCTTATTCTGGCGATTACGGGTTTTTCCACGGTGGCGTTGTTAGCCAAAAATATAATTCCCGGGTTGTTCGAGGAGAACTCTCAACTGTTTTGCGCGGCCTCCCTGAGCGTGAACACAAACGCTGCTCCCTCTTCAGGGTGCCCTGGCACCCGATCCTCGACCCAGATCGTCCCGCCGTAGCGGGCAGCAAGCATCCGGCAGATCGAGAGACCGAGGCCCTGGCCGCTCTCCCGGCCCTCCCCCTGCTCGAACCGGGAAAAGATGGCTTGCTTTGCCTCGTCCGGAACCCCCGGGCCGGTGTCGGCGACGGTGACGAGGAGAAACCCGTCCTCTTCGGCATCATCGACGGTTATGGTGACCTCGACATCCGGCCCGCCGTGTTTTGCAGCGTTGGCGATGAGGTTCGTGAAGAGTTCGGGCAGGAGGTCGTCGGCGAGTATCGTCACGCCCAGTTCCTCATACGCGATGCGTGTATCCGGATGGTGCGCGATCTCTTCCCGGATCACCCGGTCGAGGTCGACCGGGTGAAGCGCCGTCCGGCTCTCGCGGATCCTGCGGATCGTGGCGACGTTCACCGTGATCTCGATGCTCTTTCTGATGCCGGCCCGGAGTTTCTGCAGGTACTCCCGCTCCTCCCCGGAGAGCTTCTCGTCGAGCAAGTCGGCGTAAATGCTCGTGACGTTGTCGGCATTCCGGATGTCGTGGGTGAGGATATCGAGGTAAAGGTTCGCCTCCCGGTTCGCCGCCTCGAGCCGGTCGTAGAGCATCCCACGGAGGACCCCGGCCCCGACCTCCCGGCCGACCGCTTCGAGGATCCGACGGGTCTCCTGCGGGATCTCCTGTCTCTCGGTGCTCCCGAGCACGAGCGCCCCGACGACCGAGGACTCGGCCACGAGCGGGATGAAGGCCAGGGATGCAACGCCGAAGTCCGCGAGTACGTCACGCTCCTGGCTTCCCGCGTCATCCGTTTCCTCGACGAACCAGGGCTGACCAGCGACAAAGACCCGGTTGTAGGGCCAGTGGTGGACCTTGAGGGTCTGGTTCTGCATCAGGGCGAATTCGGATGCCCCGCGGTAGCACCGGATGCCGGCGTGCACCCGGTCCCTTCCCTCCAGCATGTAGATCAACCCGACGTCGAACCCGAGGTTATCGAGGACTGCGTCAAGCGTATTATCGAGCAGCTCGTCAAGGGTGAACGCGGATGCCGATGCGGTGATGACCGCGTTTAAGACGGCAAGCCTCCTGTTCCGAATACGGACCTCTTCCTCGGCCCGTACCCGCTCCGTGACGTCGGCAAGCGAGAAGACCAGTCCCTGGACGTCTCCCTTCGCATCCTTCACCGGCACGAGGCTCCAGTCCCAGAAGGTCTTCCCGCGTTCAGGCTGGTCAACGTACGCAAACGGCTTTGCGTATATCCGGAAT
The DNA here is from genome assembly GCF_032944295.1 of Methanoculleus nereidis. NCBI lineage: Archaea > Methanobacteriati > Methanobacteriota > Methanomicrobia > Methanomicrobiales > Methanomicrobiaceae > Methanoculleus > Methanoculleus nereidis. The sequence continues at coordinate 187,336 of NZ_JABFFQ010000003.1, forward strand.
GCCTCCCCGGTATCCCGCACCCGCTGAAAGATTGCCTGGTTCTCCGGATCCGGGAAGAGGTCGAAGTGGCCTCGCCCGAGAAGGTCCTCCTTCGCATGCCCGGAACCTTCTGCATAGGCCGTGTTCACGCGGACGAACCGGAAATGGGGATCGAGGTAGGCGAGGTGGACGTCGGTGTACTCCATGACCGTCCGGAGGAGGTCGCGTTCTTCCGCGAGGTCGGCCGCGAGCGACTGGTTCTCGGCGAGCAACTGCTCCCGCTCTGCGTCCACCTGAACTCTTCGGGTAATATCCCGTGCGAGCCACCGGATCTCCGTAAGGCCGCCCCGGTCGTCCCGGACGGCGGTGGCCGAGAGGGAGACCGGGATGGGCTCCCCGGCCGCCGGCTGCACCCGGACCTCGATCCCCCGCAGGGGGCCGGGGACCCCGCTCTTGAATTGGGCGACGAGGTCACGGCAGGCCTTCCTGTCCCCGGGGACGATGTGATCGGTGGCGGCTGTCCCGATCAGGCTTTGCCGGTCTCTCGCGAGAAGGAGGGCTCCCGCCTGGTTCACGTCGAGGATCATCCCTTGCGGGTCGCAGACGAAGTAGCCGTCGGGGGCGAGGTCGAAGAGTTCCCGGTAGCGGTTTCGCTCCTGCTCGAGACGGTGGTAGTTCTCCTCGCTCTCCTTCCTCGCGGTGATATCGCTGACGAGGAGGAGCACTGTGCCACTATCCGGAACCCGGACCGAGCAGGTCACCCACCGGTCGGGGGCAATCCGGCATTCCAGCCTGGAGAGCGGTTCCCTGTTCCGGAGCGCCGCGAGAAGCTGCCGGGCCGCTCCCGCATCAGTGATGATCGGTGCAAGATGGGTGCGGACGAGCGCCATCCCGTCCGCCCCGGTGAGATCCCTGTTGTCCGGCAGCGTGAGCAGGCTCCGGAAGACCCGGTTGACCCGTACCACTCTTCTGTCGGAATCAAGCAGGAGCACGCCGTCCTCGAGTTCGTCGAGGGTGGCGCGTGGAAAGGGCAGTTCATTGGATACTGGTGTGGAAGACATGGTACGTTCGGCCGTTCTGCGTATCCGGGGTGGAACCTGATCGACAGTAAACTTTGGCATGGGGTATTCCGGAAGGAGCCAGTCCTGGAGAGGCCGATATCTCCGGTTGTGCATGAAGATGTTACGGTCTGTTCATGGAGTGGGCATACCCTGCGGGGGATAAATTTATATGATTTCGCGCATATGAGTACTATGTTACAACGAGGTGAATGAAAATGCCAGGATTTGATGGTACCGGGCCCCAGGGTATGGGGCCGATGACCGGCCGGCGCATGGGCAGGTGCGTCCTGCCGCCGCAGCCGCCTGCAGAAGGCAGCCCTGCCGGAGAAACGAACGAGACCACCCAGCAGCCCCCGGTTCAGCAGCAGCCGGTTTATGGCCTTGGAAGAGGCGGAATCCCATACGGGTGCGGCCGTGGCCGCGGCTTCGGCGGCGGACGCGGACGTCGATGGTGAACGGCCGGTGCAGGCCGTCCCGGCCTGCTCAGTGCGCTCTTCGTGGTGCACAACGTTCGAAAACCCGATGAGGTGCAGTGAGAGTATGGCAGCGGTGATTGATCCGGACCTCTGCACCGGGTGCGCGACCTGTGTGGACGTCTGCCCGGCTGCAGCGATCTGGATGGAAGACGGGAAAGCAAACGTTGATCCCGGGTTCTGCATCGACTGCGGGGCCTGCATCGCTGAGTGCCCGTCCGGCGCGATTCATCTTGAATAGTGTCGACCGGACGAAAAACTCTTTTTGCGTAATTTATGCACTCCGACCCAACCTGCATGCACTAACCCTGTTGCGAAACCCGGGTATGGGGTGGGTCCACACCGGGTTGGGGTATGATCTGAAGAGCAGTGGGGTAGCCGGTCCCACATCGTAAGGAGCTCGGTGGTACGTGCAGACGAGGTTTGCCGCGCCGGCCTGTGGTTACCAGCACCGCCACCCGCGGCCCCTGCCCCCGCCGAAGCCACGACCCCGGCCGCCACCCCGGGGGACCCCTCCCCGGCCGAGACCGTAGACCTGTCCGGGGTAGGGTGAGTACGGTACGCGGTAGCCCCACATGGGCGGCCACTGCCTCCGTGCGGCGGGGTTGCAATAGCCGAACCCGCCGCCGGTCATCGGGCCCTGCCCTCCCGGCCCTGTGCTGTCAAATCCTGGCATGGTTCACCTCCTTGCAGGTGGACTTCCACCCGCTATTATTGCTCATATGTGTATAATTAGATAAATAGATCTATCAGGGCAGGTGTCGGTATTCCGGGCGTTGCCTGACGGAATAGCCCGGCACAGGGAATGCCCGGCTCGTCCGGGTAGCAATGAACGCCGGTCAGTTTCGGACCTGGACCGGCCATCTATCAGCCCGGTGCCTGCCCGGTCCGGAGCACTTGCTTATGCGGGAGGCTCAGCGCCGTCTCACCGTCTCCGGCTGAGAAAAGATCTATCCCCTGCTCCCGGGGTCCGGCAGGGCGTTTCGCGCTTCGCGGGCAAAAGCGCGTGCCCTTTCCGGGTTGCGAACCCCGTTCTTCTTGACGCCGGTATGCACATCGACCCCGTACGGGCGGACCTTTCGTATCGCCTCGCTCACGTTCTCCGGCGTGAGTCCTCCTGCAAGTATCACGGGAACTGCCGAGTTTGCCACAATTGCTGCACTGATGTCCCAGTCGTGAGGAATCCCGGTTCCCCCGAGCTTCTCCGCCGTTCTGGTGTCGAGGATGAGCGCATCGGCATAGGGCTCATAGTGTTTTCCCATCTTGATTGCCGATTCGTCCGTTACATGAACGGCTTTCAGGATCGTTACGTACGGGAGAGCATCGCGGATAACGTCCATTTCGGACGGTTTGATGGTGTTCTGGATCTGCAGCGTCGTGCAGTGTGAGTCTCTCACCAGCGTAATGAGATCTTCTGTTTCCTGCAGATGGGTGACCGCGACCGGTTCGATGAACGGCGGGAGATGGCGGATCATCTTCGCAGCCTCCGTCGGTGTTATAAAATCGCTGCTTTGATGGGTCACGCCCATGATGAATCCCAGGGCGTCGCAGCCCGCATCGGTTGCACACCGCATATCCGCAAGGCTGGCCGTTCCACAGAATTTGACGCGCATTAGATTCTCTCTGTCGTTATGGCAGATAGGTATTGCAGGCGTGCCGGGGAAGCGATGTGAGAGAAGGCATCAGAAAAGGTGCTCGAAGTGCCCCCGCCCGGATTTGAACCGGGGACAACCAGATCTTCAGTCTGGCGCTCTCCCAGTCTGAGCTACAGGGGCTTCTGCCTTACAGTGTTGTCGGTCGTCCCTAATAAATTCTGTGCTTCCTGGACAGACAGCCTCCCACGCCGGGCAGCAGCACGGCAACGGAATCCGAACCGTCTGTTTATCACGTTGTACATCGATGTAAAGGAACAATGGGCCGAAACAATAAGAAGCCGGATAACCGGGGGACGAACCTTATGCAGGCGCTCTCCGGGAGGACACAGGCCGTCGTGCATCTCACGCACAACGACCTCGATGCCGTCGGGAGCGACGCCATCCACCGGAGGAAGTACGGGGACGTCTTCACCGTCTGGGCTTCGGTCGGCAAGTTCCTCTCCCTCTTCGACGCGGTGGCCGGCTCCCCCGGGCGGGGCGATCTCCTCAGCATATCCGATATCGGCTATCAGCAGGGCGTCGAGCAGAGGCTGGCGAAGGCGCGCTCCAACGGGTGGCGGATCGAGTGGCGCGATCACCACCGCTGGAAGGACGAGGAGGTCCGGGCCGTCGAGAAGAAGACGAGCCTCCTCCACATCGATGTTTCCACCTGCGCGACCGGTATCGTCGCACGCGACCTCGCCCCCGGTGATGCGGTGGCCGAAGAGATCGCGCGGGTCGTCTGCGACTACGACCTCTGGAAGCACCAGGATCCCCGGTCGAAGATGCTCGGCCAGGTGGTGATGCGGAAGGGCTGGCGGGAGTACGTCCGCGACAACCTCGTCCGCGGCACGATCATCGATGCGAAGGTCGAGAGCGAGTACGCCGGGATCGTCCGCGAGATGGAGCGCGACATCAAAAAGAGCCTTCGGCACACCACGATCATCGCCGACGGCCGTTACCGGATCGCATTCGCTCCCCTCTACGGCTACCCGAGCGAGACCGCCCACACCATCCGCGAGGAACTCGGCACCGATATCGAGGTGGTCGTCTCCTCAAACGGCCGCATCTCCATCAGGTCCGTCCCCCCTGTCAGCCACATCATCGCCCGGGAGTTCTCCGGCGGAGGGCATCCCCACGCAGCCGGAGGCACGTTCTCGTTCACCCTCCTCGACCGGCTCCTCTTCTGGCTCGTGAAACGGAACCGGCATTACCGCCGCCTGGCGGAGAAGGCGGAGTCTATCGAGGAATGAACGCCCGCTCGACCAGGCTCTTCCAGTAGTCCGGGCAGTCGTCCTCGCAGTAGCCGCCGACCTCGAGCATATCCGGGTCGGCGAGTTCGGCCGCCGCTGCGAGATTATTTTCCTCCGCATCGAGCAAGATCAGTTTTTTGACGCGGAACTGTTCCATCAGGTCCGCTGCCCGGCCGAGGCCGTGGGCCGGGAGGATGAGGTCGCCCTGGTACTCGAGCAGCAGCTCGAGGTCAAAGGTCTCCGGGTTTTTGGGGAAGAAGACGATCTTTCTTGACGCGAGCACCTCCAGTTCGATCTGGTCCGCCCGGTCCGCGACCAGAACATGCCCCCGCACGCCTGCATCCCGCATCTCCCGTGCAAGGCGGGCGTAAGCGGTCGCGATCGTCTCAGAGAACTCTTCCTCATCGCCGATATAGCCGTCCCGGAACCCGAGCATGTGCGGGGCCGGAAGGGAGAACCTGGCGTCCTTTCGCCTTGTGCAGACAAGGTGCGCATCCGCCGCCACGACGGACGGGTCGATGCCCGGCTCGTCGACGAGCACCCCGTCCGCCATACCCTGGAAGGCCGCGCTCAACCGCTCGCCGTAGAAGAGGCCGCCGGCTGCGGGCACCGCCACCCCTTCCTGGGCATCGAGCGAGCGCTCGAGCCGGTAGGTCGTGAGGTCCGCCTCCTTCCCCCGTTTTCCTTTCAGCCACTCCGCGAGTTCCGGAACTTCGGGCACCCCAACCTCGGAGCCGAAGGACCGGACCGGTATCGTGATCCGTCGTGCCATGCGCTGGTGTCTTTATTAGCATCGCAACCAGAGTAGATAAGGATGAGTGGTAAGCCGTTACTGGTAACGTGCGGGCTCCCGTACACGAACGGTCCCTGCCATATCGGGCATCTGCGGACCTACGTGCCGGCGGATTTTTACGTGCGGTATATGCGCCGGGCCGGGGAGGAGGTCGTCTTTGTATGCGGTTCCGACAACCACGGAACCCCGATCGTGATCAGCGCCGAGCAGGAGGGCTCGACCCCCCGCGCCCTCTCGGAGCGCTATCATCAGCACTTCTACGATACGTTCCGGCGGATGGACGTCGTCTTCGACCGGTTCGGCATGACCGACGATACCATGAACCGCGAGACCACGCAGTCGATCGTCGAGCGGCTTATCGAGAACGGCTACGTCTACGCAGAGACCGTCAGCCAGAGTTACTGCCCGGACTGCGAGCGGTTCCTTCCCGACCGCTACGTGGAGGGGATCTGCCCCCACTGTGGGGCAATCGCCCGGGGCGACGAGTGCGACCAGGGGTGCGGGCAGCACCTCGAGCCCGGCGAGATCAAGGATGCGATCTGCAAGGTCTGCGGTGGGAAGGCGGAATATCGCGAGCAGGAGCACTACTTCTTCAAACTCTCGGCGTTCCGGGAGTTCCTCCTCGACTACCTCCCGGCCCTCCGGGGCACGTCCACCGCCCGGAACTACGCCCTCGGGTGGGTGAAGGAACTCCTGCACGACTGGTGCATCACCCGGACGCTCGACTGGGGCGTCAAATTCCCCGGGCGCGACGACCTCGTCGTCTACGTCTGGGTCGACGCGCCTATCGGCTATATCTCGTTCACGAAGGAATGGGCGGAGGCTGCCGGCGCCGACTGGAAGGACTACTGGTGCGGCGACGATACCCGCGTCACCCACTTCATCGGCGGGGACATCATCTACCACCACTGCATCTTCTGGCCGGCGCTCCTCAAGGGCGCAGGATACGGCCTCCCCTACGCGGTGGTCGCGAGCGGCATGGTCACAATTGAAGGGAAGAAGTTCTCGAAGTCACGGGGCTACGTCGTCTGGACGAATGACGACTACCTTGATGTGGGTCTCCCGGCTGACTACCTCCGCTACTACCTCCTCTCCTACACGAACCACACCAAAGAGCTCGACTTCTCCTGGAAGGTCTATGCCGAGCGGGTGAACAACGAGATCGTCGGGACGCTCGGGAACTTCATCTACCGGACGATGTACTTCGCCGAGAAGGAGTTTGCCGGCGTTCCCGACCTCGCCCCCCGGCCGGAGGTCATCGAGGAGATCGAGCGGTCGCTCGCCGGAATCGACGCCCTGATGCGGGACTACGACTTCAAGAACGCTGTCGATTCGATGATGGCGCTCGCGTCGTTCGGGAACGCCTACATCCAGAACAACGCCCCCTGGAAGCTGATCAAGGAGGACCGGGCCGCAGCAGAGCAGGTGATCGCCGACTGCCTCCAGATCGTCAAGGCGCTCGTCCTCGTCTTCGAACCGCTGATGCCTGACGCGATGCAGCGGGCCTGGACGATGCTCGGCTACGAGGACGATATCGCGGACCACGCGATCGCCGAGGCCACGGCGCCGGTGGGGGCACGGCCGCTCGAAAAACCCTCTACCCTCTTTACGAAGGTCGAGAAAGACCAGGTCGCCACCCTCGAGGCGACCCTCAACGAGCGGGTAGAGAAGGCAAATGCGGCCGCCGAACCGAAGATGCCCACCATCTCCATCGAGGAGTTCGCCAACCTCGATATCCGGGTCGCAAAGGTCGTCTCGGCCGAGCCGATCAAGGGCTCAAAGAAACTCTACAAACTGGTCGTCGACCTCGGCGGTGAGAAACGCCAGGTGGTCAGCGGGATCGCCCAGTTCTACACCCCCGACGACCTGGTGGGGAAAGACGTGGCGCTGATCGCAAACCTTGCTCCGGCCAGGATCTTCGGGGTCGAGAGCCGGGGGATGATCCTCGCCGCCGGCGACGAAGCCTCCCTCCTTGTCCCCCTCCGGCCGGTCACTCCGGGGACGAAGGTTCGGTGACCGGGACAACCCGGTCAATCCTGGTTTTCATCAGATCCGGATCGTAGACGACGACCCGCCAATCACCGCCGGGAGTAAACGGGCGGACGCCGGGGTGGTGGGTGTCCGTAAAGACCAGATCCGGCACGTCGGTGATCCAGTAGCCGGACGCCGTCCGCTCGTCCGTAGGAAGATAGAAGACATATGCAGCCTGCCCGTCGGAGAGGTTCGTGTTCTCAAGGACCGCGGTCTCGACGGTCCTGAAGATCCCATCAGGATCGGTGAGGTAGACCCGGCATTTTGCGAGATCGATCGGGTTTGTGGTGCCCGAGATGCGCAGCACCGGAACCCCGGCGTAACCGGCGACGGCCTCGACCGGGCCGGCGGGGCTGGTTTTTGGGAGGGAAAGCCCCGCACCTTCTCCCGGCGAGAGAAGAATCGCGGCTACGACGGTCATCAGCACCGTTGCTATGGTGACGGCACAGATCGTAGCCATTTCGGTAGATATGGCCCCCCCTTTCACGAGCAGCCATTGGGTAGCCCCCTGTATTTGAAACTATGGGTGGAGCGGTGCGAGGTGGGGATGAGCGGCCAGCAGAGGCACGTTTCAAAAGAGCGAGGGAATTGGTCAGGATGCTCTAGAGCCGGTCGAGCGCTTCTCTCCCTGTCATGCCGACGGCAACGCCACGCTCGCGTGCATACCTGTTCGCCCCCTTGATCTCGCCGCGGAGGAGGTCCTCGACGGTCTCGATCGAGGATGCGCCTCCCGCAGGTTTGACACGCGCTGCAGGGTATCCGAACTTCTCGAGCGCATCGACGTCAAACGCGCCGCAACCGACCATACCCGTATCGGTCACCACCGCCACGAGGTTTGCCGGGCCGAGGGGTATGACGTACCCGACGGCATCTTTTCCGGTCAGTCTGACCGTTTCGTGCTCCATGGGATGTAGTAGGCCATCCGCCGCCATCAACCTCGCGGTTCGGGTCGGACAGGTGCGTTAGCCGGAATCTCTCGGAATTCAACGGGTTATGAGGGATTTGAGCCTCCGGCATCCGGATCCCGTATGAAAAATAGATCATCATGTTCAGGGCAGTGGCGGCTCCGGCGCCTTTCGTCAGATCTCCCGCCGGATCCAGGCCTCGATGAGCGCCCGCGAGATGCTCTCCACCGATGGAACGGGGGGCAGAGTGTCGCGGGTGAACCAGCCGGCGGCTTCAATCTCCTGGTTGTCGATCCGGATCTCTCCTCCGGCATGATCTGCGACAAAGCCGATCATGAGCGAATCGGGAAACGGCCAGGGCTCGCTCCCGAAGTACCGGAGGTTTCGCACCGCAATGCCGACCTCCTCGCGGACTTCGCGGTGGACGGTCTGCTCGAGGTTCTCGCCGGGCTCATTGAAGCCGGCGATGACCGCGAAGACCCCCTGCGGGAAGCGGGGGGAACGGGCGAGCAGGACCTCCTCCCCCTTCTTGATCAGCACGATGATGGCGGGGGAGATCCGGGGGTAGACGATGCGGCTGCAGGCCGTGCAGATCCGTGCCCGCTCGGTCGTGAGCGGGCGGGTCTTTGCGCCGCATCTGCCGCAGAAGGCGGTCGACCGGTCGAAGTCAAGGATCCGCACGGCGTAGGAGGCAACGGCCATGTCGCTCTCCGGAACCCTTCCGGAGAGTTCCCGGACCGGTGACGGCTGCCAGCCGTCCGGCGGTGCGGCATGGGGAGGGACCTCGACTGCGTAGTAGATGGTGTCGCCGCGGGTGCCGAGGTACACCGGCGCACCGCACGCGAGACCGGCGGGGAGCGGGTCCGGCATGAGAACGGTGCCGGGTGCCGGATTGCTCGTGAAGAGCACGGAACCGCTCTGGACCAGGATCCAGCGCTTCCGTGCAGGCGACGGGTCCTCCGGTTCCGGGTAGACGGGGAAGAGAGGGTGGACTGCGTAGAACGGACGGTGTTCCATATGTATATCCTCAGTATGCGTCCCTGGAAGATATCCTCATTGCCGGTACGGGTCTCCTCATTGCGGGAAGTATTCCGGGTCCTATCGCTGGCCGTAACGCGTATGAAGGCGCACCGATGCGCCTTTAGCCGGCCAGGGTTTCGCCGATACAGCATTATTAGGGCAGTTCTTGATACACGCACAGAAGGTGATGCATGGTTTCGTATCGATCGAGGTATTGTCTCCGGATCGATGGCGCCGGCAGGGCATCCCTCCGCAGAGATCCACCACTGGATACACGCATCACTGCCCTGGCGCAATAGCCACATAATGTCTCCCGGCCTGTCGATGCGCTGATTACGGAAAGCGTAGCCGTGATCCGCCCCGGACGTATTCTTTTTACGGCAAAACGGATCTCAAAAACGACGGGCCTGGGGGGATTCGAACCCCCGACGTCCGGGTTAGAAGCCCGGCGCTATGTCCTGGCTAAGCCACAGACCCCTGTGGTATTCCCATACATTTTGGTCGCCCGGGGTTATTAACCCTTTGAGGGCCAGGGTCGGCTCAAGCTCTGTTGGAACGTCGCAGCTCGCACCTGACGGTGCTCATGCTCCTGCCGCTCGCGATGCTCACGCCAGTTGCACAGAAAAAGAGAGAGCGTATCAGCCGGCCCGGTAACACGCCGACCGGATGACCTCGACTTTGGTCGGATCACCCCACTTCCGCCCTTCGACGTCGCGGGCGATGGTCGTTCCCCGGAACTGGACCTTGATCCGGGCCGACATCCGCTCCCGCTCCTCGAAGAAGAACGGGTTGGCGACCTCGATCCGTTTCATGCTGATGTTGAGGACAAGGAGGTCGACCATGATCCCCGGATCGCCGGGCGAGAGGTCTTCCTCGTTGACCGACGTCACGAAGATGCACTCCCCCGGGGCGGTCTCGGTCAGCGTGATGATGTTGTGGGCGCTGTTCAGCTCGAGGGTGCGGGCCTTGCCGCTCTTGAGTTCGGCAATGACCGACGGCGAGATTCCGGTTAACGCTGCATACTTCATGGCCATCACCCGTACATAGGCAGCTGCTCTCTCCGCGGTTGAGCCTCGGTTTTCTGCACCTGCTCGGCGATCTGGGACATCGCCGCCTCGATCTCGACCGCCTGCTCGAGCAACGGCTGGATGTCCAGGTTGAGGTTGTAGATCTTGTTCAGGACCTCAATCGTGGCCGCAGAGGATCGCGGGTCGGGTGTATTCACCGTCTCACCGAGCAACCCCATCCCCGGGATGCCCCGCGTCTTGCACTCCGTGAGGATGCTTGCCGCGACACCGGAGATGCTTCCCATGGGGAGGATGATCGTCTGGTCCTCGAGGCGTTGCAGCACCCCGCTGCTGGTCGCAACCCCGAAGACCCTTTTTTCCGGTTCATTCGTGATGATCCCTGCAATCGTAACAATCTCTCTGACGTCGAACCGGGTGAGCCAGTCCATGATGCCGTTTGCCACCTCGTAGCAGATCGCCGGGTGGATGGGGACGTCTGAGACGACTGCGGCGAGGTGATCCTTCTCGTAGAGACGCACAGGAGCGTTAATCACGCCCTTCGACATAAGGGCGACCGGCGGGAAGTATTTGCTCGTGATCGACCCAATTTGTTCGAAATCCATCTGTTCGACAAGATATTGCAGCGCAATACTCCCGACGAGTCCGCTGCCGGGGAACCCGATCAGCACCGTTTTTTCGGCGCCGGCGAGCGCTCTGGATATGACCTTTATATCGTCCATGGGATCAATCACTCACTCCTGGATTAGTTTAACATAGTTGGATGTCCCTTAAAAATATTATGCAGGAATACCAGATCAAGCGCGGATACACGAAACAACTCACAGAGTCCATGATCCAGGGTCTCCGCGACCAGTTCGGGGCCGAACCTGCGGTCTCGGAGGACGGTCACTACACCATCACCTACGGAGCGCTCCTGCGTCTTGAAGTCTGGTCCGGTTCAGGAGGCAAGACCCTGGTCGTCGACACCGAGGCGAACAAAAGCGCCGATGACGAGACGATCATCGACACCAACCGCCGGTTCCGGAACTACCTCCAGCAGGTCACCGGGTATACAGCGAAAGAGCGGGCGAAGAAGGCCCAGCAGGCCTTGAAGGGGAAAGAATAACCGGATTTTCTCTTCGGAGGGGTATCTCTTTTTTTTGCGGGCTATAACTCCGCATTCCTATTTTCGGTGCAGCGAGGGAGGTGCTCCTGCCGTTCTGATGTCGTTGCTTGTACTTGTACGTAGGTCATCTCCCGCTTCAGTTCTCTGGCGGGGTACACAAACCCATGCACGGCTTTCCAGTGGCTATCGCCACGCACTGCCCCCGCCCCTCAGGGGCGGGGGAGGAGGCCGGAGGCCGGGAGGGGTGGGGGTTACAGATCCGGGGTTCACGGGGTGCAAGAAAGCCCCCGGCTTTAGCCGTGGGGAGTGTCAAAACTATCCTCGTATGAGGTGGAGACAGGGGAGGGGGCATGCCCCCTCCCCGTCAGCCCCTCCCCCTGTGGCGATACCCCCACGGTCCAGTGCATCGGGTTTTTCTCTTGCTTCGGTTGTTTCAATTAGCACATGAACGAAGTCTTCATCCCTATCGAAGATTCCTGCCCCTGTTCTACTCGAGAACGGGCCTGAACCTTGGACGAAACGCGCAAAAAGGGCTAAAAAAGGGCTTTGTTGAAACGCCACCTGTTTGTTCTGGATAGCCGCATTCCGGGGCACGGCTTTCCCCCGGGTATCGCCATGACTGCCCCCGCCCCCGGGGCGGGGGAGGAGCGCGAAGCGCGGGCGGGGTGGGGCCGGTGAAATGTGCGAATCGTTGCGTGAGACCGGGGCGGGGAGCCCCACCCCCATGGCGATAGCCGTCACGGTCCACGGCATGCGGAGATGCCCGAGAAAAAAGGTCGCCCCGGGGATAGCCGGGTCCGGCACCGGCCTCAGCAGGATAGGAAGACCAGAATAGGGTTTACCATGAAAAACTGATCCTGGGGTGATTCCTCATCCTCCTGGATCAAAGAGTCCTCGTTTCTGCACCACATATCCCGCCTGTACCAGAATCTCAATCATTTGCTCAATCGTTTTGTGTGTC